>JAYTVL010000317.1:0-19364 GCA_043744075.1 Pirellula sp. | reverse complement strand
AAACTCATCCACCAGATTGTCAAAGATCAGTTCAACAAAAACAACGTTTCGCAAGACAAAACGCTCTTTCGATGCGTCTCGGCCCGCCAACCGTCCTTCAGTTGGGGTCACGAGTGTAACCGACCCTGGCAAGTGCTGTCAAGTGATTAGTAAAGTTATTTCGTTACGCAATTGCTGACGAGAATGGAGTATCATGAAAAAGTCACCGAAATCCCTCTGTTCCCAAAGGAGCTAACATGCTTTCAATTAAACAATTTTTTCCAAATTGCGTTACTTTCAACTCCGCAGTGGCCTTGGCCATTCTTTTCTCAGGACACTTACGTTCGCAAGAATCCGTCGTCGATCACGAGCAATTGGTAAGTTTCCGTGCTAGTGATGGCGACAAAAATCACGATCGCAAAAAGGCCGGCAAAGGCAGAAAAGAGTCGAAAGAATCTCGCAGCCGCCGAAAGCCACAGGAAAATCAAAATCCAAAGCATTCTCGCGTCCATCACGATGAAGTGGGCTTCGCTCCAGTCCAACCCGGAGTTCTCGAATTGCTTAGTAATATTAACCGCTCCTTGAAATCGATTGAATCCATGATGCGAGAAGAGAACGAACGAGATCGAATGCGACCAGAACATGTATTTCAACAAATGAACCGCATGCCACAATCGTTTCGCCCCGAAATGTTCGGTCCACAATCGTTTGGACCGCAAAGATTTGGCCCCCAACCCCAACCCTGGCAACAATCTCCAGCAAACCGATATTCACCTCAATGGAATAATCAGCCAAGTCGCAACCAAAACCAGCCAGATCGCGCTGGCCCGAGAAACGACGGCCCGAGAAACGACGGCCCGAGAAACGACGGTCCGAGAAACGACGGTCCGAGAAACGCTGGTCCTGGAAATGACGGTCCAAGAGATTTTGGGCCAACATACGACGGACAACCAAGGAGTAGTACGCAAAACTAAAAAGTGCATCGTCCTATTTCGCTGCACACCATTAACATGACATTCTATTTGAAGCCTAATCCCGCAGGTTTACCCTGTGGATCGTTAGGTTTTTGGCTAATAGGCACCCATGAATCGGTTTCTTCGTTTAACCGCGTGGGCATCGCCCCGCGCTTTCGCGAGGAAAACGCGGCCCGATGGGCACGCGGTTAAACAAGTTGTCTACGAAAGGAGATTTAAGAAATTTACGACGCGATTGTTCTTGGCTTAGGTGGTGTTGGTAGCGCTGCAGCCTTTGCGCTTGCAAAACGGGGGCATTGCGTTCTTGGTATTGACCAGTTTTCGCCGCCACACAATCGCGGAAGCTCACACGGCGAAACGCGAATCATTCGCAAATCGTACTTTGAACATCCGTCGTATGTGCCACTGCTACGCAGAGCCTACGATCTTTGGCGAGAACTGGAATCACGAACAGGAACAAGATTGTATCATGCGACAGGACTGCTTGAAATCGGACCGGCTGACGGTATTGTCATTCCTGGGGTATTGAGAAGCGCGGCCCAATTCGAATTGCCAATTGAGCGACTCACTATGGCGGAAGCCACCTATCGTTACCCTAATTTGCACGGCGATGATTCTTGGTCTGTGATTTTGGAAGAAGATGCAGGGTATCTCAAGGTTGAGGCTTGCGTTCAAGCTCATCTCGAATCGGCTGCCGCCCTAGGTGCTGAGTTGGTGATCGAACAAAAGGTGATAGGTTGGGAAGCGGATGGAAGTGGCGTCCTGGTAAGGACCGCCGATCGAGTCTGCCGAGCTGGCAAGCTCATCCTTACTGCGGGGCCATGGGCTGGAGAGTTGATCAGTGGATTTAATATCCCGTTACGAGTATTGCGTAAACACCTCTATTGGTACGAGACAAACAACCATTCGTACCGAGAGGTTGACGGTTTCCCTTGTTTCTTCTACGAAACGCCAGCAGGTCATTTTTATGGGTTTCCAGAACTCGATGCCTTAGGAATGAAGATAGCAAGACATAGTGGCGGGGAAAGTGTCGAATCCTCTGTCGACGGTGTTCACCAAAAAAATTCCGAGGATCAATTGGCCGTTGAATCGTTCCTGGGAGCAAATTTGCCTGATGTTAGTCGACGCATGTCGAAATGGTCTGGCTGTTATTACACGATGACTCCTGATGAAAATTTCATTATCGATACGTTACCGCAATTGCCGCAAGCAATTATTGTAGCTGGCCTATCTGGACATGGCTTCAAATTTACGAGCGTACTCGGGGAGCTCGCAGCGGATTTGGCAACCGAACAACTTTTACGAGCAAATTTGAACTTTTTGCAGCTGTCGAGATTTCTGAAACCATGGGTGTAGGCCGGATTTTCAATACCATTGTATGGGTTTGAAAAACCGTTCTGCCAGGGTGAAGCTTTCTCCTATGACTACGGCATGTCACTGTCGCGACTATGCCCAATGACACAGACTATTGAAAAAGTTAAAATGAGAATTGGAAAATGCAAAATGTAAGGGATGGATGTGCTATTGAGGCGAGCGGCAGAATGGAAACTACCAAAAGTAGATTTGGACCCATGTCCCGATCCTTCGCTTGGACGGGACAATGGTCCCATCCTACCCTCCTAGCCCGCGACTACGCGGACTCGATCATACCAACCTAGTAAACATACTTCGCCGATATTGGCCCAGTGTGCATTTTTGTCCCAGAGCGAAAGACCGCAACTCGGACATAACGAGTCAGTTGAGTCTTGATTGCGAGAAACTCGTTGTTCCATGGATGGGTCTGTCCAGACCGCTTCGCATTCATCGCATAGAACGCAGCCTGTCAGCCGCTGGTTTTGGACACAAACGCGGATGCGGCACAAACCGTCTCCGCAGACTGGGCAAGACTCGACATAGATCAGCGGTGAATTCATGTTAGCCAGTAGAAGTTTAATTGAGTATGCATAAATGTAGCGCCGGTCGCTGCCGTTATTTCGGCCTTGCAACTCGGTGTGCAACGCCAGCTGCAATCAAAAAGGAAAAGCAGTAATCACATTGTTGCCTCGGACAACCAATCGGATTTTCTTTGTGGACGGATTCTTCTTCCGTCCACCCGATTCGCCTCCAATAAATCCGATTGCCTTTTCAAAAGTAACTTCGTAAACCACCGAGCCATCATCATCCGTTTTCGTTGTACCCTTCGCCCCTTTTTTAGCCCGAGTGTATGCGTCATCGATTGCAGCGAGAAATGCCTTCATGTCTCCGTTGAAGACTCCATGCGATCCAGGGCGATCGGGTTGGTCCTCTAAGTGTCGTGCAATATGTTTAAGTCGATGCCCTTCTTCCGAGCCTGGGCCATAAACGAGACCTGCAGGCGATTCGTATCGATTGCGTCCGACTTCGGTCAGGAATCCGTAGAGCGGTTCCGAATCGTCGTTTGTTTTGCCTTTTGTTTTGCTGGTGGTTTTGGTTGGCGATGTGGTTTTCCTGTCCTCGGATCGTCGGCCATAGGGTAGGATCGGCGTTTCCTTTTCAACGGGTTCTTCGTCAACTTCGTTCGGTTTGTTCTTTGGAGCCGCTTCTTCGGACTTCTGATTCTCCTTTACCTTTTCTTGGTGACTTGCCGTAGACTTTTTGCTTGCTTCGCTCTTTTTTGACGGTGTTTTTGCAACCGTTTTTTCGTCACCGACCATACTTGCAACGCTTGGCAAGCTCCAGCCGAACCACTGATTGAGACGCGGTTGTAGGACCACATAGGCAATGACCACGCCAACAATGACCATCGCCCATTTCGTCGGCATCATGCGCAAGGCATTTACGGCAGCCTCATTTCTTGGTTTTGGAGTCATTTTTGAGTGAATTTGTAGGAGCAATCAGAAAAACGATGAATGTCGAGACAGTGTATTCGAATACAGCGGGGGGCGGCAAGCAACCAACAAATAGTTTCGCCCCAGGATTTTTAGAGAATATGCAAGGTTTCGAGCGACCATTGCATTTATCCTTATCCAAAGCACTGTTTCAACGCGAAAACGAGTTACCACATGTCCAATTGGCCTGAAACGCGAGTTAGCTTGATCCGACGGTTGGCCGATCGGAACGATGTTGACGCTTGGACCTATTTCGAAGATCACTACCAGCAGCCAGTCTACCGATTCGCTCGCAGCCATGGCCTGCAGCCTGACGATGCCCTAGACGTTGTTCAGGAAGTTCTCATGGCCGTTCACAAATCGGCAACAAACTGGAGTCCATCCGGTCGTGCCGGAAGCTTTCGAGCTTGGCTTGCCGAAGCCGCTCGAAGGGTCACAATGCAAATCACTCGTCAACGTGCTCGCATAGGGCGCGGCAAGGGAGGCAGCGGATTTGCAATGGAAACTGAGTGGCTAGCCGAAGAGTCGCTGGCAAACGCAGAAGACGAGCGTCGTTGGATGTTTTATTGCGCTGCCGCAATTGTTCAAAAAGAAGTAAACCCGCAACAATGGATGGCATTTTGGCTAACCGCCGTCGAAGGCAAATCGGCTGAACAAGTGTCCGATCAACTTTCGATGAAGACGGGAACGGTCTACTCAGCTAAATGCCGCATTTTGGCAAAACTCAAGTCGGTGATTGAATCGATGGATACAACCCTTCCAGACCAAGGAGACCAACATGGCTCTTTGTGATCGTCGAACTGCGGAGCTTTTGTTAAGTGAATCGCTCGGTGAAAAAGAAACCATTCAGTTTGAAGAACATCTAGCGGATTGCCGAACATGCCAGAATCTACTAATGGAGGTTGCAGGCGGTTTAAAGGTTCTCGGCACCGTAACGGCAATGCTTTCAAGCTCGACTGAAATGTCCATTTGGTCAGAGAAGCAATTATCCCATGTTGTCTCAAGATCTGGCGAGAGATCCGAAGAGTATTCTGTTCCGAGCCATTTGGTCGATTTATCAGTCTTAGGACCGACCGACGACCCAGCATCGATGGGGCGGATTGGAAACTACGAAATTCAAGGGATCATTGGCAGCGGTGGGATGGGGATTGTATTCCGCGCCATCGACTCGGCATTGAGCAGAAATGTTGCATTAAAAATACTCGATCCTGGCTTGGCGAGTGTTGCAGCCGCCCGCAAACGATTTGCAATGGAAGCGCGAGCCATGGCGGCGATTTCACATGAGCACGTTGTCCCGGTTTTTACGGTCGATGTACATCGCGGGCTTCCATATTTTGCCATGGAGTATGTTCCTGGTGGCACACTTGAATCTCGAATTCGAAAACACGGTCCTCTTGATGTCCTTTCTGTATTGCGAGTTGCACGTCAGATAGCGTTGGCGTTATCGGCTGCTCACGAATGTGGACTTGTACATCGCGACATCAAGCCTGCCAATATTTTGCTTGATCGCGGTGTCGAACGCGTTCGCGTGGCTGACTTTGGACTCGCAAGAGTGAATAGCGATGCCAGTCATACTTGCAGCGGGTTTATTGCGGGCACGCCTCAATTCATGGCGCCCGAGCAAGTGCGTGGTGAAACTTGTACGGCGCAATCCGACTTGTTTAGTCTCGGGACTGTCATGTATGCGATGTGCACCGGGCATTCCCCATTCCGAAGTGAATCGATCTACGGCTCGATGCAGCGAATCGTTCATGATGAGCCGCGATCGATTTGCGAACAAGTCCCATTGATACCCGATTGGCTTGAACGCTTCATATTGAAGCTCTTGTCGAAACAACCGAGCGAGCGATTTCCGGACGCGGCAACTGTGGCAACGCTTCTTGAGCAAGAGATAGCACACTTCGAAAACCCCGCTCAGAATTCGAAGCCAGCAAGAATGGAGTATGGACTAGAGCTTGCGTCAACGGCGACCCGATGGAAAGTAGTCGTATATACAATTGCTGCCGTTGTCGTTGTCGCTAGTTTGGGCATTTGGCTTGTCTGGCCCATTTCTGAAATCCAAGAAAGCGCGGCAGAATTTACTCCCTCTGTCGAAAGACCCCCGCTATGGTCAAACGACGGCGCGGAATCGATTCGGAAACAGGCGCTAGAGCTTGAACAAAGCTATTACGTTTCCGATGCGATTCCCGTCATTGATCCATTCGACAAAGAACTTCGTCGCGTCAAACGGGAGCTTGACGTTTTCGAGAATCAAAAACCTTAGTTGTTTAGTACCATTTCATTTCGAATTACGAACAAGGAATTACGATGAAACACAAAATTGCGTTCGCTCTCTTTTCGACAGCTGTCTTAGGCGGAGTATTGAGTTGTTTTACAAATGGGCAAGATATAAATGGCGTCCCAGCAGGGCCAGCAGGGGCTAGACGCATTTTGGACACCAGCCCGTTAAATATAGGCTCTTCTGATTTGGCGATACTAAACAAATTGGTCGCCGAAGAAGAAAACACGATGCAGGGGGTTACAACGCTTCTCAATAAGCTTAGGACAGTAGAAGGTGCAGAAAAGGAGAGTGTGGTTGATAAGCTGAAAAACGCCGTGGGCGAGCAATTCGATCAGCGACAAAACGCGAAGTTGAAGGAACTCAAAGCGTTGGAAGAGCAACTCGCCAGACTCAAGGAGATTCACAACAAGCGAACTCAGCAAAGAGAACAAATCATCGGAGATCGCGTACAGCAATTAATCCGTGAAGTTGACGGTTTGGGTTGGGGTACGGATGTTCCAGACAAAAGCATCTTTGGTCGTGCCAATGCCGATCGTGGAGATTTGTTACCAACAGGAATTGCCCGTACACTTTGGTCTTCGCAGCTTACACCGCCTTCTCCGCCTTCACCGCTAGTAAAGCCTTCTACGCTCGCACCAAGGGCAACGAACCCGAATCGCCCCTGACATTCTACCACGCCACGTAGGTCAACCTGACACCACGCCACGTAGGTCAGTTTGACCTGCTGTACCGCCATGCTCAGCGTTTTCGCAAAGGCTTCAATCGACGACAAGAGTCTCGGCTGCAATCCAGCGATGAGCAACCCGGCAGTAGCTCGCGTGCGTTTGCTCTCGCCCTTGAGGCGTTCCTTTCGAATGTCAGCATATTGGTTTAAATCGCGTTCGAAGGGACTCGATTCGGAAGCCAGGGAAGAAGCCGGTGAAAGCTTGGTTCGCTGGCGGAAGAGAAGCGATCCCAGATGCCCATACTACTCCCGCCGCTGCGCGGGTTAGACATTTTTTGTAAGAAAGCACGTATCAGCTCTCCAAGTGTTCTTTGCTACTCGTTTGACCAACGCTCGCAGCCGCCCTTCGGAATCAACCACAGCTGCAAAGTCTTCGATGATTTCCTGCTCTGTGTTTAATTCGGACTCACTTACCTGCTTGCCCTGCTCGAAATGCAAAATCGATTCCTCGTGTGGAAAAACCTGTGGCCAATGTTTGACTCCATCGCGAGCGGGCACAAGATGCTTTTCAATGCCTTCTTTGTTCGCCAATGCATTGACGGTGCAGCTGCTTTCTATTCTAAATGGCCCAATGGCGGTTCGTAGGAGTTTCGTCATGACGGCATCCGATCCGAGCTTTCTCGCAATGTCCCGTCCCAAAGATCGAACATAAGTCCCAGTTCCGCAGGTCATCTTCAGCTCGAAATGCGGATACTCAAAGTTGGTTAATTCCAACGACGAGATCAATACTTGTCGAGACGGCATTTCAAAGTCCTTCCCGGCGCGTGCAAGTTCATGGGCTCGTTTTCCACCAATCCAAACCGCCGAGTATTTTGGCGGCGATTGCTCAATGGTGCCAACAAAAGACAGCAGTTGTCCTTCGATAGCCTCTCGATCTAGGGGCGGCGCTGAATCGATCGGAACAACCGGCGTTTCGCAGTCAGTAGACTCACTAGTTACACCTAACTGAAAGGATCCAATATACTGTTTAGGCAAAGTATGTACGGCGTCAGTCAATCGAACCGCTTGGCCAATGAGAACGAGCAAAACCCCGCTTGCTAGAGGATCGAGCGTGCCGGCATGCCCAACCTTCAATGGACGCAACAGCTTTTGAATGGAGTTGACACAATCTCGACTCGTAGGCCCCGAGGGCTTGTTGATATTCAAAATACCAAACATGGAGAAGCGGCGTTGAGTTTGAGGATTGTGTTGTCTATGGTGTGCTCCCGAAAACTTCCCGGCGGTTTTGCTACCTTTTTGCCGAAGATGAGAGGTGGATCATTGTAGACACAGCCTCATAGGGTAGCGAGTGATGGAAAATCAACGGTCGGTCAGGTGGGACGTAGCCGCAGTCGTGATGTTTGCCTGTGCCGCATTGCTTTGGCTCTCTCTATTGAGCCATGATGCTGCCGACAACTTAGGGGACTTCTCGAGCAACATCGCATCGATTTACACCCCGATGAATGCCGCCTATCCACTAAATGATAAGATCCAAAATTCTTGTGGCTATCTGGGTGCTTTGGCGAGCGATATTCTTATGCAAGCGACCGGCATTGGAAGTTACCTGGTTGCCATGCTCTTTTGTCTTTCAGGGGTTGTGATGCTCAGGCAGCAACCGTGGGCATCTCCGATGGGGCGAAGCGTTGGTTGGACTCTGATTCTTGTTGCAATCTGCTGCATGCCAACTCGGTTCGGCCTATCACCACGTATTCCCGTTCCCATTGGTGGTGGAGGATACCTAGGAGCCCTTTGCAATACATGGATGGATCAGCATTTGGCACATTTAGGCGCTTCTATCATGGTATTGAGCGTGTTAGTGGGCGGTCTACTTTTGAGTACCGAATACGCTTTGGTCCGGTACTTTGGTTTTGCGGCGACCGGTGGGCTAATAGCGCTTAGATACTTTCGAATTCCCACTTGGTCATTTAGGCGACATGAGGAATTGGTCTCCGGAACGTTTTCGCCATCCCGATCGGATCTACCCAAAAGCGTGACGCTTCGACAAAACCCCACATCAATAAGCGCTAGTAGTAACGGCTTATCCAATTCACAAACAACTTATCCGTCATCGGTCCTGCACTCGGCTCCTTTGTCCGGCGCCTCGGCAAACGATGTAGGCTCAAGCAATGGAAACAGTTCTGGACCTGCTATTCGAATCGGACGAAGAGCGGAAACTAGTTTGACTGCAGAGGATCTGGCGTCCCAGTCCAAGGCAGTCGGACGAACGGATCTAACGTTCCCTAAAGCCAAACAACCTTCAACACTCGCATCCATCGCGGGTGCCTTCTTTGGTTCCAAGAAAGCAATAAACGAAGAATGTGACGTTTCGTTTGGCTCCGTCGACGAGAACGAAATTCCAATCGCTAGAACCTCGGTTGGCACTCGCGAGCCCTCCATATCCAAAGAACCAATCTTTGACGATGAGTACGATGAAGAGGCAGAGGACACATTTGTTTCGGACGACGACGAAGCCATTGATTCCCGCTACGACGAAGATGACGACGACGTCCACAGCTCTGAGGAATCGGAAGAGATTGTCGCAGAGAAGCCTGGAAAACGAGTGAACGGTCGATCAACGACCGTCAGATCCGATGCCCCAAACATCGAAGAAGACAAAGGGCCTCGAGTCCAGACTCGCAAATCTAAACAAGAAGCAAAAGAGCAGCCCCCGGAACCGCTCCCGGAGGATTCACTTGCCCATCTCGATGATACGAAACTACCTGAGGGAAGCGAAGAATACGTTCTGCCTGGCCTTGACTTGTTGACGGAGTCAGACGAAGTATCGTATGACGAGCAGACCGAGGAAGTGAAAAAGAAGGCCAAGGTACTAGAACAAACATTTGCCAATTTCGGCTTCAATATCAAGGTAGTTGAGATTGAAACCGGCCCAGTGATTGCTCAATATGAAATCGAGCTCGAAGCAGGACTTCGACTTAGCAAGATCGCGGGACTAGCCGACGACCTAGCGATTGCACTGCGTGTTCCGAGCGTCCGAATCGTGGCACCCATCCCAGGAAAAAACAGCGTTGGGATCGAAGTACCAAACGAGCAACGCCAGATCGTTCGGATGCGAGAAGTCATCGAGGAAAGTGGGGCTCAAATCCGAAAGCAAAAGATTCCATTGTTCCTGGGTAAGGATGTGTCGGGCAAGGCACTAACCGTAGACTTGGCGAGCCTCCCTCACTTGCTCATTGCGGGTAGAACCGGTACCGGAAAAAGCGTTTGTTTGAACTCAATCATCTCGTCGATATTGATGACGCGACGGCCCGATGAAGTGCGTATGCTGATGATCGACCCGAAGATGGTGGAGCTGAGTTGCTATGCTCGCTTGCCACATTTGATGCATCCGGTCGTAATCGATATGCGAAAAGCCGAAGCAATCCTGGCCTGGGCCGTCGACAAGATGGAGGAACGGTACGCACTGCTGGCACGTGCCGGAGTACGCCATTTAACAAATTACAATCAGCTTGGGCGAGAAGAATTATTAGACAGACTCAAACCGGAGAACGATGAAGAAGCAGACTTGATTCCAGATCACCTACCCTTCATCGTGATCGTCGTGGACGAAATGGCGGACTTGATGATGACCTCGGGCAAAGAAGTCGAGGCACATATCATTCGACTTGCCCAGAAAAGTCGAGCAGTTGGTATTCACCTGATCCTTGCGACTCAGAAGCCGACGGTAGACGTCATTACGGGGCTGATCAAGAGTAATTTGCCGGCTCGAATTAGCTTCCAAGTCGCCAGCAAAACCGACTCTCGGGTTGTGCTAGATGCAATGGGTGCAGACAAGTTGCTCGGCAACGGTGACATGCTCTTTTTGTGGCCTGGTACCAGCGCACTTGTTCGAGGACAAGGCACGTACCTTAGCGACGACGAAATCAATTCGGTAGTAGACCACTGCAGTTTGGGCGAACAGAATTTTGTCCAAGAATTGGTGCAGCTTAAAGTCACCAAAGAGGACGACGAAGCGATCAAACCCGGATCGTTCAAGAAACGAGATGATTTATATGAAGCAGCAGTTGACATTGTGGTTCGCGAAGGACGAGGCAGTTGTTCTTTGCTTCAACGCGCACTTGGCATCGGGTACGGAAGGGCCGCAAGGCTAATCGATTTTATGTCCGAAGATGGAATCGTAGGCCAATACAACGGTTCCCAAGCACGCGAAGTAGCAATCACTCTAGCGCAATGGGAAACAATGCGTTCCGGTGCAGAAGAGGCCGCTGAACCACCCTCTAGCAAATCCAAGAGTCGATCCAACAAAATTCGTCGCGATGATAGTTGGGAAGAGACCCCTAAGGCTCCGAAGGCCAAGAAAAGGAAGAGTTCCGAGGACGAGCAAGTTTACGTTGCAGCCTCAGATCCCCAGCATTCCGAAGAGGAAAATCAGTGGACCGACGACGAGGACTAATGCTCTTAACTTCGTCGACCAAATAATCGCAACAAGGAAAACCTTGACCTCGTGGCATTTTCAATTCGCTCAACCACTTCGGCTTGGTCATCGCAGTCTTGATGTGCGTTGGATGCGGGATCCTCGGCGACGGAATTCGAACGGGCGCGGACATCAAAGATATCTGAAAGTATCGTTCGGAAAGTTTCCGCAACATTTCGCATATCGCGCTGCATTGTGCCCGATGGATCACTGACAATCATCGTCTTTGCCGAGGCTGACGAAATTGCCGAATTGGTGGTGACAACAAGCTGAGCGCCAAGAATCTGCCCGACGTCGCCGCGTGCATAATCGGTCACTTGCAAAATCCAACGGCCTTTCGCACTTTTGCCATCGAAAGCACTTAAGCTGGATTCCGGTTTCACCGTTCCGCGGAGACTAGAAAGCGACCCAACCGCGACACTTGCTTCATCGGACAAAGTTAATTGAATGTTATCGGATGATCCACCTCGACGATTGATTAGTGTTCGGGAAGTGCCATCGGGCGAAATGAGGATAATGCCTAAGTCGCTTACATATGTATGTTGGATGTTCAAAACGACGTCTAAATCGGCGATCGAGATGTTGTCCGGGACATCGATTGCAAACCGATGCACTTTGGCTTGCGTTGTTGCATCGCTAAGCGGATACGTTCCTTGCAGACTATACGTCACTTTGGTTGGTTGAGGTTGTGGAGGGTTTGTCGGTGGATCTACAGGTGGATTACCCTGTTTCAGAGCAGCTGCAGCTTTGCCGAGATTGAGGCGTCCGTAAATGGATTTCGTACCCCTCAACACGTTGTCCGTGTTGGCGAATATTGCATCGGTGATTTGCGAAGCGGTGCGCGTTGGGTTTTGGCCCCAGAGCAAGGCAATCGCGCCGGCCACATGAGGTGTCGCCATGGAAGTCCCACTCAATGTGCCATATGCGTTTCCGGGAAGCGTGCTGAGAATGGATTGACCAGGCGCGACGATTTGAACGTTTGTTCCAAAGTTTGAGAAGCTAGCAAGTGCGTCCGTGCGAGTCGACGCTCCCACAGAGACGACTCCTGTGTAATTCGCGGGATAAGAAGGAGTTGTGGCGTTGTTTGAGCTCTCGTTGCCGGCCGCTGCAACAAATATGCCGCCTGCATTTCTGTATTGAGTGATCGCAGATTGTAAAGCTGACGAAAAACCGCCGCCGCCCCAGCTAGCGTTGATCACCTTTGCTCCGTTGACACGAGCGTAGTTGATTGCCTCAATGGCATCGCTCAAGGCGCCGGAACCATTCTTATCTAAAAACTTTAACGGCATGATCGAAGCGGCCCAAGCGACGCCGGTTACTCCGATACCGTTGTTTCCCACAGCTCCAATTGTACCTGAAACGTGTGTTCCGTGGCCGTTATCGTCCATCGGATCGTTATCATTATTTGCAAAGTCCCACCCACGCGTATCGTCAACATATCCATTGCGATCATCGTCAATTCCGTTGCCAGCAATCTCACCGAAATTCGACCAAATATTTGCGGCCAGATCTTGGTGGCGATAATCAACGCCGGTGTCGATCACAGCAATGACGACATTAGTTGAAGTGCCATAATCCCAGGCTTGATCGGCGTTGATGTCAGCGGTGACGAGGCCTCCCTGGCTGCCATTATTGGACAAACCCCAGAGTGATCCGAACGATGGATCATTGGGTGTCGCCCGTGCCGTGATGGCGAAGTCTGGCGAGGCTTGAACTACATCCGCTCGACTCTGAAAAGCTTCCAACGCTTTGGTTACGTTCGTACCTGCTCCAACATCGACTTGGAACCAACCGTCGTCCGTAAGCTGACGACTAACCATTGTACCTGCGTAACTTTGGCCAACCAATGCCGAGGGGATGGGCGAGCGGAATTGAACTAGCAGCTCGTGCGAATCATAAAGCTGATTGTTAATTTGAAGCGTATCTGCCGCCATAAGTTGGCGCAGCTCGAGCGACTCTAGGAATAGACCCCGTTTCGTTCGATTCCGTACGGCCTTTCTACGCGCCCCAGCCGATTGAACGCGAGCAAAAAGACTTTTCATCGCTGTGAGCCTTTCAATTTCAGTAGGATAGGCTTCCAGCCTGTCAATCAAAAAGTGACAGGCTGGAAGTCTTTCCCACTCACGAAATCAGACATTTATTGTTCGAGCAATCCAAAGCACGCATGCTTAGGATGCTGACCACGTTAGAAGAGTTCCAAGATTTTTAACGATGCCGTTCAGTTGGGCAAGTGGCGTTTTGAAAAGATTCTTTTAGCTAGCCCAATTAGGAATGGCAAACAGCTTACAATCGCTAAACATCTCGCAGGCCAATCGCCAATGGTTTGCCACAGCCCCCATCGGCCATCTGGTATCGGCTCGGCAAGGATTGATCCAGGCTCCATTCGAGGAAGCGACTGCACGACCCTCCCATCGCCATCAATCCATGCAGAGATTCCCAAGTTGGCAGCGACCAACATTGGTCTTCGATTCTCAACTGCCACAAGAATTGCGTTGTTCAAGTGGTGATCAAGAATGCTTGATCCTCGAAACCATCCGTCGTTGGTGATGTTGACCAGTATATCCGGCGGTTTTCCCATCGCTGTCAATTGGCGAACATGCGAATGAATTAAGTGCGGCAAGACGTCTTCGAAGCAAATGCTTGGCGAAACGGTTACTCCTGAAGGCAATTGCCAAGCCATCGGCTTGGCGCCGGCTTCAATTTGACCAAGTCCAATCAGACTAAGAATGCCAGGAAAAAACGACGCAAACGGAATGTACTCTCCAAACATGACTAGATGCTGTTTGGCGTAGTACTCGCACGCTTCGCTTTTCACCGTATCCACCCATAGCGCAGAATTATACTTGCTTGCCGTACCAGATTGCAGCCTAACGGCGTCTGTCCCCAATAGGAATTTCGGCGTTAATGATCCAAAGGGCGCGAGTATCCTCTGTATTTTGACGTCAATTTGGGACTTCCAAGCTTCGATTTCATCGCCAGACAGTTCAAGCTCGGATGAAATAAAAGATTTGTGTTTGGTGTCAAGCCAAGGCACTCCACGGCTAAACGTGCTCTCTGGCCAAACAACCAAATCGACCCCTTTTGAAGCGTGCGTCCTGGCAGCTATTGCCGTCTGTTTTTCATACTGTTGCCATCCAAGAACCACATCGTCTAACGTGCCATCGAACTGCGTAGGCATGTTTTCTTGAATTAACAGTATTCTGCCTAAAGGCTTAATAGGCTCCTGACTGGCCAGCCATTCATCATGTGTTCGCAACGACCATATCGAACCCAAAATAACTGCGAATGCGAAGAGTGTATAAGCTGAATTCTCGACCACAAATAGTGTCGATTTCAATTCACTCCAAGATTTGCGTCTCCAACAGGCCCAGCTGAACCATTGGTAGAGTACAGCACCCAGAAACATGACCATAAAACTTACACCGTATCCGCCAAAATAAGAGGCAATAGGCAACATCCAAGGCCACGGGATTTGACTATGTGCAAGCATGCAAGCAGCAAACCCAGTTGCAAAATATGCTCGAATCAGTTCGCAGCCAACCCAAGCGGTCGTCGCCGCGAATGGCAAAGGGATGTACCAGACGCGATTTAGAGATCGGGCCATCGCTATAAACATTGGCAAATAGACTGCCAAGTACAACGATAACGCGATCCAGCCTGCATACAGTGGCCAATACGCCAACCGGATTCCTTGCAAGAGAGCAAGCCACATTCCAGCGCCTGCTAGCCATAGACTCCAGTATTCTCGACGCGTCGGCGAACACTCTTTTGCAACAATCGATACCCAACAGGCCGTCGCCAAAAAACCTGCCCATGGGAACTTCATCGGCGGCAACGAAAGCCAATACAGGGCGGCTCCTAACAAGGCAAGGAACCAGGTCTGTTGGACTCGATCACTCCACCGAATTGGCAAATCTTTGCTTTGCGACTTCACTGACAATTTGGATCCATCCGTTTTATAAGGCGAGGGCAAAATTAATGTTAAGTGTGCTAGGTGGCGTTTCCCCAAATCGATCCGAGAATGTCAGCGAATTCGCAATTGGAAACGTTTCGAACTTGGCCAATCCTAGTTGGCAAGATGAAGTTGAGTTTGCCGTGTTCTGTTTTCTTGTCCAGTTGCATCGCTTCGATCAACTGTTCACCCGGCACTTCGGAAAAACTAGTAGGCAGTCCGAATTTACAAAGCAGCGACGTCTGTCTTTTTTGGCATTCTTGTGGCCAAAGATCGAGTCGAACCGCCAATTGCCCAGCCATTGTCATTCCGATAGAAATTGCTTCGCCGTGCAAGAAGCGTCCGTAAGAAGTCTTCGCTTCGATCGCGTGCCCAAAGGTGTGTCCATAGTTGAGAATAGCTCGCAGGCCAGTGGTCTCGCGTTCGTCTTGAGAAACCACTTGAGCCTTCAGTTCACAGGAGCGACGCACAATATGCTGGATATGCTCATGCTTCCTCGCAAGAATAGCGTCTGCATGTTCCTCTAAATGGTCGAAAAAACTTTCGTCCATGATCACACCGTATTTCACCACCTCTGCAAGTCCGCTTCTGAATTCCCGGTCAGGCAGAGAGTCGAGCGTCGACGTATCGATCCAGACCGCATGCGGTTGCCAAAACGCACCGATCATGTTCTTAGCTAAGGGCAAATTGATACCTGTCTTGCCTCCTACACTGCTATCCACCATGGCTAAGAGAGTCGTTGGGACTTGAACGAATCTGAGTCCTCTCGTATAGGACGCAGCAGCAAAGCCTGCTAGGTCGCCGACAACTCCGCCACCAATCGCCACGACCACGCTTTTTCGGTCCGCCTTTTCCACCAGCATCCGGTCCCAAAGCTGAGACAGAATCGCGAGGGATTTGTTTTCTTCGCCGCTGGGAACCACTAGCATCGCAGTACGCTTGCCCGTCTTGCTTAAGCTTCCTTCGATTGTTTTCCCGAAAGTTTGGACTACTTTTTCATCGCAGATAATGATGGCGTGCAACCATCCAGTTATCAATTCAGAAAGCTTAGTGGCGATATGCTCGAGGGTCTGTGTCCCTATAAAGATCGGGTAGCTCCGTTCGGACAATTGGACTTTAACTTGTTGCATTGTCTATTTGGCTTCTTTCTCATGATCGACGGCAAGTACGACGCGTGAGTTGCAAAGGTAGTCATGCAACGACTTGCGGCTTTTTAATAGCAAAATCATCGTCGAGTCGATACAGGGGAACAAAACTAGCGCGACCAAAAAAATGGGGGTTAGAACGGGATTGCTGGCATAGACGTAAAGTGCTAGCGGCGAAAACCAAGCAAGTGAATTTCGAAGTACCTCGCGAGTTACCAGCTGTTCGCGTCGTGGTGGCAAACCGTTCACCTCAACAATACGAAGCTGAAACAAATAACGCCCAATCGATCGCCAGCCTCGATAAATCATGGATAAATAAAAGGCCGGTACAATGAGCGACGCAAACGCGACGATCGGTGTAGCCCATTGATATCTTTTTAGCGAAACTTCAGTCCAGTCCGAATTCATGAGAATTATCAAGAATGCAAATGGTGCGATAAATACCAGCAAAAACAATTGGTCTATCGCAAAGGCCGCAGCCCTTGACGCGACTCCAGCCGTGGTAGTCGAGACCGGCTCTATCGATTTTAGGTCGGCTAAGAGATCATCGTATGTCGCATAACGATCCTTGGGATCTTTTGCCAGCAATCGCGAAATGAGGTCGGCAAATGCGTG
The DNA here is from genome assembly GCA_043744075.1 of Pirellula sp. GTDB lineage: Bacteria > Planctomycetota > Planctomycetia > Pirellulales > Pirellulaceae > JBKCUI01. The sequence goes on along the minus strand of JAYTVL010000317.1, from coordinate 2,437 downwards.
CGGAATTACGTTAGGCCAAACCGGCGGAAACGCCACTTCGGCTGTTAGGTGAGTCTCAATTCGCTCGCGTACCGTTGTTCCCACGAGCTCAAAAGGCAGGCGACCAAACACTAATTCAAAAAGTGTAACGCCAAGTGCGTACATATCTGACTGAATGCTGATTGCGTTGCCTTGGACCAGCTCGGGAGCGACATAAGCGGGAGTCCCCGAAACGGACGACGGTTGCCCAGGCTCGTTTTGAATCCTGGAGAGCCCAAAATCCGAAAGCTTGATTCGTCCAACACCTGCGATCAACAGGTTACCAGGCTTGATGTCCGCATGAACAATTCCGAACTGAGCCGCGTGTCGAAGGGCTGATGCAACTTGACTGGCATACAGAATCGCATCTGCGTAGGGTATCGTCCCTTCCGAATGAAGTTTTTCTGAGAGTGGCGGACCCGTTAACAATTCCATCGCCAAAAACGGTTCTTCGTCTTGGCGACCAACATAATAGATTGTAACTACATTCGGATGATTCAGCCTAGCTTGCGCGACCGCTTCACGCAACATCATTGCGATACGAGAGTCGATGCAGTGATTTACATTCCGCATGATCTTGACCGCGACGAAGCGCTGCAATGAAATGTCCAAAGCGCGATAAACGGCTCCCATCCCGCCTGAACCTATTTTGCGGTCGATTCTAAAGTGGCCATAAATACGACTAACGAGATGGCTGTTTCCCTCTAACTCGAAATGGTGCGAGTCAGCATCGCTTTGAAAACTGGTAATGGAAACGGTGGCATTTGTCGCATTCTTAATTGCTTCTGGCTGTACAATGCGATTGCAGTTCGTACACGTGCCACCGACCACAGGGTCGACGTGAAACTCGGTCCCACAAACGCAATGATAGACAAGGCCCGGCTCGGGAAGGTTAGAGTTTTTGACGATTGGTTCAAGCTGCGTGGAAGTATCCATTTGCTCAATTGTACTCCCTGCTTGCCTGATCTAAATTAGACTGCACATTTTTCTAAGATCACGATCCAAAAATGCCAAAACTGGACAAATCATTCTTCCAGCGGCCAACTATTGTATTGGCCCAACGACTCCTTGGTTGCAAGCTGGTGCATGTCTTGGGTGCCGAAATCGTGGCTGGGATCATTGTTGAAACCGAAGCCTATCTTTGCGATGAGGATCCTGCCTGCCATGCTTCTAAAGGTGAAACCAAACGGAATCGAACCATGTTTGGACCTCCAGGCTGTTTATACATTTACTCGATCCACAATCGCTATTGCATGAACATCGTCAGCGAGAAGGCCGGGTATGGTGCTGCCGTGCTCGTTCGAGCCCTGGAACCAACTCAAGGGGTCGGAATCATGTCTGCTTTGCGTCCGGTATCCAAACCAAGGGATTTAACAAATGGCCCGGGAAAGCTTTGCCAATCCCTTGGAATTGATATTCATTTCAATGGAGAGGATCTCGTTGAAAGCAAAAGGATTTGGCTAGAGTCGGCTTCCGAAAGAGTTGATTTTGAAGTACGATCGACGTCTCGAATTGGAATTAGTCAGGCGACGGATTTGCCCTATCGGTTCTTTGTCGACGGCAGTCCATTTGTAAGTGGCAGGGCAAGGGATCATTCCCGGAGTCGAGATTTATTCCTTGGAACTGGTTTGAGCCGCAGGCGCTAGCCCAATTGCACTCACTTTGAGCCGCAACTCGCTAGCGTGCGGGCTGGAGTGCCAAGAATCACTCGCGAATCCGGCCCTCATGCTAGCGCATTGAGGCTCAGAAATTACAAAGTGAGCGCCATTAGGCACTAGCCTCGTTTTTAGCTTCACTTCATAGATTGGATAATATACAGAATGAAAATATGGATCGATGCTGACGCTGCACCTCGCGAGGTCAAGGAGCTGGTGTTTCGCGCAGCGACTCGACTCAAACTGCCTGTCGTTTTGGTGGCAAATCAATCGATATGGGTTCCGCCAGAGAATTCACTTTTTTCGAGTATTACCGTTCGAGACGGTGCAAACATCGCGGACAAGTACATCGTCGATCACGCCGAGGCTGGCGACTTGGCCATAACTGCCGACATCCCTTTGGCCGCACAATTAGTAGACAAGCAAGTCTTTGTCATCGACCCTCGCGGTGAACAGTACGACGATCGCAATGTTGTGGGCCGGCTTGCCGCACGCGACCTTTTCGATGCTGCCAGAGGCGCAGGAATGGAGTTTTCAGGTCCGACCCCCTATAGCCCAAAAGACCGTGCGGCTTTTGCGTCAACATTGGACCGGCTCCTCACCCGGGCAGTCCGCAATTCTGCAAGCTCCCATTCTCCCTCTCAAGGCGATTGAACGCCGTGCGTATGGTGTTCTGATGCCCGATGCAATCGAAGAGCCGATTTGGCTTATCGAGATTCAATTGCAATGGGACGCATGGATCTACAATCGAATCGTTGTGGAAA
>JAYTVL010000316.1:0-1625 GCA_043744075.1 Pirellula sp. | reverse complement strand
GCAATACCAATCTGAATGAGATGCTGCAAGGCGTCGATCGACAATTGAACGTGTTGCTCCATTTTCTTTCGATCTCGCAACTGTTCGTACTTTGTTACGAGGTTGTTACGTTGCGTTACTATCCAACGACGATATTGACGGTGCTCAGGATTGATTCCGACAGCGATCAGTTCATGCTTTAGTGCCTCTTCATATTGCTCGACGCTATCGCCTATCGAAAGGCCATTTCCCATATTGTTCAAGCATCCTGCCAAATAATGCTGAATCTCGGCGACTTTAGGGAAATCCGATTCCAGTTGCGTCAATAACTCGATTGCACGATTGAATTGAGCCAATGCCTCAGAGGCTTTACCTGACGACCCTAATACGCCGCCAAACGCATGTGCGGCGGTAGCGAAACCAAATCGATAGGAAGCGATCTCGGGATGATCGGCAGCGAGCTGTTGAAATTGGCCAACGCAATCCGACAGCTGACGTTCCGCCTCTGCGTGTCGTCCCAGGCGTTCAAGCTCCTCACCGTACTGCCAACTGGCACGGGCCAGCATCGCTTGACACTGTGCGCCTGCGGACTCTTGAACACTGAGATCATTCAAGGCGTTCAAGGCGGAATTCAGCAGCGTCAAATTCTCAACGGATACCGCAGCGGCAGCCAAATTCAACCGGCATTCTGCGAGCGCGCCGCGAAAGTCCATAAACGGAAAAAATGGAGTTGCTGTCCAATCCGTAGGTTCCCCATCCATAGTCGCCAATAAAGCCAAGCCAGTTCGCTGATGTTGCTCCGCATCCGTCACTGTTAATATTTGAGCCAGCATGGCACCTACTCTTGCATGAGCATACGCTAAACCGAAAGTGTAAAGGGAGTCCTCCGGTTCAGACTGATGAAGCGAGCTGAACTGAGCGATTGCCTCCCCACCTTTTTCCTTGGCCTCTTGTATGCGACCGCTGTCGTAGTAAAGTTGGGCCATGGTTAAACACGCGAATAATGCATTAAATCGAAATCGTGGCGTTCCGTGCCGCAAGGCAAGTTTCTCCCAAAGCTCAATCGATTGTTGCAGCATTTTTTCTTGCTGCGAATGATCGTATCGCTGCCCGTGGAACACTCCAAGACGATAGTAAGAATTCGCGAGCTCGCTTTGTAAGTCATCTTTCAAATCTACTTTGGCAACCGATGTTTGGACAGCCATGTACGACAAGGACCCAATCCCAACGATGGCAGCCACTACTGAGGCAGCTATTCCAACACGAACTCGTCGAATCCTTTGGTTCGAGCGTTTGCCTTGCGAAGCGTCGAGAATCGTTGTCTGTTGGCCGATCAAGAATTGACGCAAATCGTCCGCTAACTCGTTAGCAGTCGCATATCGTGCCTGGGGATCGCGAGCCGTTGCGCGGTAGACGATCGCATCGAGAACGGTGGCACGGCAGGATTGACACGGTTTGCGTGTGATGGTGCGGCGTAAGCAATCTTAGTCAAAATGTCTGTTGCACCGTCTCCGTCGATGTATGGCTTCATGGCAACCAACTTCATAGTATAAAAATGCGTATCATGCTCGCGTCCGACGCTAAACACCCGAACAATGTGCGGATGGTCTAGGCCAGCGGTTATGTTGGCTTCGGCTCGGAACCGC
>JAYTVL010000315.1:0-5175 GCA_043744075.1 Pirellula sp. | reverse complement strand
AATTTCGTCCCAGTTGCTCCAGTTGACGATACCAATACATCTCATTACGGCCAAAAATGCGGACGACAACCCACAGCGGAACACCTATCGAAAGCAATTTCAGTCCAAAACGCTGGTTCGTCTTGACTGGTTCCGGCTTGAGACGCTTTAGGTAGAACCGACGCCTTGAGATCAAGCTTCGCATCTCGTGAACATCCTTCGGTTTTCCCACCACGTTGGCGAACAAGCGGCCAAAGTTTTTGATCTGCAACTTCCAATAGCTGGGATCCAAGTTCAGGCGTTCAAAGATCGGAGCGACATCCGCGGGTGTGTAGCCTGTCTTGTCCGGACGAACTTGTCTGGCGCTGGCGACTAACAACTCCAAATAGACAGCTAGGCTTTCTAGGCGATTCCCACTCGCTGGGCAACCGCCGCGAATCTTCGTCGCATTGATTTGTTTTTGATGGCACACCGAATGAAATGCAAACGCCCCTACCGTAAACGCGAGGCGCATTTTGATCACAGTTTCGCTGGCTGCAAACGAGTGCGAATAGCCTAGAAAGGTGGTAACGATCCCCCGGGTAAAACTCGGGGGCATTCGTCCATGCCGCCGGAATTATGCCGGAATTATGCCGAGGGTGTGCTTTCACAACAACTAAAGCGTGCTGCTCTTGGTGTCCGAGGCGTTTTCTGTCGATGGGACCAATTTCGCAACTTTCTCTGCAGGCTTCAAAATCGCAGCGTCAAGTTCGATTTCGCGGCCCATGCTCTCGTGCTCAATGGAATGGTGCAGGTATTGTACCGCTTCATCAATCGTGTCGGCTTGCATCAACAGGAATTCTCCCTTGCGAATCAACTTCAAGGCGCGATCGACAGCATTCTGCCAACCTTGCATCTCGTGAATCTCTTTAACTCGCTTGCCGCCGTCCATGCCCTTTTTGAACAAGGACATGATTTCGCCTGGTTGACGCCCTCGAAGGTATTGGTCTTCATAAAGTATGATTCGGTCGAAGTGGTCGGCCAAAATTTCACCTTGACGAATCATGTCGACATCACGTCGATCACCGGCAGCCGAGTAGATCACCGTTCGGCTTGGGTGAGGGAATTGATTCAAAGTTTCGGCGATTGCCAAAAGGGATGATTGGTTGTGACCGTAGTCCACAACCACTGTCGCTCCATGAATCTCCATCAAATTGAAACGGCCAGGAACCTTGTCCATGTGAGAAGAGAAAGATTCCAAGCCAAGTCGGATCTGTTCGCACGGCATGCCAAGCGCCCAACACGCAGCCGATGCGGCGAGCACATTTTCCACTTGGAAACCGATTCTACCGTTATGAGTTAATGGAATTCTGTCCAAAGAAAGCAGAACGAAATCCGTATCGCCCTCGGCCAAAATCACGGCGTTGTCCCGAACAAACGCACCGCGTCCGCCTTTGTCGCGATGGGCCTGCAAAACAGGATCGTTGCCGTCAATTGCGAAGAATACCACTGAGCCTTTGCATTTCTCTGCCATCCCAGCAGTAAGCGGATCATTGGCTTTGAGAACACCATGGCCGTTCTTGTGCACTGCTTCGATAATGCAGCGTTTGACTCGAGCAAGTTGTTCGATCGTTTCGATATCGGCAAGTCCAAGATGGTCGCCTTCGCCAATGTTGGTTACCACACCGACATCGCACATATCGAAGCCGAGTCCCTCACGGAGGATTCCACCTCGCGCGGTTTCCAAGACGGCCGCTTCTACCGACGGGTTCATCAAAACCGAACGTGCACTTTGAGGTCCACTGCAATCACCCGAATCGATTCGTCGACCTGCAATGTATATTCCGTCAGTGCAAATCATGCCTACTTTCTTCCCTGTGCACGCAACAATGTGAGCAATGAGTCGAGTCGTGGTCGTCTTGCCGTTAACGCCTGTGACGCTCACGATTGGTATACGCCCATTATTATTCTCTGGGTACATCATATCGATGATTGCTTGCCCAACCGGTCGAGGCAAGCCCGACGAAGGCTCAATATGCATACGCAATCCGGGGCCGGCGTTGACTTCCACGATCACTCCGCGTTGTCCTTGAAGTGGTTGTGTGATGTCTTGTGCGACTACATCAACGCCGGCAATATCCAATCCGATGACTCGCGCCGCTTCAACGCATTGACGAGCGACATCTGGGTGTACTAAGTCAGTCACATCTGCGGCAGTACCACCAGTACTTAGATTGGCGTTTCGGCGGATCAGAACTTTTTTGTTGAGTGGAACAATCGCATCTGGAGTCAGCCCTTGTTCGAGCAAGACACCGGATGCGACCGAGTCGATCTTAATTTTGCTTAGAGAAGTGCTATGTCCATCACTTCGGCGCGGATCTTGATTGACCACATCGATCAATTGCTGTACGGTTGATTGCCCGTCACCAATCACGTGAGCTGGCTCTCGGCGGGCCGCAGCCACCATCTTGCCTCCGATGACTAACACGCGGTAGTCGTCGCCTGGCGCATGGCGTTCGCAAATAATCGAACTACCTTCTTCGCGAGCCGCCGCATATGCAGCTTCCACTTGTTCACGATTTTGAAGATTTGTAGCGACCCCGCGGCCGTGATTTCCGAATTGCGGCTTAATGACGACTGGCAGCCCAATGTCTTCTGCGGCTTCCCATGCGTCTTCTGCGCTCTCAACGGGCCGCCCCTCAGGTGTTGGAACACCAATCGTTTTAAGCAACATGCGAGTCAAGTCTTTGTCTTGAGCAATCGATTCTGCGATTGCGCTCGTGCTATCTGCTTCTGCGGTGCAAATGCGTCGTTGCAGATGACCTTGTCCAAGTTGAACGAGACTTCCTTCGTTCAGACGACGCCATGGAATACCGCGAGCTTTAGCTGCATCGACGATCGCTTTCGTGCTTGGTCCAAGACAAACGTCGTAGCCAAATTCTTTCAACTTTTCGACTTCAGCTTTCACATCGAAAGGCGTGTCATGAACAGCCGCAAGAATTAACTCGAACGCTTTCTCGATACAAGCAAGCCCGAGCTTTTCTTCTTTGAAGGCGACTGCAACTTTATAGATTCCATCTGTGTTCGTCTCTCGAGCGCGGCCATAGCCGACAGGAGTTCCGGCAAGTGATTGGAGTTCGAGCGACACGTGTTCGAGAATGTGTGCCATATACGTCCCGCGACGCAAACGGACAAAAAAACCGCCACGTTCACCGACGCTGCAGCGATGTTCGACCAATGATGGCAACCATGCCATTAATCGTTCGTTGAATCCCGGAATCATTTCCGAAGAAGTGTCTTTGAGTTCCTCTAGGTCGACCCAAGCTTCGAGCACTGGGAAATTTGCCCAGATGTTCGGACCTCGGAGTTTGTTTACCTTCAGAATCTGCATAACTTCCTCTGTTTACCTTAGGTTATTGTTTGGAGAGAACTTCGCTAGCACTCTATTGTGTTCGGTCACAGCTGCCGGCGATATATCCAGCAACTGATTTTCTGTTCACGCGATAGGTTTCAGTGATCCACATTGCGACCACTCAAGGCGCTTGAAGCCGACATTAATCATGATGCAAACTGCGGGCCAAGAGCGCTTTGTTTAGTATTCAGTCTCATTTCCATTGGAAAAATCGCAAAAGGTGTGCTGTGCCTAATACTTGTCCTCTGGGAACTTGACATCGTTTCGACTGCATAGCCAATTCACAATGATCTCAATGGGTTGTGTTTCGGCTAACAGTCGAACCGATTCGGTGGTCTTTGAAAAATTGCCGAGGTTGTTTAAACGCTTTTTTCGCCATAACTCCGTTACTCCGTCCAACGATAATTACGATAGTAGAAAAAAACAGTATTTTTCGACATCGTTTCTATGGAGAATTTGTGGCTCCAGGAATTTGGGGGAAAAACGACGGTTGGACTTGTCCAATCCTATTGGTCAGCATTAAACTTACGGTCCCAGATTTATCGACACGCGGCTGAATGACCTTGCCAAAGTGGCGGAATCGGCAGACGCGCTGGACTCAAAATCCAGTGTCCTTAACAGACGTGTGGGTTCGATTCCCACCTTTGGTACTGCCCGAATGACGAAGAATCTGGGTATTTGCATTTCCTGGTATTGTATTTCACTCAGTTCGCAAGGCGATTTCCGACTGTATGCCAACCATCAATCAATTGGTTCGAAAAAATCGCGTTGTTCAGCGCAAGGGAACGAAGAGCCCTGTTCTTGAAAAATGCCCACAGAAACAAGGCGTATGTTTGCTGGTAAGGACCATGACTCCGAAAAAGCCCAACTCGGCCCTCCGAAAAATCACGCGAGTTCGCTTGAGCAACGGCAAGGAAGTCACCGTTTACATCCCGGGCGAAGGCCACAATTTGCAGGAGCACTCGATTGTTCTTGTGCGTGGAGGACGAGTGCGAGATCTGCCAGGTGTTCGTTATCAAGTTGTTCGCGGAAGCCGGGATACACTCGGAGTCGTCGGCCGCAAGCAATCTCGCAGCCGTTATGGCGCGAAGAAGGCTTAGTTTCTACCCCGTACCTCCAGCTTTTTTTGTAGATTAATTTCGAATTATATGGGCAAAATCACCGCTTCTCGCACTAGTCTGCGACCTGATCCTCGGTTCAATTCCTTGTTGGCATCCAAGTTTATCAATTGCTTGATGCATGACGGCAAAAAAACGACTGCACAAGGCGTTTTTTACAGTGCTCTAGATGAGATCGCTGAGAAAATCAAGGATCGGCCATCTATCGAAGTATTCGAACAAGCCATCGAAAACGTGAAACCGTACATTGAAGTTCGTTCAAAGCGGGTCGGTGGAGCGTCTTATCAAGTTCCTATGCAAGTCAACAAGAACCGCCAACAGAGCTTGGCTTTCCGATGGGTCCTGACAGCGGTCCGGGACAAGAAGGGGCGAGCGACCCATCAGAAACTTGCTGACGAGTTGATGGCTGCTTACCGCAAAGAAGGTACTGCAATTACCAAACGCGAGAATACGCACCGAATGGCGGATGCAAACAAGGCTTTTGCACACTTTGCTTGGTAATTAATCCGTCCAAAGTACCCGTCACACTCTGAGGCTGTGATTTTATAGTACCCATCACGCTCCGCGTGATGTCTGCAGTTCAAAAACCTTTGGTTTTTGAGGCAACGTCACACAGAGTGTGACGGGTACTTTTTTCGGATTCAAAAAAATCTCAGCCGCTCAGAGCGATAGCGATAGGCGTGAAAA
>JAYTVL010000314.1:0-19450 GCA_043744075.1 Pirellula sp. | reverse complement strand
GTTTACGAAAAATGCGTTGATGCGAGTTTTGTTCCGTACTGCGATCTGGCCTTTCAGGTTGGTCGGGGGCTTGTCCCCCACCAACCTTGTTTTGGCGTGCTAACGGCATCACTCGCGAATCGACCCGTTCCCCTTCGGCTTTGACCGCCGGAGGCGGGCAAAGCCGAAGGGGAACGGGAGTTGGAACCCCAAATGTATGTAGTACGCCAAAACGCATCCGTCGGGGGCAAGCCCCGAACGGATGGGCTAGCGATATTCATAACTCTGTTGTTGTTCGGAACAAAAAAGACTCCAAATAAATCAGAAAGAAATATCGAAACTGCTATTTGTCGCACAGCCCAGGCTCTGCCTGCTCTGCCTCGAAAAGCAATGAGGGCCGAGAGCGAATACTCCTGGGCTCGGCAGGCAGAGCCTGCAATTCAGCGGGTTCCAAGGCAGAGCCTTGGAACCAGTTGGTGGCGTTCAGCGAGAAGTGTCGAAAAAAACCGAAATCACTTGGAATTGGCTTTCTCGACAACAGAGAAATTTGTGAGATCCGTTCCATCCATTTCCAAATAATCCTCTTCCGAATCATCCGGTAGCAGTCGAGGAAGCAACTTAGGTTCTCGCCTGCTCACCGGTAAGTCCCCCTCGATTTGCTTAACGCGGCTCGAACCGGCACCGCTAAAAATCCATGCCCTATCGCATTTGGTCAACTTCATGTGATCACTAATCACTATGACGGGAGTAAGGGTATTGTTTTCTTTGGGACTCCCCCCAATCAAATCCTCCAAGCTTCGTAACTCAGGAAAACCAGTTTTGTTAATTTGTTTTCGATCAGGATCCACAAAAATCCCGCAAAGGCAATTCGAGAACAAACCGTTTTTAAATTCAACTTTCCCAGAAGCTGCATAAACAGCCTGGGACAGTTTTTGCCCTTGGACTTTTGCTGCTTCAGCATCGAGTTGATTCAGACTTACTGAAGACCCCTTGCTCAACACCGCCAAACCATAGCTAGAGAAATTCAAGATCTGAAGTTTGTTGCCGTCGACTAATCCTCCATCGACCAACATACCAAGAAACGTTGTTTCGCGTATCGTAACGTTGTCGATTTCGATCGAACTTTTCTTGACTAAGATTCCGCAAGACGAACCCAAGAAATCGCAATCGTTGCACTTTACAGACGAGCCCTCTGTAATCTGCAAGGAGACTCTATTTTTGTTGTAATTCATATCGCTTACGCCTTTCACGGCGACACCGGAAACGTCGACTTGACTGTGTTTGACGCTTAGGCCGTAAATTGCGTTTTTAATTTCGCAGGGCTTGTCGGCAGAGCCCTTGATTACAACGTAATTGCATAGAAATGTTTGTATACCAATTCGGCAATTATCGAACTGGCAGTCCTCAATGGAAAGTTTCTGATCCGGACACTCCATCCAGTCAATGCCACTGCTGCAGGGACCTGTAAAACTACAGCGTTGAATCAACCCTTGCGAACCCCCCGCTTGAATTCCTATCCTTTTCAAACCGGAATCCGTTCCCGAAAAGCTAAAATTCGAATCACGTATCGTAATCGTTGAAGTGATCTCACCGGAGACGTTTACATCTAGCGTTGATTGGAACTTGCATTGATCCGCAACGAAGACTGTATTCGCTCTAGCCTTAACGCAGTTATAGGACTCTTTGGAGCTCGCGAGCACTTCGCATCGTTTCAAATTCAATTGGCCGCCGACCAAGTCGATCGCATTGAATTGAGCCGCTTGACAATCAAACGTTATTTTTTCGAAATCGACCCTGCTATCTGCCTGGACTTTGATGCAGGACTTTGCCGTCGAGAGGATAATCACCCCTTCTTCGCCAACAATTTTGATTGACCGATCGATAACCAACGATTCTCGGTATGTCCCTGCGAGAATACTGATGGTTTCGCCAGCCTCCGAATCGGCAATCGCTTTCGCAATCGAATCGTGTGTCCCCTTGCCGCCGATCGAAACAGTAAATGGCTTGCTCAGGGGAAGGGGCTTAGGTTCAACCTTTGGTTCTGAAGACTTTTTTTCCTTTGTTCCTGCTAAACTATTACCAACGTCTGGGGTAGGAACCTTGTCGAATGGAACGGAGTCCACACTCGCGTTTTTATTCGGGTCCGGTTCAAGAGAAGGCACTTCGACGTCAGCGAAAGGCCCAAGTTTTGCCAACCAAGCAGCACCTATGAACGACCCCAAAACTGCGACCGATATCAAGAAAGGTCCGAAGAGTTTCCAACCTGCACTTCGTTCTCTGACGGTAGTGCTGCCCATGGAGTTTCGGAGGGTCGATTGAGCGGAGCCGTAGGCATTAAGCCCTTGAGATGTCAGCCCCCCTTGGCTCGACCCGACGGCTGAACCAAGACCCGATCCAACCGACGAACTCATACCCTTGAAAGAACCGGTTCGCCCCTGCGACATTAAATTGATCGTATCCATGAAGGGAAGTGATTCGGTAATTGCATCTAATTCCGCGATCATTTCGCGCGCGCTTGCATACCGATCCCCAACGTTCTTGGCACAGCATTTTCGGAACATGGCGTCAAAAGCGCTTGGGACCTTCGGATCGCGTTGATGAATTGGCCTCGGGTCTTTGTTCTTGATTTGGTCTTTGAGTTCATTCAGCGATGAACCGGAAAAAGGAGTCTTGCCTGATAGGAGTTCATAGAGAATGACTCCGAGAGCCCAAATATCCGAACGTCCATCGAGCCACTCGACGCGGCCCGCAAATTGTTCGGGAGACATATACAGAGGTGTACCTGCGACTTCACGACCTTTCTTTTTTTGTTCGTCATCTTCGAGGATCGCGAGCCCAAAATCGGCCACGTAAACGCGCCCCTCGGGTTCAACCAAAAGATTCTCAGGTTTTAAATCGCGATGGACGATTCCGGCAACGTGGGCCGCATCAACCGCCAAGCAGACTTGACGCATAATGGAGACGGTTTGCAATAGCGGCAACTTTCCATCACCATTCTTAAGCAAATCTCGCAACGTTGAGCCTTCGATCAGCTTTTGCACGACAAACGGTTCGTCGTTTGTCGTCATTCCAACTTGATAGATCGGAACGATCGAAGGATGGTCCAGCTTGACCGCCTTGCGCGCTTCGTCGATGTATTGTTGACGATGAGCCGGATTACTGATCAATGGTTTCTTGATTGCAACCCTGCGGTCCAAAAATTGATCGCGAGCACAGTATACTACGCCAAATGCTCCTCGGCCCAGCTCGCTTTCTACAACGAATCCCGGGATATCGAAGGGCATTTGATTCTTGCTAGATGACAATGCGTCGGAAGCAACGCCCGATTTCCCTGTGTCATTTTTTTTGTTGCCGCCAGTTGGCGCCGACCTATCCGCGAATTGTGTTGAATAGACGTCGACCTGACCTGAATCAGGATCGGACATCCCAGCATTCGTCGAAACCGAAAAATCAGTCGTCTGCGAATACGGCACCTCCGGCACCTCCGGTTCAATTAGCGTTTTATCTGGTTCCAATTTGCCCTTGTCCGGACCGGACATACAGCACCTCAAGATTCACGTATCGAATTTTTAGGTCAGTCATTAACAAAATCTCCTCTACGGATATTTTTCACTGCATCGAATCATAATCTACCATGTTGTTAGGAAAGATATCAATCTGCCAAAGTCTTTTTCTTAATTCCAACCGAGATAGGTCCAAATGCATGGAAATTGCAGGGTGTATACAGGCGCGTGGCCAGGTTTCTCGTGCCGGTCGTTTTCGGAGTATTCTAAATCGGCTAGACTCACTCGCATTGAAAGACCCGCCACTTTTTCGACTCGTTGCTTCATATCTCTGGCCCCATGACATCTCCAATACCAAGTTTGAATCGGCCCTATGATTCTGTTTTGACCGAAATCGCCGATTACGCTTCGACTAAAAATGTCTTTGGGCTAGAGGCACTCGAAACTGCTCGCTTGTGCCTGTTGGATAGCTTGGGTTGCGGCTTGCTAGCTTTAGAGTACCCGGCTTGCACAAAAATGCTTGGTCCCGTTGTTCCAGGTGCCACCCTGGCCAACGGTTCGCGAGTTCCTGGTACGACCTGGAAATTGGAGCCTGTCAAGGCGGCCTTCAATATCGGCTGCATGATTCGCTGGCTCGATTACAACGACACTTGGCTGGCCGCCGAATGGGGACATCCATCCGACAACTTCGGAGCCATTCTCGCGCTAACCGATTATCTGGACAGAAATCCGAAAAACCCCTGGCAGCCGGATCGCCAATGGACGGTACGTGATATTTTGCATTGCGCCATTCAAGCGTACGAAATCCAAGGCGTATTGTCTCTTGAGAACGGGTTTAATCGCGTTGGCCTCGATCACGTCCTGCTGGTCCGAATTGCGTCAACCGCAGTTGCCTGCTCAATCCTTGGCGGAACCAAGCAGCAAATCGCGGACGCAATTAGCCTTGCTTGGATTGATGGCGGAGCGCTTCGCACCTATCGCCATGCACCCAATACTGGCTCTCGAAAAAGCTGGGCAGCCGGCGACGCAACGCAACGAGCAGTCCAGTTAGCGCTTTGGACCATGGCCGGTGAAATGGGATATGCATCCGCCTTAACAGCTCCACGATGGGGTTTCAACGACGTGGTGCTTAAGGGCAAACAAGTTGTAATCCGTCGGAAGCTCGGCAGCCACGTCATGGAGAACATCCTGTTCAAGGTGTCGTTCCCCGCTGAGTTTCACGCTCAGACTGCCGCAGAAGCCGCGATGCAATTGCACCCTACCGTAATCGATAAGCTCGATGCTATCCAAAAAATCACAATCCATACTCAGGAATCGGCGGTTCGAATCATCGACAAACAGGGGCCGCTCGTAAATCCCGCAGACCGCGATCATTGCCTACAATACATCGTTGCAGTGGCCATGCTTCATGGCGGACTCAATTCGGAACACTATGAAGACGCCGCTGCGGCCGATCCTCGCATCGATCAACTCCGCCAAAAGATGGTTGTAATCGAAGACCCACGCTACACAAAAGACTATTTGGATTCAGACTTGCGATCTATTTCGAATCGTATTCAAGTTTTTTTCGCAGATGGTGCAACTTCAAAGGCGATCGAAGTTGAGTTTCCGTTGGGACATCGTCGGCGCCGAGTTGAAGCGATCATTCCTCTCGAAACAAAATTTCGACACAATGCAGGGACACGGTTTTCCAATTCTTGGGTGGACGCAATTTTGAAGATGTTCAATGCAAGAGAAACTTTATTGGAAATGCGTGCATCGCATTTTATGGACCAGTTTGCAGTATAACCTCTCGCACCGCTTGTGTGCCTTGGCTATTCATTTTGTGTATGATAAACGTAACCACTATGAAAGCACCGTTAAACAATCTCGAATAGGAGCCGGATGTGACACAACTCAATTACGACGTCGAGGTCTTGCCAGGTGAGACGCTGAAGTTGCCGGAATCCGTAGTCCATCGAGTCGGTCCCGGTCGATGGCGGATAACCATCGAGCCGCTACAGGAAGCCGAATCGATGCCCGCTGTTCGACGTCATTCGGCGTTTCTAGACGGCTACGCACCGGACGACGAAGGGCTATACGATGACTATCCCAGCCGGTGAATTTTGGGTGGCCGACAAGCTGGCCGAGTAAGCAAAAAGAAAAATCTACGACGTCAATTGTCGTTTAATTCGGGACCTCATGGATCCTGGCGATGTTCGTTCGAATTGAATGGAGAGGTAATGTAGTGGCAACTTTGCGTGAAATCGCCGAAACGATCCAACAACAAGAACAAATTTTGTTGCAGGGCGGTGGAAAATCTGGATCGGATCGACAACGCAAACTTGGCCGCCTGCCTGTGCGTGAACGCTTGGCCCTTTTGCTGGACTCGGATCGTCCGTTCTTGGAATTGGGGCTGTGGGCTGCCTACAAAATGTACCCTGACTGGGGCGATGTACCGGCCGCTGGCGTTATTTCTGGTATAGGTTGGATTCATGGTCAACCGTGCATGATTGCTGCCAACGATGCGACAGTCAAAGCTGGCTCAATGTTTCCGCAGTCAGTTAAGAAGATGATCCGTGCTCAGAAGATCGCTCATCGACTTCGTTTGCCGATCGTTTATTTGGTGGACTCGGCTGGCGTCTTCTTACCCTTGCAAGATGAGATTTTCCCAGACGAAGATGACTTCGGGAGGATCTTTCGCAACAACTCGGTGCTTTCTGCGGATGGCATACCACAATACGCAGCTGTCATGGGAAACTGCATCGCCGGTGGAGCTTATTTGCCCGTCCTATGTGACAAAATACTGATGACCGAGGGGAGCCAACTTTGTTTGGCAGGCCCTGCCCTCGTGAAAGCTGCTATCGGCCAAACGGTAGATCCTGAAGAACTCGGTGGTGCCAGTATGCACTCAAAGATAAGTGGCACGGTTGATTTTCATGAAAAAGATGATGCCTCCTGTTTGAACCGACTACGTTCCTTGATTTCGTTGTTGCCGGAACGATCCATTGAGAAGTCTGGATTGACGACGGAACGCAGCTTAGAGGATGTCTATAACATCGTCCAAGCAGATGGTCGTGGTGAATACGATGTCCGCGACTTGCTCAAGTGCATTGTTGATGCAAATAGTTTGCAGGAATTCAAATCGGATTATGGACGTTCCGTCGTGACTGCGTACGTTCGCATCAATGGAATTCCTGCGGGAGTTGTTGCGAACCAACGGCGACGTTCGACGACCGCACAGGGTGAAGTCCAAATTGGGGGCGTGCTATACGGAAACTCGGCCGAAAAAGCCGCCCGATTTGTTCTCGATTGCGATCAAACTCGTATTCCGCTTATCTTTTTTCAGGACGTTCAGGGATTCATGGTGGGCAAGCAAGCGGAACAGTCGGGCATCATCCGCTCGGGCGCCCAGTTGGTAAACGCGATGAGCACTGCAACCGTGCCTAAGTTTACCGTGATCGTTGGAAGCTCGTATGGGGCTGGCAATTACGCAATGTGCGGTCGAGCTTACGATCCTGCCTTGATCCTGGCTTGGCCGAATGCACGCTATGCCGTGATGGGTGGCAATCAGGCGGCGGACACGATGCTGACGTTGCGAATTCGTGAGGCCGAAAAATCTGGTAATAAGCTTACGCCCAATGCGATCGAGGAAATGCGAGACTTCATTCGACGACAATACGAAGAACAAACCGACATTCGCTACGGGGCGGCTCGCGGATGGGTCGATGCAATCATAGCACCACATGACACGCGACTTTGGTTGGCCTCGGCGCTTTCTGTTGTTCCTCGCACCATCGAAAAAAAAGCTAAGGTGGAAGTGTGAAGAAGACGATTCGAGTCGGCAACGCTCAAGCGTTCTGGGGTGATCGGCCATCGGCTGCATTCGAGCTTCTCGCGCAAGAGCCCGATATTGACTATCTCACGATGGACTATCTTGCTGAAGTATCGATGTCGATCCTTGCTTTGCAGCGAGAGCGCGATCCGAAGCTAGGTTATGCGCAAGACTTCGTAGGGGTGGTTCGCGGCTTAGCCGAATACTGGGCAGCTGGGGGAAAGTGCCGTCTGATCGCGAATGCAGGAGGCTTGAATCCGCTCGATTGTGCTCGGGCTTGTATTGCAGCCTTGGAGGATGCTGGTTGTCGATCGCTGACGGTCGGCGTCGTCAGCGGAGACGATGTTTTGGCAGCCTTGAGGACGAGTCATTCGACATCGGACGATTTTCAAAATTTGGATTCGTCGGTTTCAATCGCAACGGTTCGGGACCGACTCGTCACCGCCAACGCCTATTTAGGATGCGAGGGTATTGTCCGAGCGCTCTCGGCGGGCGCGGATATCGTCGTGACAGGCCGAGTTGCCGATCCATCAATGGTCGTTGCTCCGTGTGCTCATGAGTTTAGTTGGGAACGCGACGACTGGGATCGATTGGCAGGCGCAACCGTTGCTGGTCACTTGCTGGAATGTGGAACGCATGTAACCGGCGGCATTCTTACCGATTGGTTGAATGTTCCAGATCCAGCCCATCTTGGTTTTCCGATCGCCGAGATCGACAGCGATGGCAGTTGCATTATCACCAAGTCCGATCTCTCTGGTGGTTGTGTAAATCCACAGACCGTCAAAGAGCAACTCATCTACGAGATTGGTGATCCGCAGAAATACCTAAGTCCCGATTGCGAGGTTTCTTTCTTGGACGTCGAAGTCAAGTCCATCGGAATCAATCGAGTTCAAGTACGAGGAGCCCAAGGTCGGCAGCGACCGAAGACGCTTAAAGTTAGCGCGACATTTCGAGATGGGTTTCGCGCTGCTGGGACGCTGACTGTTTTTGGCCCGCAGTCCGTCAAAAAAGCGCGACGATGTGGAGAAATCGTCCTTCAACGCTTGAAAGAGTCTGGACATGAATTTCGTGATTCGATTGTTGAATGCTTGGGCAACGCCGAAAGCGTTCCGGTTTCAAACCTGACCAGCAATTGCGATGGCTCGTTTGAAACCGTCTTGCGAATTGCAGTAGAATCGGAATCGAAAGCTGCGGTCGAGCAGTTTACAAAAGAGATGATGCCGCTGATCACTGCTGGCCCGCAAGGGACAACAGGATATGCCGAAGGACGACCTCGCGTGCATGGAGTCATTCGCTATTGGCCTTGCTTGGTTGAGTCAGAGCGTTCTCAGCCAAGTCTCGATCTTTTCAGCTCGACAGATACCTTATCCAAGCGAGTTTGCCGCGCTGTTTGGCCACCCGCATATGGTAGATTTCCACAACAACTGGTTAGTGAAGTACCGAAATGGAAAGTAATTGCTCGATCGGACGCTCGTTGCCTCGCGGACATAGCATATGGTCGTAGCGGTGATAAAGGCACTGGAGCCAACATTGGAATACTGGTTCGATCGATGCAGGACTTTCAATGGCTTAAGTTATGGTTGACTACAGAACGGGTCCATCAGTTCTTCGAGCCCATCGGTGTGACGTCGGTTGAGCGATACGAAATGCAGAACTTGGGTGGATTCAATTTTGTTGCAAGAGGAATACTGCGGCGCGGCTTGCGGAATGATGCGCAGGGCAAAGCGCTTGCGCAGGCCTTACTCTCGATGCCCTTGAACGAATAATCACGCGGAGGTAGAAATGACGTTCAATGCAAATGCCGATTTAGATACCGAAAAGCCTTGGGTCAATGGCCTGACTATTGGCCAAGTTCTTCGCGAGACTGCGAGAAAATATCCGTCGCAGGACGCAGTTGTTTTTTGTGATTCCGGTGTTCGATTGTCATGGTCGGCGTTGGATGCCGAGGTAGATCGAGTGGCGCGCAGCCTCCTGGCGCTGGGCTTGAGACGCGGCGATCATTTCGGAGTTTGGGCAACCAACGTTCCGGAATGGGTTACACTTCAATTTGCGACAGCGAGAATCGGCGTCGTTTTGGTTACCATCAACCCATCGTATCGAACGAACGAACTCGCACATGCCGTTCGCCAGTCCGAACTTCGCGGCTTGGCATTGATCGACAAGTTCAAATCAACCGATTACTTTGCGTCCCTCCAAGAAGCAATTCCTGAACTTGCTAACCATGCGCCGGGAACGCTCCAGAGTAGACAATTTCCCAAGCTGAAATGGGTCATTACGCTACGAGGCGAGTCGCCGGAGGGGACCTTTCCATGGCGAGATTTTCTAAATCGGTCTGAGTCTGTTTCATGTGAACGACTGGAGGCAGCCGAAAGCGAATTGCTTTGTACGGACCCGATAAACATCCAGTACACTTCGGGAACAACTGGATTGCCAAAGGGTGCAATGCTTTCGCACCGCAATATTTTACTCAATGCTTATTACGCTGGGGTAGGCCAGCGATTCACGAATCAAGATCGACTTTGCGTACCAGTTCCGCTATATCATTGCTTTGGGTGTGTGCTTGGTACGTTGTGTTCAATCGTACACGGAGCGACCATGGTCTTTCCAGCCGAGAACTTTCAAGCAGCCGCGACTTTGCATGCGATCGAAGCGGAACGTTGTACTGCTGTTTATGGTGTACCGACGATGTTCATCGCGATGATGGAGCATGCCGACTATCCTCACCGCGACCTTAAGTCTCTGAGGACTGGGATTATGGCTGGCAGCCCGTGTCCAATCGAGTTGATGAAACGGGTGACGAGTGAAATGGGGGCTTCTGAGATGACGATCGGTTATGGCCAAACGGAAGCTTCACCGCTGATTACGCAAACACGGGCCGACGATTCTTTGGAATTGCGAGTTGGAACAGTTGGGCGGCCGCTTCCCGGTATTGAGGTCAAGGTGATCGATCCAGAGACAGGCCGCGAATTGGGTGACCAGCAGCCAGGCGAACTGTGTGGTCGCGGACACGATATAATGCTCGGCTATTTCAACCAGCCAGAAAAGACCCGCGAAACGATTGATTCGGATGGGTGGTTACATACGGGAGATTTGGCGGAGCGAGAGCCAAACGGATATTACCGGATCACAGGCAGATTAAAAGATTTGATTATTCGCGGCGGTGAAAATGTTTATCCTCGAGAAATCGAAGAGTTGTTGTACCGGCATCCGGCCATCGAAGATGTCCAGATCATTGGAGTTCCCGATCGAAAGTTCGGAGAAGAAGTGATGGCATGGATTCGGCTTCGCGAAGGACAATCGGCATCGATCGAGGAGTTGAAAGCCTTTTGCAAAGCGAACCTCGCATACTTTAAAGTGCCTCACCACTGGAAGTTTGTCGATTGTTTTCCGATAACGGTGACTGGGAAAATACAAAAGTTCAAAATGCGGGAAATCAGCATCGAGGAGTTGGGTTTGCAAGAAGTTGCTAAGATCGAAACGGCATAGTGGCCAAGCCAGCTATTCCGATTCTGAAAAACGATAGCCGACACCTCGCACGGTCACAATGCAACGTCCAGCCTCGCCTAGTTTAGTGCGCAGCGACTTTACATGCACGTCTATCGTTCTTTCGCCAACCAGCCCGTCTACAACTGCGTAGTCAAGCAAGTCACTTCTTGAGAACGCGCGTTCTGGCTGACGCATCAAAGTCTCCAACAATCGGAATTCCGTCGGTGTTAACGGTAACTCCGCTTGGCCATCCGTGACGCGATAGCTTCGCTTGTCCAGTTTTAAGGTACCGTGCTCCAGCACATCCGAATCGGGCTCGGGTGAGTTTGCTCGACGCAGTAGTGCATGCACGCGTTGGAGCAAGATTTTGACGCTAAACGGTTTAGTAACGTAGTCGTCAGCGCCCATTGCGAAACCAACCACTTGATCCGCCTCCTCTGCCTTGGCGGTCAGCACAATGATCGGCACAGTTGTGGTCCCGGAATTCGCTCGAAGTTCTCGACAGACCTCTAATCCAGACTTACCCGGGAGCATTAGGTCCAATAAGACGAGATCGGGCCGCTGCTGCTTGGCCATTTTCAAGCCTTCGGCCCCGTTCTCGACGGACTGAACCTTGAACCCTTCGCGTTCAAGGTTGTACACAAGTACTTCCGCGATCGCTGGTTCGTCTTCGATGATGAGTATTCGGCTAGGAATCATTGGTTGCTCTTACGGTCGTAGCTGAATTCGCAAGAATTAAGTGCATTTGGGGCTGGATTTTAAGTTTAGATTGATAAGATCGGGTTAAGGGAAGGTGAATAAAGCAAAACGCCAACTGTTAGGCAAGCGTTGTGATAGGTGCATCCAGCCTTCTCCGTTCCGACTGCAAACAAGATCCATTAAGATTCGATCGGGGGCAGTTTAGACCGCAACCATTTCGGGCGTACCAACCGCTGCGGCGGTAAAACAAATCGCAAATCTTGAAGCTTGTTTAACCGATCGGAGCGATTAGCGTAGATCGCGGACTTCAGGCAAACTGCCTCACATCTTTTTACGGTGAATTGTTTGCCGTCCAATGTATTTCCCATGGTGCCCGAGACACAATCTTGAAAGAACCATCGCGAGTCCCATGCCCCATTTGAAAGCCAGCGATCTCATCATCCCGAAGAGAGTTGGGGATGGCTATCCGAAATGTCCCGTCGTTTTCGAATCGCCCCATCCAAACTTGCTCCTTGGCTGTGAGATGAATCCAGTCGGACCGTAAAACCGACAGGTCGATTCCGCGAACGACCCCTTCCAGTATCCGCCCTTGCGCGATGAAGATCGGTGTTCCCATTTGAATAGTGCTATCCTCGTTGACAAGCATTTTCGGAAAGACATCTGTCTTGTACAGGTGGAATCCAACAGGAAGGCTCAATTCATCGACCATCAATAGCCATTCACCAACCTGGAGTTCGGCGACAGCAATTCCGTCTTCATTCGAGGTTGCAAATGCGTCAACATACTCCCCCTTTTCTCGATGCATTAATGTAACTCGTACGCCCGCTTGTCCAGAGCCCGATAGGTCCACAACGCTGACTGCGACTTCCTTTGTAGGCTTAGACTTAAACAGCACATCATTGATTCGATCGGCTGAAACTATAACATTGAGGCGATACTCACCCCATCCCATGGAAGGCTCAGGACTGAAAAGGCGAATGTTCCATACACCTTCGGGAACGTCAAGAATATCGAGCACGCCGTGCGCATTGGTTTGGCCAAGGTACTCACTGAAAACAAGAGTTGGTGTTTTTATCTGATTGACCGAATCTTCCGATGGTCCTGCATAAAGTCTTGCGCCTGATACCGGTTGGCCTTTGTCGTCCAATGCCTTGCACCGTAGCAGGCAAGCGCATTGTCTCAAAACAATTCTCAGTGTCTTCTTCCCATCCCAGGTCTTGGGGATTTGATACAGACCGCCGCGTTCACTCCCTAATGCGATACGTACGCTCTGCAAAGTGTCTTTCTTTGCGCCGTGAATTTTTGCAATCCCGGTGGCGTCAGAAAGGGACTCCAAAAAGTCCGGCAGCCGGTACGGTACATTGGCAGTCCAACCGGACTCTCGAAAGTTCATCGCACCGGGGGTAACGCGTGCACCAGGAACTGGATTGCCTTTTTGGTCGACAACAGACACTTGGATTACTTCCTCCAGAGCGAGTTGAACCCGAAGTGACCTTGAACGCTTGGATTGAGTACCCAATAAATCGATCGCATGTCCTTTCGAATAAACGAAGCAGCAGCCGTCTATCTTCTTCGGGTCGTTGCAATTCACGCGGATCTTGCCAGTCTGGTCCGTTTCTCGTAACAGATACGGAGGCTGTTCCAAGCCAGCCGCGGGCTCCGAGTAGCATTCGCAAATCGTTACCGCAATGGGGTTCTTGGTTTCGTCCACGAACGACAATTCGAAAGTATCGCCGATAAATACAGCAAAAATCAAAATCAGGAACGACATTGCGCCCTCTCAAATTTGCATTCCCAAGAAATCGTTACAATCAGAATATTCTGTTATACGGATTATCTTCGTGGCGCAAGGACCAAATCGCGTCCGCGCTGAAGATGGGCTGAAACCAGCGAAGAAGCGTCTTCACTGTTGCCCAAGGCAATCGCGTCTACGATCGCTTGATGTTCGGTTATGCTCTCCTCCAATCTCATCGGTTGAAGATGGAACACACGCGTAATGACCCGATGCATTCGATCTCGCAAATCGAGCATTACCCGAACGATGGCCTGATTACCAAATTGCTTTGCCAGTAGCAAATGGAAATTTGCATCCAGTTCGACCCATTGAGCCACTTTTACTGAATTCCAATTCTTTCGCTGAAACGCAAGGCAGTCTTTAAGCTCGACCTTTTGGCTTGCCGTAATGCGCTTGGCTAAGCCTCGAACCACGTGGGTCTCCAACGCTGTCCGAATTTCATATTGGTCCGCAATTTCGTCCATCGGGAGTTCGCGAACCAAGATACATTGCTGAGGAGAAATCGTTACAAAACCTTCGACGGCGAGTCTTTCCAAAGCCGATTTGACCGGCGTTTTGCTCATTCCAAGCATCATGGCTAGTTTTCTCTCCGCCAGAAACGAGCCGGGCGGAAATTCCTCGTCCATGATTTTCTTCTTGATTTCGTCGTACGCTTTCGCTTTCAGCAAAGATCGACTCCCTGAAGGTAATTCATGATCTGCATCCAAGTCCATTTCGCTCGGCTTCCTATGAACTAGGCCTTTACCGCCAATCTCTTCCAATTGCATTTTCGTATTATCTCGAATTCCGTCGAAAACAGTCCCTTCTTTATCACTTCTCATGTTCAATATACTGAGATCCCACTAGAATATCAAGTTGTTTCCAAGTACAAGGGCTCAATTTGATGTTTAAGCAATTGGCGATCGATGTGTTCCTTGCGATTTTTTTTCTGAGTGTGTTGTCGTCAACTCAATTAAGCGCCCAAGGACCAGCTACGATTCAGGATCGGTCACAACGGTTTCTTTATCCGGCCAACAACGGCAGGTTAGTCTACTCAGTCGACGCATTGGGCAATCGAGTGCCAGATTACTCGCACAGCGGATTCCGACGCGGTAACGCTCCGCTGCCCGAGGTTCAAGCCATGGTTTGGGTCGATGCCACTGAAGGTGACACCACAACCTCGATTCAAAAGGCAATCGACTACATTTCCGAATTGCCTTTAAACGCGGATGGTTTCCGGGGTGCAGTCTTGCTTGGACCAGGCACCTTTAATGTCGAGGGACAACTAAACATACAGCGATCTGGAGTTGTGTTGCGCGGCTCAGTCAGTTCTAACGGGCCAAACACCGATCAAAATCCCCTGTTCTTAGCAACCACGATTCGCGCGACTGGTCTCGATCGACGAACGTTGATCAGAATCTGCGGCACTGGAAAGCCTCAGCTTGGGAACGAGGTCTCGATTGCAGACAACTATGTTGCGGTAGGTTCAACTCAATTGACTGTTGCGGATCCTGTTCCTTATCGAATTGGTACGGATATCGTCATTACTCATCCGAGCACTTCGGAATGGATTGCATCGATCGGAATGAATCGATTCCCAACTGACGACAAAGGTTCTTGGCTCGACTGGAAGCCCCGTTCGATGGACATTCACTGGGAGAGAACCATCAAAAACATCAACAGCAATGAGCTCACACTCGATGCTCCTTTAACATGCTCGATCGATGCGAAGCTGGTAACCGGAACGATTCGAAGGTTCGAATGGCCTGATCGCATTCAAGGGATTGGAGTTGAGTCGTTGCGACTGGTTTCTGTTTCGAAATCCACCAACCCTAAGGACGAAGACCATTCCTGGGATGCAATTGGCATAGAGAAAGCGTGCGATGTATGGGTTCGCGATGTTGCGACGACTGGATTTGTAGGCTCCGCCGTTTCTATTTTGGAAACCGCCAAGCGAGTAAGCGTAGTTCGATGCGTTTCGAAGGCACCTGTCTCGGAGAACGCAGCCGGTCGTCGTCGTACCTTTTATACATGTGGTCAACAGACGTTGTTTCAAGCATGCCAAGCGGATTCGGGTCGTCATGACTTTGCCGTCGGCTACTTGGCTGCCGGCCCCAATGCGTTCATTGATTGCCACGCAACCAATGCATTGAGTTTTAGTGGACCAATAGAAAGTTGGACGACAGGCGTTCTGTACGATAATATCACGATGGATGGGGGAGGACTCTCGTTGACCAATCGTGAAATCGATGGTCAAGGGATTGGATGGACGACCGCAAATTCACTTCTTTGGCAATGCTCGGCTCCGATCATTACGTGCCGCAATCCTCCCGGGCACCAAAATTGGGCGATTGGATGCTGGGCCGGATTCATTGGTGACGGTCATTGGAAGTCGATGAATGAATTTGTAAAACCAGAAAGTCTTTTTAGGGCTCAGCACGCCGAGCGAATGGCCCCATCCCTTAGTCAAATCATCCTCCATGCAAAACCCGTATCGTTGGAATTCAATCGAGTTGCTCCCGAGAACCAACAGCGATCAGCAATGGCTATGGCCGAGACGGGCATACCAAAGGAACAGAAAAAGTCTCTGTCGCTTTCCATTCGGAACGGTTGGCTTTGCATTGGAGATCAACTCGCCGCCGGCAATCGAATCGGAACGATGTGGTGGCGAGGAACCATGTTGCCCTCACGTACTTCCGAGTTCGGAGTTGGGGTGACTCGATTTGTGCCAGGACGATTCGGCAAAGGATTTACAGATGACCTTAACGAGCTGACCGATTCGATGGTAGAAAACAATCATGCGATCCTGGAACATCACTGGGGGCTTTGGTACGATCGGCGTCGTGATGATCATGAGATGATTAGGCGAATCGACGGTGAAGTCTGGGCACCTTTTTATGAACAGCCTTGGGCCAGGAGCGGTCAAGGAACGGCTTGGGATGGATTGAGCAAGTATGACTTGGAGACGTTCAATCCCTGGTATTTTTCTCGACTACGCGAATTCGCTTCGCAATGCGAATCCAAAGGCCGCATTTTGATGCAGAACATGTTTTTCCAACACAACATCCTTGAAGCTGGAGCACATTGGGCAGACTTTCCTTGGCGAAGTGCCAATTGCATTCAACCAGTTGGCTTTCAAGAACCGCCACCTTATGTCAACAAAAAGCGGATCTATCAAGCCGATGAGTTCTACGACGTAACTCACCCAGTTCGACGAGCGTTGTTGGTTGCCTACATACGACAATGCCTAACCAACATGCTCGACCATAAAAACGTCGTGTTTACGATCGGCGAGGAGTTTACTGGGCCGGCCACGTTTGTTCGGTTCTGGCTAGAAACGATTGCTGATTGGAAAAAAGACCATCCGAACGCTTCAACGCTCATTTGCCTTGGATGCACAAAAGATGTCCAGGATGAAGTTTTGGCCGACGAACGGCTGAGTTCTTTGGTTCAGATTATCGATTTGAAATACTGGTGGTACACGTCCGACGGATCGCTCTACGCCCCGCCAGGTGGAGCCAATCTGGCACCCCGTCAACAACTCCGCGAGTGGAAGGGGAACAAAAGTCGTTCAGACATGCAAACTGCCAGACAGATTCACGAGTATCGATTACGTTTTCCGGACAAAGCCATACTGTGCTCTACTCCGACGAAAAGCGATTGGGCGACGCTTGCGGCCGGCGGTTCCATTCCTTCTCATCTACCTTCGATTTCAAAAAGCGTTCTCGAATCGCTACATCTGTTGGTTCCAATCGAGTCGAAACAAGGCTCGCGATTCGTATTGGCAAAAGCGGGAGAAAAGTACCTCGTCTTTGGGAACGGCAACGAGCCTATGAAACTTCCACTCTCAACTTATGGAAAAGGGTTTGCTGGCCATTGGCTTGATCCGAGTACCGGAACCGTCGTTCGGGAAATTCGAGTCGCAAAAGGGCTCGATTTTGATGAGTCGCCTCCAAGTTTTGAAGCAAGCTTGCTTTGGCTCGAATCGCTTTGATTAAGCCATGAACATTTTTCAACGGATGCTTGTCATCATAGCACTCGTTGTTTAGGCGTCGATCATAAATCGAGCTTAACCGGACGCTAGCGCGTTCCGGCTGATTAGCCGCAGGGCGCTAGCCCACGGTTTTTGTCCCATGTTGTGATCGACGCCAGTGTTCAACAGTGGAGCTATTCTCGACAAGTCGATTAGCTTGTGTTTTCCAATCCCAACTATTTTCATTCTAACCAATTTCAAACTTTAGACTTCCATCCATGATTCCAACAGGCGAAGCCACCGCGATGCTGCCAACCGGCGGCAAGACCAAACCGATCACGGTCATTGGTACCGATAAGATTCGCGAAACCTTCGACGAAATCTGCTTGCAGCAAGCGATCAATTCGCGGCTTGCTCCTGGTGTTACTGATTTGATACTCAATCCGGATGGCCACTGTGGTTACAAGGCTCCCATCGGATGCGTGATGACATCGCCGACTCATATTTACCCAGGACCAGTCGGGGTCGATATCAAGTGCTCCATGAGCTTGCTGCAATTGGATTTGCCCGAGGAAGCGATCCGGTCTCGCGAGATTCGGCGCAAATTGATCGATGCAATTTGCGAACGCACTCCGACGGGCGCGGGACGAGGACAACGCCATGCAGCCAAATCGCGGCGGGTCGACGAAAGGCTCGGAAAGCAAACGGTGATCGAGGGTGCATCGGAGTCGGTTTGCACTCAACTCGGTATCCCGCCGGAATGGGCGACTCGATGTGAAGACTCCACGCACGTTGGACACAACGATTCGAGCGAAGCGTTGGCGTCGCGCATCGATTGGCATATCGACAACGGTACATTTCGAAAGTTTGCGGACAAAGCGTTGCAACTCGGTTCGTATGGCGGTGGAAACCATTTTGGAGAATGCGAGATTGTTCATGTCGAAGACAATGCGCGAGCACGACAAGCAGCCAACGTTTTCGGACTCAAGGATCGGCATGTTGCATTCCTGTCACATTGCGGGTCACGCGGCATGGGGCATAACTTGGCGATGGGCCAGTTCAAAGCTTTGCAGAGCAAATTTGCGAAGTGGGACATTCCGTTACCTGGAAACGATCGCGAGTTGGTCTATGCGCCCTTGGGAACGACGGAAGCCGACAACTATATCGATGACATGTCGCTCGGTGCAAACTTTGCCACAGTCAATCATTTGCTGATCAATGCACTTGTGATGGAAGCGTTTCAGGAAGTGTTTCCAGGAATTGAGGGGCAATTGGTTTACTTCATCAGTCACAACATTGCGCGCCGCGAAATCGTCGACAATATGCAACAATGGGTTCATCGCAAGGGGGCGACTCGGGCTTTTCCCGCTGGGCACTATGCTCTGAAAGGGACGCGCTACGCGGAAACAGGACATCCGATCTTGCTGCCAGGCAATCCGCAAGCGGGTTCGAGCGTCATGGTTGCTGACCCTGGCGCAAGCATCAGTTGTTACAGTGTCAATCACGGTGCCGGTCGGCAGCTTGGTCGTAAACGAGCGATACGTGAATTGGATCAAGCGACGGTGGATGCATCGTTTGAGGCTGCGGATATTCTGACAAATTGCCGCAAGTATCCCAAGGACGAAGCCCCTGCCGCATACAAAGATTTCGAAGAGGTACTGCGGAGCGTGAAGCTTGCAGGACTAGCAACCGAGGTAGCTCGGTTGAAGGCCACATTTGTCATCAAGGATGGTGACGCGGCGGATGACTAAACCACCGGTGGCACGCTCAGAGGCTGTAATTTTATAGTACCAATTACACTCCGTGTGATTTTCGCAATTCAAAAACCCTTGGTTTTTGAGGCAACATCACACGGAGTGTGATGGGTACTTTCTACAGATTCAAAAAAATTACAGCCTTTCAGAGCAATAGCAATAGCAATAGCGGTGGGCCATGTTCCCCGGCAATCATCGACGGTCGGACGGGACAGATGGTCCCATCCTACCTTAGGCGAGCGGCAGTTTGAAATCTACTTGCAAATTGGGTGGCACGCCCTGAGGTACGAAGGGCGTGTGAGTCGCTAGAAATCAAGCTAAATAGTTTTTGGCTACAAAGATGCTGGGCTCCGCCAGCCTTCATTTCAATTGGGTGCAACCGGCTGAGCGATGGCATTTAAGTTTTCAAGCTGCTAGGAAAAATGAGTCTATGAAGTTGGTTCGATCACCATATATGGCCAATGCTTT
>JAYTVL010000313.1:0-1631 GCA_043744075.1 Pirellula sp. | reverse complement strand
GCCAACGGCGAACGAAAACAAGGTGGGGACGGAATCAAATGTTGCAAACCCAACTACTAGCCAACTAGTCTTTGGGCCACCAACACGAGGAGGTCGTGCAGCTTTTGCCCCGAATGGCCCGTGAGTCTGCGCGGAAAAAGCCGTGGAACCTTGGTCATTTTGAGTGATTTCCTGGTGGAACGCTTTCAAAAACACCTTGAAAAAACGCGATCGAATCTTCTGAGCGTCGGGCGCAACTACCACCTTATTATGACTTTGACCAATTATCTCGATGTTTTGAGTTCGTTTTTGATTTTGCGAAGCTAGAATTGAATAGTTCATTCGATCAACGCCGTAAATAATGGAATTGTTCCGTTTGTGCGAGAAGAACCGGATGAAGGGTTGCCGATAACTACTCTGGTTTTTTCCCTGAGAGACACGCGCAAATCTCCAATTTGATGAATAGAATAGGCCTGGAGTCGACAGAATGCCAGGCGTGGAAATGGATAGATCGCTTTTCATCTTGTTCGCTTCTCGTACTCCCTATTTCCTATTCATATGATCGCACAGAGTTTCAGTGCAATGGCGAAAACACGAAGCGATTCAGCACAGCTGCGTGCTCGTCAACGGCTGGGCAAATACAGGATCGAACGCCGTTTGGCACAAGGTGGATTCGCATTTGTCTACCAAGCACTCGACACAATCGAGGGTGTCCGTGTCGCACTCAAAATGCCTCATCAATACAATGTGACAGCGAGCATGCTCGACAACTTCCATCGCGAAGCACGTCTGGTGGCAAAACTGGACCATCCGAATATTTTGCCGCTGAAAGACGCCAGTTTTATCGACGGTCGATTTGTCATCACAAGTCGGCTGGGGGAGAAAACGCTAGCCTGCCGACTTCGCAATCGTATCTCGTTTGATTCGGCTTTGCAATTAATTGAACAGATGATGGATGGTGTAGCGTATGCGCACCGCAACAAGATCATTCATTGTGACATCAAGCCCGAGAACATGATTCTGCTTCCGGACGGCAGGCTTCAATTGATGGATTTTGGAATTGCGAAAGTCGCGCAGCACACAATTATAAAAACAATGATTGCATCCGGCTCAGGGACAGTTGGTTACATGGCGCCTGAGCAAGCCATGGGACGCCCCAGCGCTCGTTCTGACGTTTTTGCGCTCGGCTTAATCGCGTACAAAGTCCTAACGGGGCATTTGCCCGAATGGCCGTTTGAGTGGGCGCCGGCAGGGTATGCAACGTTGCGTCGCAAAGCCCATCCTGACTTGATTGCGGTTATTCGTCGAGCAATGGAATTGCGACCCAGTCGGCGGTACAGTGACGCAAATGATTTGCTTCGAGCGTTCCGGGTTGTAAAAGCCAGATCATTGAGATTCGCCCATCGACATCGCCCCGGCGCGAACGGCAAAGCGTAGCGGGGTCCTACTACTCAAATAACTTCGCGCTGGCTTCATCGTTTGCGTTTCTCTCTTTCACGAGGTTATTTAGCGACGACGCGATGTCGACGTGCATCCATGTCGGGGCGGCTGCGGTGATAAATGTCGCGGCAAGCTGGGTCGCTTGCACAACCCACAGTATCACTCCTGTACCAACCACCGTTGTTACTACCGTCCCCATGCTGAACGAAATC
>JAYTVL010000312.1:0-1632 GCA_043744075.1 Pirellula sp. | reverse complement strand
TCGGTCTTGAACCGCATCATATTGACCGTCAGTAAAGCGTTGTCGAATCTCATCGTAAGGGGAACGGTACGAAACATCTATCAGAAGCGTGTCCGCCTCAAGGCAGCCGATAGCCTTTCTGGGATAATCATATTGAATGGAAGCATCAAACCTGTCATGCGTCCCAAGATGGCGATCACCCGTTGTGTTGACATCAGGATTAAAGCAATGCTCATTCGTTACGATCGTAAGGGACACTGGCTCCCTTGAACGTGGCGAACGCCAGGAAAATCGGATAGACTGAAGCATCCCAAACCGGGATAAAAACAGTTAGCATCTCGATGAATAGTACCCAGGCCTCATAGGACGCGACAATCATGGAACGCGCCGTTCAAATCTACGCGATCATCAACCTCATGGTCATCGGCATCTCTCACGTGGTGAGGCCGCAGGTGTGGGTAGACTTCTTTGTTTTCCTCCGAGAACGAGGTGAAGCCGGTGTGTTCGCCGTCGCCGTCTTGAATCTCATATTCGGCTCGATCATCGTCGCTTTCCATAACGTTTGGTCGGGCATCCCACTGGTGCTCACTGTGTTGGGTTGGGCGAACGTGGTCAAGTCGCTGCTCTATTTCACTTTCCCCGCGTTCGGCTTGCGCAAACTCCAGTTCCTCTCCCACGAAAGGGCGAACCTAGTCGTTGTTGGCGGTATTCTCTTCCTGTTGCTGGCCGGTGCACTCGGCTATCATCTCTGGAGTACTAAGTAGGTTCCGGTTTTACGGACGCCAGTCTCTTATAATGCGGAGCCATAAGGAGACTCTAGATGCCAAGGAAGCCTTGCCAGCAACCAGCGGCAGTCGTTTACACAAGTTGGCTCAATCAAATTAATGTGGACATAGGAACTAGTAGATTAGACTACGCCCGCAGGATTGGCTAGACTGAAGACTGACGTACGTTAGCGGCGGGGAAGCGTGTTGGGGTGGAGAAGTTAGCTTTTGGTTCGTATGGCTGCCGTTGGTTTGTTTGCTTTTTGTCCTGTCCGGTAATGAAGGAAATTTGATGTCCACTACATCTGAGTTCGCATTTGGTGCGGCAATCATCGATGCATTTCGAGCTAACAAGCGGCTTGCAGATCGAGCGGTTGAACAGATTCCCGATTACAAGCTGCATCTCCCACTGGATGAGAATACGAACTCAATCGCCGTGATCATGAAACACGTTGCTGGAAACCTCATTTCGCGTTGGACGGACTTCCTGACGACAGACGGCGAAAAGAATAACCGCAACCGAGATTCGGAATTCGTGGACGCATTCGCAAATCGAACTGAAGTACTTGCATACTGGGAACGAGGCTGGTTGTGCCTTTTTTCCGAACTCGAAGGCCTTTCTCGCGAGGATTTCGGTAAGACAGTCGAGATTCGCGGAGAACCGCATCCAGTTCCGCTTGCGATGGCACGTTCTTTAGGGCATACCTGCTATCACATCGGCCAGATCGTTCAGCTTGCGCGCCACCATGCTGGTAGTGATTGGAAAACCCTAACTATTCCACGAGGGCATTCGGAGCAATTCAATCGAGATAACTGGCGAGCATCAGGCAGTTCACATTCATGATTGGTCCAATCGTTCGAAGCCTAAATGTAAGCATGACTGGTCGTC
>JAYTVL010000311.1:0-1636 GCA_043744075.1 Pirellula sp. | reverse complement strand
GTACAAGCGAATAACTTAAGGATGATCGCCACGAATGGAATTATCGGTGGCTCGGATCTGTTGAATGGAGCTCCTGACTTCAACATCAATGCGATCGATACTCAAGTGACGCTCTTATCGGCGCGAAGCGCCACAGGCATATATGTCCGAGAGTTGGATGGAGTTACTATCGATAACACAGGCTCGATAATTACTGAGCAAGTGAACTTCAATTCGACGCGAACAGTCGTCGCCGATGCGAGTCTGGAGGATTTGACGACGACGAACAACGGTCCGATCAAATTGCAAAGTGCGACTGGTGATATCATCGTCAATTCAGGTTCCGACGTAGCGTTCGGGATTCGGGCAAACGGCATAGGCGATGTTCTTTTGCAAACGCTTTTCGATGGTAGCATTACCATCAACTCTACTGTTCGGTCGGATGCTGGATTTGTCAGCCTTAAGTCGGCCCAAGACATAACGTTTAATGCCGGTGTGTCTGGTGCCGGTAGCAATCTTGTTGTCGGTGCCGGTCGAGATATTGTACTGGGTACAACTCTCAATGTAGGCGTTGGAAATGCTTCTTTGGACGCTGGCCGATCGATCCTCAATTCAATCGGTGAGTCGACCAACATCATTGCCAATAATTTGCAAATGATCGCTCGAACGGGAACGATCGGAACTGAAGATCTTGCAAACGTCGATCCGGATCGCAACGTCAACGCAATCGGTACCAATGTCAATTTCCTTTCCGCGAGGAGTGCAAATGGTATTTATATCCGAGAGGTAAATGGCGTGACCGTTCGCGCTACACCGTCGTTCGATTATACCATTGTTAATTTTAACTCCACCCAATCTACAGGTACGGTAATTACGCAATCCGATTTAGAGACGACGGCTGGCGGGGTGATCAAGCTGGTGACGTTGGCAGGCGACATCACGATCGAAGACGGTAATGCCAACGGCTACGGCGTGCGTACTCAGGGTGGCGATATCCTGTTGCGAGCCTTCCAAGACGTAATCATTAACAGCGACATTCGGAACGCTTTGGCCAGCACAACGGGGCATATTACGGTCCGAGCAGGCGATGACATCGACCAAAACGCAAACATCTCAACCCTCTCTGCAGTTGCAGGTTCCGGTACGGTCTACCTGACAGCAACCAACGTTGTGGCCGATGCGATCAGCGGTGTGGACATGCAATCTGGTACGTCGGTACGCACGGCTGGTGGAAACGTCCGGGTCGTGGCAGACAATGAGGGTGATATCCTCCTGTCGTACATCAACGCTGGTGCTGGTGATGTAAGCTTGCTAGCTGAAAGATCGATTCTGGACAACAACGCAGTAAGTTCCTTGTCGGCCGACGCCCTATCAGGCCAGAACCAAGTAGCACTAGTCAATGCAAGTGGTCTAGCGATCGGCGATGAGATTTTCTTGCAGGCAACCGGGACGGCTAGCGAGTTGTTTACGGTAACGGCCATTGCAGGCAATTTGGTCACACTCTCGGGCAATTTGACCAGCAGTTTTACCCTGGCCAACACTTCGCTTATTGCGGCGATTAACGTGCGAGCCGATGCATTGCGTATGGTAGCGGATGCTGCGATTACCAATGCCAGCAACCAAGTGGGTACGATCGGCCAATCGGACGCCATGAATG
>JAYTVL010000310.1:0-5200 GCA_043744075.1 Pirellula sp. | reverse complement strand
GAATCCGAAGAAAGTATCCGTCACACTCCGTGTGACGTTGCCTCAAAAACCAAAGGTTTTTGAACTGCGGACGTCACACGGAGTGTGACGGGTACTATGAAATCACAGCCTCGGAGTGTGCCTGCTACTGTAGCGCCTGATTCTTTGGTACATTCATTTCTGCCGTGCCAACACCACATACGACTAACAAGTTCCCTCCAAAGACTGATAACAGCTATGCCGAAATACAAATCTCTCCCGGTTCGTATCCTCTTTCTCGTATTCTTTGCACTTGTCGGATTTACATCCAGCCAAGCGCAATCCCCTGTAAACTACACCGAACGCCCGGGTTCGGAAGGCAACGGCAACTTTGTCATCGGTCCTGACTACACGCTCGATCCCGACCTGACCGACCGTGGTAATCCCAAAGGAAAAGACTTCCAATTTGCGATGAGTTTGGAATCCAGCAAGATCTTCCGTGGCGATGATTCTACTCTGGAACCCAATAAGAAAGTGCGAAAGGAACGAAAGATCTTTGTTTACGTGCCAGCCGCCTATAAAGACGGAACAAAGGCGCCGATTCTTGTGATGCATGACGGACCGAGCAACTTGGACAAAGTAAAGTTCGCGCTGGACAATCTGACGGTTGCTAAAGACGTTGAACGCAAGTTGCCTGCCTTCATTGTGATCGCAGTTGAAAATGGTGGCGACGACAGCAAGGGAAGCCAGCGAGGTCTTGAGTACGACACTATGTCCGACCGATTAGCGAGGTTTATCAACGACGAAGTGTTGCCTGCTGTACTAAATAGTGCCGAGATCAAAGCTGCTTATCCGAACATCGCATTCACTGAGAATCCCTGGGGCAAAGCTGCGATGGGGTGCAGCTCAGGCGGTGCAGCGGCACTTACCATGGGCTGGTTTCGACCAGACTTATTTCGGCGACTGATTACTTACTCCGGTACCTTCGTCGATCAACAAGACGACGACGCGCCGGATGAAGCACGGTATCCACTCGGGGCGTGGGAATACCATTCCAGCATGAAATTAATCGAATGCAGCGAGAAGAAGCCATTACGGATTTTCACTCATGTTTCCGAAAATGACAATCGTGCAAAAGATCCAGAGGAAACTTATCACAATTGGGTGATGGCCAACGAGCGCACGGCGGCGGCTCTTAAAGCCAAAGGCTATGATTACCGCTACATATTCAGTCGTGCGACCAAGCATTGCGATCAAAAAGTTTTCCAGCAAACCTTGGCGGACACACTGGTTTGGACCTGGCGCGGTTACCATGCCGATTGAGCTTCGTTGCTGTCCCGCGACTCCATACAATCGTAGGCCTTGTTTCTAATCGTAGCATAGGCATCCTGCCTGTGAGGATTTCTCATGAATACTCAGGCTGGAAGCCTAAGCTACGTCGATGGATGATGACTGTTAGTCTTTCACGGTGACCACGATCGACTCGATTGCTGCGTGGCCGGACTTGCGAAACGGTCGCGGAAGAGGTTGAGCATTTCCTTTTTCATCGATTGTGCGACTACGAAACGTGTATTCGCCCTCCGGGACAGCAGGAAGCACTGCAGCCCAATGAGCATTGGTAAATCGCAGTGGCCAACTCTTTGGTAGTCCTTGATTGTCAAAGCCATGCGTGTTTGCGGGCACTCTATTTTCGCTTAGGCCACTCCAAAGCGTTGGAGCAGGTAGCAATTCGGCATCACGCCAAGCCGCTTGCGTAAAATTGGGGTCGTCAACTGGCCGAGATGCCGCAATTGACTCCATCGAGACTTGCACCTTGGTTAATCCCGAGATACCTACCTGAGCATATCCTGACACTGGTATCGGCTCGCCGGGCTTCACTTGTCGTGGGAGGGAAAGTGTGGCGGCAAATGTCTTCAACGAACTATCGACGTCGTTGTTTTGCTCCGCGTAGGTATCATTGGCGTGGGCTAAGTTCGTCAATACAACATGCGATAGCCATTTGATCGATTTGAAACCATAGGCCTCCGGCACTACGATACGTACGGGCCCTCCGCGTTCTGAATCAAGGAACTGACCGTTTAATTTGTAACATAAAATAACGGGCGGCAAATCGTATGGGTCTTCGAGAACGCGACCAAT
This sequence comes from Pirellula sp., assembly GCA_043744075.1. Lineage (GTDB taxonomy): Bacteria > Planctomycetota > Planctomycetia > Pirellulales > Pirellulaceae > JBKCUI01. The sequence continues at coordinate 3,103 of JAYTVL010000310.1, read as the reverse complement.
GGGGAGCGAACTGCGAAACATTTGCTTGGGATCATCGTTGTGATATCCGTAATAGAAAATGCGTCGGATATTCTCTCGAGGTTGGGTTAGCCAAACGACTTCACGCAACGGCACACCCTCCCACAGTCCCATTCCGAGCGGACATCCCACATTCAAACAAGTCATTACCTTAGGAAAGCGAACAGCGTGCCTTTCGCCAATTTTCAAGAGCGCCTCGAAATCAAAGGCTGAACTGTCTGCCTTAGTCAATTGTTTGCCGAGTGTTGCAGGGTAGTCGGGATCCGAGATAACCTCAAGTTTCCAAGTGTCACGCGTTAAACCTACTTCGCGTTTTTTATCCTCGGCAAGTGAATGCGGTAGCGGCTTGCCACGAGAAACATCCCGAAAGTCTTCCGGTGGCGTGAAATAAGGTTCACGCTTCGCGCCAGCTTTTTCCGGTTTTTGCCGTTTAGCTGGCTTTGCCACCTTGTCATCGTCTGCATATGCCAGCATAGCGGACGGAGCTGCTGCTAACCCACAAAGCCCAAGCTGCAAAAAGTATCGCCTTGCCAATAGGAAATGCTCATCGACGAATTCAAGTTGGTCCACGGTGATACTCCGATTATTTGGTCGAGTAAAGAATTAGGCGAGCCAGTGCTGAAAGAACCGATAAATCTGTTCATTGGACTCCTCGGTGGGCGTATGTTTTTCTCTATTGGTCATGGCAACACGATCTTCGAAGCCAAGCAGACGATTTACTGCAATGGAATGGTTGAGAACCGCCCAGCGCTTTGGCGGATCTTCTTCGCCACCGGAAACAAGAAACGGTCGAGGCGCCATGAGCGTGTGCATCTCGTGCAAATTATGGCCAGTTTCAATCAATACCTTATAAGCTCCCGTGCGAGGACTTTCCTCCCGAACGAGTCCCGCCTTGCGGGTTACTTTTGCGTCCAAGCCTAGATACCAGGGCTCTTGATAATTGATACTCTGCCTCTCTTCATCGAAAACGATTCCCGGGTCAGACCATGCCGCACATGCGTACTTGTCCCATAGGCAGGAACCGAACATCGCCCACTTCCCGCCGTACGAATGCCCTACAATACCGATCCGTTTCACATCCACTTCGGGCATTGATGCGAGCGCGTTCCACGCATTCGCCGCTATGTACCCTAGGTAGGAGAGTGGCTGGCACTTTGCCTGTTCGCTCAAAACAGGTTTGCGAGCGTCGCCTCCCGGTGAACCGATTGCAAGTCCAACAAAACCCCGCAAAGCGAGTTGCCATGCGAAGTCCCGAAGCGGATTATTGCTGAGACCAATGCTTGTTTCTGCATCATAGTAGGGAACGAAAACGGCAGGAAATGGCCCGGGACCTTTTGGGATCAACACAAAGCCATCGCAGATTTGGTCCGGAGCAATTTGAACGCGAATTCGTCGTTGAGTGATATCTCCGCGAACCGATGTTTCGAGAAGTTCCATTTTAGGATGGGCTACAATTGTTGGCCAAGCTCCCATAATGCCATGCCAGTCTTTTAGAACTTCATCACGCCGCCTTTGCCAATCCGCTGATGACTTGACGGAACTTCCATCCTTAAAGACAAGCGGTGATGGAAGATCCGCAAGCTTGTTAGCGAATTCGAAGGGCACCTTTGAAAACGGAGCGCCGTCCTTAGCCAGGGAAGAACCGCTTGTCGCTCCGATCAACGCACCCGCTCCAACTTGGCCAAGAAATCTACGTCTGGAGTTTTGTTTTAGCATGATTCTATAAATCAGAGCCGACGATGAGAAATCTATTCGGCACTTATTATACCACATGCCACAGCATGGATGAGGAGGTTGGAGCTGGATATGAGATGGCAAGCCCCAGACAATTTCTCCAACCACCTACGCCGCGCCTCTACGCCAAATCGCACTCACTTTGAGCCGCAACGCGCTAGCGTGCGGGCTGGCACACTAGGAATCGCTTGCGAATCCGGCCCTCATGCTAGCGTATTGAGGCTCAAACTCAATATTTTGCCTATAGTTAAAATCGCTGAATGCCGAACGATTCACAGGACAATCCTGAGGGATTGCTAGGCCTCTATCGGCCGACTCCTGAGTCTTCCAATGAAGAGGCCGGCAATCAAACACACGAACCCAGCACCGATTGCCAACCACATGGCCATTCGTGAAACCGTCGCTAGAACCGGGTTTTCGAACAAGTTAGTAGACACGTGCAAGCATGCGATCAACCATTTGTCTCCCTCTTTAACGACCGTCACGCTCCAACGCGTTTTCAAGTCGAATTCATTGCCGCTGACTAAACGGTAGTGATCGATCGAGCTTCCAAAAGCTATCGCAGTATTGTTGTGGTACAGCATAGACAAGTCGTCCACGGTCGGGTTGAGCTTCAAACTCTCAACTCCGTGCCCTTGGCTGACCAATAGCCGATTGAAATACTTTCGTACTCCTTCATGCCGACGAATCAGGCTGAGTTTTTTGCCGTCTTGTGCGGTAAGGATCACCTCCGGATGAAGCAATGCTACGACCGCTTCGTAATCTTTTGCATTCACGGCGGCGATAAATTCTTCACGCAGCGATCGTAGCTGTTCGTGAATCGCCTCGGTTTCGTTGAGTTCCTTCACCGCCTCCACGGGCGCCACGGACTTCTCTTCCTGTGCCCAACCTGTCGCGGATATACCTAGTGATAACGCAAAAATACAGACAAGGATTTGTATTGTCGAATTCGCCAATTGCATTTGTGGTCCTTCGGGTTTTTTCATTGAATGGGCTTTGTCCATCGAGGTAGCTTAGGCTTCTAGCCTGAGAAATTCATTCCTGAGAAATTCCCACAGGCAAGATGCCTATGCTACGTTTATAGTTGAAATCGAATTTCTCTTGGGCCTTCGGGTTGTGCGGGAAACTGCTCCTCTTCCAACCAAGCATCGATCCAAGGTCTAAGAAGGTCAGCAGAGGCCTGACCCCTTCTCTGACCCCTCAAATACACCGTGCCGCAGCACGATTATGAGCCGCAGGCGCTAGCCGCGACCACCGCAGCGACAAAACAAACCGTAACGCGGCTAGCGCCCGCGGCTCAGCACGATGCTTCGCCAGGCAACCAAGAACCATAGGTCGTCCACGTAATAAA
>JAYTVL010000309.1:0-19573 GCA_043744075.1 Pirellula sp. | reverse complement strand
CCCAGCAGTTGCATGTCCGCTCAGAATCACGGGCCGGTCACTGTAATCCACATCGGCGAGACCCAAACCAATTCGCCGTCTGCCTGTTCTCCGCGAACATAGTAGTAACTCGCTTTACCCACGGTTGGTGAAGGGTCGGACCAAGTTAGTTGAACTTCGTCCGTGCCGGGCGAAAATACTCTTGCATACTCATCGTCTTTTACAATGAAAACTTTCTTAAATGGGGCCGTTCCGATCAGCTTGATTTTCAGTTCGGGTGCTTTAGCTGTTTTGAACTCGTCGCCTAACATGTGCTCCACTCCGTTCGAATCGGTGCAGCGGAAGTCGGCGATGATATTCTCGGTCGCCGCATAGACATGACGCTTTTTCATGCCGTCAAAAATCGATTGGCGTGATACTCCGTCCGCATAAACTAGTGCGTAGCTAATGTGAGTAGAACGGTGATCGCTACTCGACTCGAACGCTAATCGATACCCTTTTTTTAGGGCTAAATTGACGAATCCTTTCGGTTCCCATCCGCCAATCGAATCGCTTGCCTGAGGTGCTCGAGGAGCATCAGGACGCTCGTAGTTTTGACGAGCACCTTGATAAATTTCGACAAACGGTTCGACTTCAGGGTCGTTATCGCGCCAGTCGGTTCCCATGCTTGTCGCCGACGTATGGGAGGCACAGATTCCGTTGAAATAATGAAGATAGCGATAGAGCATTTGCGTATCGGGCGCCGGTCGCTCCTCGTCGCGATCACTAATGGGTAGTCGGGGCAAGGTTCGCACTCCGCGATATGGGAATACTACATTGCGATGTCCTTCCGGATAACGGACACTGCGTTCGTATGTGAACATCGGGTCGAATTTTCCTGGTAGATGAAAGACATCTGTCGTCTTTTGAGTCAGCCACCAAGAATACTCGCGCCCGGCGCCATTGTCATGATCGCCGTTGCCGATCCAATCCATCCCAGCAACGTCGATAGCATAACGCCACATGTCCTCGAGAGCACCGTCGCCGCCTCCATCCCCACTGATCTCGGTGTGCCGATGGAACTCACCGCGAAGAATCTGCAACGACTTACCTTGGACCACACTCCGGTACTGTCGACACCGTTCGATTTCAGCTCGCTCCTTAGCGACGGCCTCGGCGACGGACCGGCCGGTCAACAGACTTTTCGGTTCGGCAACTAATAAAGGCGAGGTCATTTCCGACGGTTCGGACAAGTGGCTTGAGAAAAGGTCGTTGATAAAGGGATCGCCACCGTCACCCAGTTCATTGTTCCCGCCCCCTGCGCGTTGTACGTGTCGATCCTGGCGGTGGTCGGATGAATGCACCACCAATACTCCATTCTGAGAAGCGATCGCACTAGGATAGTTGTAAAGTAAGTTGTCGCTATGAGGCAACAATACCGGGCCGGTCCAATCCTTTCCCGAATAGACCGTAGCAAACTCGAGCCACACCGTTCCAAGGACCGCGCGAAAATCTGGCTGCCTCGAACGGACCAGCATCCAAATACGTCCCTGATTATCGCACGTCATTCGCGATAAGTTGTTGAATCCGTTCTTGGCTTCCGTTTCGGCTTCTTCGCTAGCCTTACGTGTTTCCGCTTCTGGTTCTGGAGTGCGAACTCGATTGGCTGCTTGGCCAACTCGACGACTCAAGTCAGGCAAGCTCGAATGGAAATCACCTGCCGGTACTTTCCATTTTTCGCCGTCTAGAATTCGGAGACCGGCGTGGCGATCTTGATAGAGTGGAATTCCCTGCCCCTGAACCAAGGCTCCCCAGTTCTTGCCCCATGTCGCACCGCTTGCTTCCCATGCACACCACAATCTGCTTTGCCGGTCGTAGCATATTGATGGCCTCGCTTGATGTTCGTCCGTTTCTGCGACCGGTTGTGCGTCACGAGCCTTTCCGTTGATGTCAAACCTGCGCAACCAGACGTCGTAGTCACCCATTTCGTAGGTATCCCATGCAATTGCAATCTCTCCGCTTTTACCAGACGACGCAGTGATCGAAGGTGACCAGCAACTTGTTCGCTGAGTGCTGACCCGAAACTCTTCAGACCAGCCACTTTCGACTTGATGTCGCGAAACGATGCAAAGGGTATTGTCGCGGGCGGACTGCCATGCGATCCAGATTTTGCCTGCGCCGTCCGTTGTAGCCACGGGCGAATTGTCTGTTCCAATCGACGAAGATAGTCGAGTAGGTTCTGACCATTTGTCTTTTTCGTACTTTCTAGCCCAGATGTCAAAATTGCCTTCGCGATTAGCGGACCAGCAGACCCAAGTGGCTCCATTGCCGTCGATAGCTGCAGCACACTTGTACACGTCTTGGTTTCCCTCGGAGACTGCTACAGGGTCGGTCCACTTGCCATCCCGGTAGTGGCGCAACCACACTTGATCACCTCCCGCGGGGGTTTTCAAATAGCTGAAGTCGTCGGGCGCTTTAGTCATGGCTCTAGCTCGCTTGTCCCGATCCAGCCCGGGTGTAAATGAGACGTAGGCGAGAGCGACCAATCCATTTGGACCGTTCGCTAAAGAAGGAAAATCGTCGTCCGTAGAAGTCGATGCGATGGATGTGGTGGATGCGGTTCGTTCAATTTCGATTCGTTTGCCAAGTGCCAGGATGGATTTGCCCATCGCTATGTCGGAAAGAGCAAACTCGAAATCTCCTTGCGTGGTTTTGATGGCAACCCTGGTTGTCGGCTTTGCGCCATCGATTGCGAGTAGGATTCCGTTGTCCAAAACGGGTGAGTTATTTCCTTTGGCGTTGGCTTTCTTTGGGTTATTGGTTCGACGGGCTGCAGCCTGCCGCGTTTGTGCTTTCCACGAATTCGCATCGACCACCCCGTCCATTTGCTGAAATCGCCAACCATCGATTCCTAAAAGCTTTCCATCGTGAACCTTAACCGAACCGTCCCATACTCCCGGCTCACGGTCACCAACACCAAATCGCACGCGCACGCCCACTTGATCAGCCATTAAACCTGTCGATGAGACCAGTAAGACGCAAATCGATGACAACAAAAATCGTATTGTGATAAGCGAATGGTTTCGTGCATTCAATCTAATCATGGTTCACACTGCCCAGAGCAAGAGGATGGCAAAAACACAGTTGGTTTCATGCAACCCATTAGTCTAACCGTGCGCGAAGCCGCACGAAAGCCCGAGCGGTAGGGATGGAAGACCGAATTAGCTTCGTTCTAGGCTCTGTTTCTAAACGTAGCATAGGCATCTTGCCTGTGATGATTTCTCTTGAATACTCAGGCTGGAAGCCTAAGCTACGTAAATGGATGGACGCACAAGCCTGTGAGGAACAAACGAATACGTTATATTACATGCATCAAAGCAATTGAACCACACTTAGCCCATACGTGGCAATAGGGCGACGCATCGCACCGGACGAACATGAATCAATCATTAGCTGATTTCCAATGGGACGATCCCTTCGTCATAGAGGAGCTGCTCTCGGACGAAGAAAAAATGATCCGCGATATAGCGCGTTCGTATGCTCAAAACAAACTAATGCCCCGCATTCTTAAGGCTTATGCGGAAGAAATCACCGACCGCGAAATCTTCAACGAAATGGGGGAGCTTGGTTTATTAGGCGTGACCTTAGACAATGCCTACGGCGGGGCTGGAGCATCGTATGTTGCATATGGCTTAATCGCTCGCGAAGTGGAACGTGTCGATAGCGGTTACCGTTCGATGATGAGCGTGCAATCGTCTTTGGTTATTCATCCAATTGAAGCGTTTGGCTCTGAGGCGCAGAAACAAAAATATTTGCCCAAACTTTTAACTGGCGAATGGGTTGGTTGTTTTGGATTGACAGAGCCCGATGCAGGTTCTGATCCGGGTGCGATGCGATCTGTCGCTGAAAAAGTGGTCGGTGGATATCGACTTAGAGGTACAAAGATGTGGATTTCGAATTCACCCATCGCAGATGTCTTTGTGGTTTGGGCAAAGTCCGAAGCTCATGATGGAGCAATCAAGGGCTTTGTTTTGGAAAAAGGTCTCAACGGATTATCCGCACCTAAGATCCATGGAAAACTATCGCTTCGCGCCTCGGTCACGGGTGAAATCGTCATGGATGGTGTCGAGGTGAGCGAAGACCATTTGTTACCGAAAGCATCGGGGCTTAAGGGACCTTTTTCGTGTTTGAACCGTGCTCGCTATGGGATAGCATGGGGCACGATGGGGGCCGCAGAGGATTGTTGGTTCCGCGCACGCCAATATGGTTTGGACCGAGTACAATTCAGTCGTCCAATAGCTCACACTCAGTTGTTTCAGAAGAAGTTAGCCGACATGCAGACCGAAATAACGCTGGGACTTTTGGCCGCATTGCGTGTTGGACGATTGCTGGATGAAAACAAAATGGCGCCTGAAATGATCTCGCTGATCAAACGCAACAATTGCGCCAAGGCCCTTCACATCGCACGCATGGCCCGCGACATGCATGGAGCCAACGGAATTCACGAAGAATATCACGTCATGCGGCATTCGCAAAATCTGGAGACCGTCAATACTTATGAAGGGACCGAAGATGTGCATTCGCTTATTCTTGGCCGCGCCCAAACGGGGCTTCAGGCCTTTGGGATCTAAGACGTGAACGCTGCCTTAAAACCACTAAATGGGGTACGCATCCTTGAAATTGCGCGTATTTTGGCAGGGCCTTGGTGCGGGCAAATACTCGCCGACCTAGGAGCGGAAGTGATCAAGATCGAACGCCCAGGGACTGGCGATGACACTCGGCTCTGGGGGCCGCCATTTATCTATGACGCCAAGGGTGAGGCATGGGGCGCGGCCTATTTCCACGCCACCAATAGGGGCAAAAAATCGGTTTGCGTCGATTTCACCACACTTGTCGGACAGTCCACCTTAACTGCTTTAGCTACTCAGGCGGATGTGCTCATCGAGAACTTCAAAGTTGGTGATCTGAAGCGCTATGGTTTGGATTATGAGACCCTCAAAAAAGTTAATCCACGCTTGATCTACGCTTCGATAACTGGTTTTGGCCAAGACGGACCTTATGCAAAACGCGCGGGCTATGACTTTATTCTACAGGGCATGTCTGGTCTGATGGATATTACGGGTGAAGCGGATGGTCAACCGCAAAAGGTCGGCGTTGCCGTCGTAGACTTATTTGCTGGTGTCTACACGTCGACGGCTATACTGGCTGCCTTGCATAGCCGCCACACAACAAGCGCGGGCGCTCATATTGATATTGCACTCTATGACGTGGCAACATCCATGTTGGCCAATCAAGGGATGAACTATTTGGCTTCCGGTAAGTCACCTACGCGTCTCGGAAATGCTCATCCGAATATTGCTCCTTATCAAGTCTTTGAAGTCATAGACGGTTTTGTCATTATTGCCGTTGGCAATGATCGTCAATTTCAAGATCTTTGCGCGGTCTTGGGGGCGAAAACCTGCGCTGACGAACCCGAGTTTCAGACGAATGCCTCGCGGGTCAACTCGCGGGAACTGTTAACCAATAACCTTAGTCCCTATCTATTGAAATGGACTCGTTTCGAACTCTTGGCCGCGCTTGAGCCAAGGGGAGTCCCGGCTGGTCCCATCAATAGGGTCGAAGATGTCTTCGATGATCCGCAAATCATTCACCGAGGGATGTGCTACGAATTGGTTGGTGACGACGGTTCCGTTGTGAAGACTGTTGCTTCACCAATTGTGATCGATGGTGTACGCCAAACAAGCGATCAGGCCTGCCCGAAACTCGGTTCATCCATCCCTCAATTCGCAAAGGATGAGCCTTGAAAAGCAGCATCGAACCTAAGTGGAAGGAATTGTCCTCAATTCCTTCAGTGGCTGTGCCGACACGGGAATTGAGGACAATTCCCGCCACGATGAGTGGCACCGCTTTTCAGCTGGAGGAATCGAATATAAACACATTTTTGTTAAACTGCCCGGCTACCAATTTACATTGTGAACAGAGCACTTAATGAACCAAAAAAAATCGGTACGAAGCGGTGGGCAAATCCTTGTTGATCAATTATTGATCCAAGGTGTCGAGCGTATTACCTGTGTCCCTGGCGAGAGCTATCTTGCTGCGTTGGATGCGATGCACGACGTCGACATCGATATTCTCATTTGTCGACACGAAGGCGGTGCGGCCATGATGGCCGAGGCCTATGGAAAATTAACGGGTAGACCAGGGATTTGTTTTGTTACCCGTGGCCCGGGTGCGACAAATGCCGCGCATGGCGTGCATATCGCAGCCCATGATTCAACGCCGTTGATACTGTTTGTTGGTCAAGCCGAACGTGGTATTTTGGGCCGCGAATGCTTCCAGGAAATCGACCACAGATGCTTTTTTGGCGGTATTGCTAAATGGGTTGTGGAAATCGATCGCGCAGAGAGAATTCCTGAGCTGATTGCTCGCGCTTTTCGCGTGGCGACACAAGGCCGTCCTGGTCCAGTGGTCGTTTCACTGCCCGAAGATATGTTGTCGGAGAGTGTATTGTGCGTCGATGCTCCCAAAATTATTCCAGTTGCCACCGCGCCAAGTACGAAGAACATGTCTGTCCTAAGGACACTCTTGTTGGAGGCGCAGTCACCGTTCTTTATTCTGGGAGGGTCCGGCTGGGATGAAGCTGGCTATGAAGCAATTCATGATTTTGCTTCGCGGTATGAGCTGCCCGTGGCGACCTCGTTTCGTAGAACGCATCTGTTCAACGCGTTGCATCCGTCGTACGCCGGGGATATGGGCTTCGGTATCAATCCTGCCCTCGCTAAACGCGTCAAAGATGCCGACTTGATTGTCATGATCGGAGCACGTCTAAGCGAAGCACCTTCATCGTCTTATACATTGTTGGACATCCCTAAACCCAAACAAACCCTGATTCATGTCTATCCTGATCCTGATGAAATTGGCCGTGTCTATCAGCCGGAACTTGGCATAGTTGCTACTGCTAACGAAATGGCTAAGGCGCTGAAAGAACTTTTGTCACCGCCGAAAAAGAGTTGGATTGAAAAAACGATCAAGGCGCATCAAGATTATTTGGATTGGACGGAAACACCGAGGGCTATTCCTGGCGATTTCCAATACGGTGAAGCCATTGTCTGGTTGCGGAACCGCATGCCTCGCGACACCATTGTCTGCAATGGCGCGGGGAATTATGCAATTTGGGTGCACCGATTTTGGCGTCACAAGATGTTGGGAACGCAATTGGCCCCTACCTCTGGCTCGGTCGGCTACAGCGTACCCGTTGGCGTTATGGCCAAGCGACAATTTCCTGATAGGCCGGTGGTTGTATTTTCCGGCGATGGCTGCTTTCTGATGCAAGGGCAGGAGTTTGCAGTAGCCGTTCAGTATGGCATCAATGTTATCATCATCATCATTGACAATGGAATGTATGCCACAATTCGCATGCACCAAGAACGCCAATATCCAAACCGCGTCATTGGTACGGACTTGAAAAACCCGGACTTTGCCGCTTTATCGCGAGCTTACGGTGGGCATGGAGAAACAGTACATAAAACACATGAATTTGCTCCTGCCTTCGAACGAGCCTTGGCATCCGGAAAACCGGCCATTATCCATTGTTTCCTTGACCCACAAGCTATAACCCCATCCAAGACCATGGACCAGATATCGCGTGGGGAATAGTGTGCCGCTCCGGCTTCGCAGAGTAGAACGATTGTCCTCAATCGTTTCGGCATAGATTGCAGCGCGAGAACAATTGAGACAATTGTCTAGGATTTCCGCATCACTGGCTGCCGCCATTCCGAGATTGCCAACATGCTCGGACTCAGCCCCCATTTCCAGGAGGTATTCGACTGTTGATCGCGATAGGACTTGATCAAGGAGATATTTTCCACCAAAAACTCGACATGCATTGCTACAATACTGGAGGGTCAGTGTTCGAGAAGCTGGCAACCGAAACGGCCTATTAAGCTACTACACCGAACATGTTGTAGCCTTGAAACACCAAATATAACCATCGAGCAGGTACAACCATGAAGTCAAGACTCAAACTCGCACTTGTCATCCTGTGGGCTGGCACAGCAGCCGGGATAGCAATCGGCTACTTCAGCGGCAACTACTTATTGATCTACATCGGATGGCTAGGCACCGCTTTCGTCGTCACATACTTCATCTTGGCGGAGTCCAAGAAGGAGGGAGTTCAGGCGACACCAATCGTTCCGGACAATTGACAATGAACGTAGATTAGGCTTCCAGCCCGAGTTTCCAGCGTTATCCCTCACAGGCAAGATGCCTATGCTACGTTTCCCCAACTTATTTAGATTCATGAACCGATTCCTTGTGACGATCTTAAGACTTTTTTGTTGTTCAATTGCGAGCTGTTTCGTGTTTGCCGGCACCACTGCTCTCGCACCCGCACAATCTATAGAACAACGAATCGATTTTGCCCGTGAGATACAACCCATCCTTGCGAATCATTGCTGGAGTTGCCATGGACCTGACGAAACTAGCAGGCAAGCCGAGTTGAGGCTGGATATTCGCGAACAAGCAATCGCGAAATCCGCGATTGTGCCGGGCGATGACTCGACCAGCGAGCTCGTCCATCGCATCGAATCGACCGACCAAGATTCGAAGATGCCTCCAAGTTCCAGCAAAAAGCCGCTCAATGAAAAACAGAAGAAATTGCTCCGCTGTTGGATTCAACAAGGTGCGACGTATTCAAAACATTGGGCGTTTGAGGCTCCCGTTCGACCAACGACACCTATGCAAGTGCAAGGTAATGGTAGCGATCTTATTTCCATTGATCGGTTCGTTAGAGATCGCTTAGAGCGTGAGCAAATTGCGTTTTCACCGCAGGCCGATCGCGGGACACTTTTGCGGCGTGTGACACTTGACTTGACGGGACTTCCGCCTACGCTCGACGAACTCAATCAATTCCTTAGCGATTCCTCAAATGCAGCCTATGAGAAAGTGGTCGATCGATTGCTTGTTTCAGAGCAATACGCCGAACGCATGGCAATGAGCTGGCTCGATCTAGCTCGCTATGCCGACACAAATGGATACAACAACGACGAAGATCGCACCATGTGGCCTTGGCGCGATTGGGTCATCAAAGCTTTTCATCAGAACATGCCGTACGATCAATTTGTTGTCGAACAGCTTGCTGGTGACTTGCTTCCGAACCCATCAAAAGACCAGCTTATCGCTACGGCTTTTCTACGCAATCAAGGACACAACACGGAGGGAGGAATCATTCCCGAGGAGTATCGCATCGAATATGTGGCCGATCGAGTACACACGACCGCCACCGTATTTCTTGGTTTGTCGATGCAATGCGCCCGATGCCATGATCACAAATATGATCCAATCTCTCAATCCGAATACTACCAGTTCTTTGCGTTCTTTAACAACCTGGACGAAAAGCAAGCGAGCTACAATAAGTTTGTGGCCGCCGAACCTTTTATCCGGGTTCCCACAGCAGAACAAGAATCACAGCTCAAGGCACTCGACTCGGAAATCATGGCGATCCAAGTTCGACTTAAAGAACGTGAACTGCAGTCGCCCGAATTGTTGGGTAAGTGGCTGGCGGATCACTCCACGCAAGAGTTTGAGGAAAAGTTTGCAAAGGTTGCAGATGGGGCTGGAAAACTTTCGGAGAAATGGACGGACGAACAGAGGCAGCAAATTTACAAACACTATCGAACACACGTCGACACGGAGTATCCCAAGCTTCAAAGCGATGAAGCCAGCAAGAAGAAAGAACTCGACGCGCTAGAACTTCTGACCCCAGCGGTAATGGTAATGAAAGAGATGGCGACGCCTCGGGAGACTTTCGTCCTAAAACGAGGCCAATACGATCAACCGTCGATGCGTGTCTCTGCAAAGGTCCCATCGATCTTTTCGCCCATCCGCCCGAACAAGTCTGCATCGAACATTACAGCGGACGTGGCGACAGCCGGCGAGCCTGTCGGGCGATTGGAGTTAGCCAAATGGTTGGTAGATTCTCGTAATCCGCTGACCGCCCGTGTGGCTGTCAATCGATGGTGGCAAAGTTTTTTCGGCACGGGGCTGGTAAAAACCGCAGAAGACTTTGGAATCACTGGGGATTCACCAAGCCATCCGGAGCTGCTCGACTATTTGGCCACGAAGCTTATCGAAAGTCGATGGAATGTGAAAGACTTGCTAAAGTTAATCGTCACGAGCGAGACTTATAAGCAGTTGTCGCGTTTAACGCCAGAATTGCTGGAGCGAGATCCCGAAAACCGTTTACTTGCACGAGGCCCTCGCTATCGACTTGAGGCGGAGACAGTTCGCGACAACGCACTTACTATTGCTGGGTTGTTACAGACGCGTATTGGCGGTCCGAGCGTCAAACCGTATCAACCCGCTGGACTCTGGGAGGATGTAACGGTTTCTCGCAAAGGGAAATATGTAGCGGACACAGGCGATGGGCTCTACCGTCGTAGCATGTATACGTTTTGGAAAAGAACCTGCCCCCCTCCGTCCATGATGAGCTTCGACGCACCAAACCGAGAAGTATGCATGGCTCGTCGAGCTCGCACAAATACGCCGCTGCAGTCCTTGGTCTTGCTAAACGATCCTACGTATGTCGAAGCAGCTCGGTTGTTGGCGAGCCACATGGTCCGAGACGGCGGTCACGCTACCGCTGATCGAATCAATCTTGGTTTTCGTCGATGTGTTTCGAGGGACGCCAGGTCGGACGAGCAGCAGGTAATGCAGCAACTATTGAAACAAGCTGAGAAACGTTTTTCGTCAAACCTAAAACATGCAACGGACTTGAATCGTGTTGGAGAGACGCCTGTGGACAGTTCGATCGACCCGATTGAGCTCGCGTGTTGGACGATCGTCGCTAGCACGCTCTTGAATTTAGACGAAACAATTTCGAAGAGATAGAAACGATGATGCAAACCATTCTCAACGAACGCAATCGTATGCTCCGTCGACATTTCTTGCGGCAATCCATTGCGGGCTCTGCTGCCTTGTCCTCTCTATTGAACGCGAATAGGACATCTGCGGCTGCCGCAACTCGACCGACCCCTCACTTTGCTCCCAAGGCAAAGCGAGTGATCTATTTGTTTCAGTCTGGCGGTCCGTCGCAGTTGGAGTTGATGGATTACAAACCCCGACTGCAATCTTTGCATGGTTCTGAACTACCTGACAGTATTCGACAAGGGCAACGCTTGACTGGGATGACGTCAGGGCAAAAAAGTTTTCCAGTTGCCGCACCTAAGTTTCGATTTGCACAGCATGGTCAAAGCGGTGCATGGTTCAGCGAATTGTTACCTTACACAGCGAAGATAACGGATCAGTTGTGTATCGTCCGATCGATGCATACGGAAGCCATCAACCACGATCCTGCGATCACATTTATGCAGACCGGTTCACAACAGCCAGGTCGACCGTCGATGGGGTCTTGGTTAAGCTACGGTCTCGGGAGCGAAGCCGAGGACTTACCCGCATTCGTCGTTATGATCTCTCATGGATCGGGTGCCGATTCGAATCAAGGATTACTCGACCGGCTTTGGGGTAGCGGATTCCTGCCCTCGAACCATCAAGGTGTCAAGTTTCGAAGCGGAAGCGATCCGGTACTGTATCTGAACGATCCGTTGGGAGTCGATCGCGATTTGCGGCGCAAAATGCTTAACGGCTTGGCAAAGCTGAATGATCTACAACAACAGCAGGATGGCGATCCAGAGATTGCAACTCGCATCGAGCAATACGAGATGGCGTTTCGCATGCAAGCTTCGGTGCCCCAATTGACTGACCTTTCTGACGAGCCTGAATCGACTTTTGATTTGTACGGTCAACAAGCGAAGACAGCTGGAAGCTATGCAGCAAATTGTTTGATGGCTAGACGGATGGTTGAACGCGGCGTACGTTTTGTTCAGCTATATCATCGCGGTTGGGATAATCATGGAAACTTGCCGACCAACATCCCAAAGCAATGCAACGATATCGATCAAGCACAAGCCGCACTTGTGACTGACCTCAAGCAGCGAGGATTGCTCGACGAAACGTTGGTTATTTGGGGAGGGGAGTTTGGGCGAACGGTCTATAGCCAGGGTTCACTGAAAGATGATTACGGTCGCGATCATCACGGCCGATGCTTCAGCATGTGGATGGCAGGAGGAGGGACCCGACCAGGTGCATTGATCGGCGAAACCGACGACTATGGCTACAACATCGTGAATGATCCGATTCACATTCATGACTTGCATGCGACGTTGCTTAGCTGCCTGGGGTTCGATCATGAACGATTGTCATTTCGCTATCAAGGCCGCGACTTTAGACTAACGGACGTGCACGGTCGGGTGATGAAACAGTTGCTGGCTTAGTGTCAATGGCACTCACTTTGAGCCGCTGGCGCGCTAGCTAGCGTGGATTATTCCCAACCCGACGCATTAGATGTAATGTTTAATTGCAATAGGGCTCTGGCGTATTACGCCAAGATTTTTTCCACTTTCGGATTGTTTAGTTGAGTGTAAGTTCCAGACGTGAAACCCTAGCCCTTGGTCTCCCAAAGTTCTCTGTTGGAAATCACTCGTGAACGAAACTTCCAAGATCGTTTTCCATGCGCTCGATCGCGAAGCGGATATCGATGTTCGTGAACGAAACCTTCCTCACTGGTTCCAAGTTGATGCTGCTATCTTTGTCACCTTTCGCACCATCGATTCGCTCCCTCTTGAAGTTGTTTTGCGCATGCAGTCTGAACTTGAACAATGGCTGACACACAAGAAACTACCAATCGAACTGGCCGCCTCGACGGTACAGCGCAAGCTAAAAAACCATCAACAATTACTCGACACATTTGAATCGCGAGATCGCAAGGAGTTCCGACGACTGGCAGATCGGCTCTTTCACATGTCGCTGGATGAATGTCATGGCGAATGTCAATTAAAAAGACCCGACTTGACGCAAATCGTTGCCGATGCAATCCTGCATGACAACGACAACAAGTTCGATTTGGATTGCTTTGTTGTGATGCCCAATCATGTTCATGCAATCGTCCAGTTTCGAGACGGTTCGGCTCTATCGATCGTCGGTCAAAGTTGGATGCGATATTCTGCAAGACTCATCCACCATGCAATTGGGGAGTCTGGTGCCTTCTGGCAACCAGAACCGTTCGACCACGTCATTCGCAGTTCTGAACAGTTTCTCTATTTGCAAAAATACATTGCCGAGAATCCAAGAAAGGCGAATCTAAATCCCCGCGAATGCTTGTATTGGACAAGAGAGTAGAACGATTGTCCTCAATCGTTCGTTGCGTTCAAGAACCTGCTGCCATGCGTATTTTGATTCGCAATTTTTGAAGCATGTTTTGTTTCTTTGTTGCGCGTATACGAGACTAATTCAAGCGATTGAGGACAATCGCTCTACTCTGGATCGGGTATGCTACAAAGAACGGTCAGTACTTTTCCTTTCCCGATTTCGAAGCTCATGGGTTGGAGCTTGCGACAGGCTTGGGCGGGAGGATTGCTTTGGCTGCGGATTCCAATTTATTGGCGCAGCTGGCATTGTTGGGTTCGAGCTCGATTGCTTGCTCGTATTCATTGATAGCCAAGTCATATTTTTGCAACTCTTCGGCGTAGATGTCTCCGCCACAGCCTCCCTCCGCGTCGGCATATCTTCGTTGCGTAGCGCCTCGTAGTCTCGGCTATTTTCGTTCAGCTAGAATGGGAGAAGCAAGATTTAACGTCAACTCAACAACGAGATTTGCAGGGGCTGACTGTAAGCGTAGCGGACCTACAGGGAAACTTACTAGGACTAGCTTCCGAGTCGACCAACTACGTGTGGGTCGATGCCGATGCTGCTGGCTATGGATGGTCATACTCGACAGAGGATCTGCGCTCTGGCGGAGTTGATCTTCTCTCGGTGCTAACGCACGAGCTTGGCCACATATTGGGCTATGACCACGACGTGATGGGCGAATCGTTGAATGTAGGTGAGCGGCAACTGGCGATGCAACAGGACCGAGTGATTCCTTACTATGCGGAACTAGGTAAGGCTAACACAAACGGCTTGGCAACACTTCGCCCGATAATGCTCGTCGGCGATGCCAATTCTAAACTTGATAAGGGACAGGTTCGCTCATCATCGACTGAGCTGAATGACATAGTGGATCAATCTTTAGCCGACTGGTCCGACGACAATGGCTGGGCGGTCGGGTCGAATGGGTACTCTATACTGGATGAGACCCAGAGCTTGCGAGAACGCAAAACGCTTTTGTACGCGAATGACAAATTGAATGAAGATCTGCTCGATGAGTTGGCTATTGCGCTTTGCTTGTAGTCCCTGCTCTTGGAAGAACCGCGGTGGGGACGGCCGTCACTGGCCTTTCCCCCGCAAATAAAAGAGCCAGCACGCCATCTCCACAGCGATGGCCCATTCCAGCGTGAAAGCAGATGGGCTCAGCGACGGTCTGAATAGTTGGCAATAGCAGAATCGCAAGCTCTCCATTCGAGCTTGCCCGGTCGGAAGCCGCGTCTCATCGACGGCACGGGAGCAGGCCGGCTACAGAGGTAGGATCTCTTTATAGTCGATGCGATTTCGAGCCATACCGGTGAGCTCAGCTCCCGAAGCGTCGATATCCTGAATCGGAACAATGTAGAATTGAAGTGCCACAAGTATTGCTAATTCTTTAGATTTCTAAAATCGATCGCGAGCGGGGGCAAAGCCGCAAAGCCCCCTGCACCCCCGTTTAGCTTTGTCCGAACGATTGAGGACAATCGTTCTACTCTTGATTAGGTGGCCTTTTATGCGATGTCAATTCAAGTTATTCCTCAAACGATGTGCAAAAAATCCGATGGGCCGATTTCCATGCAAAACTCTAGTTTACTGCATGAGTGGGACCAAATGCCCACGGAATCTATTGCGAGGCGAAAAACAATTCCGTTATGGATGGATAGCGACTGACCTTCCATAGTCAGATAGGCTTTGGCCTTCGGAACAGGTGAACCGGCTTGATCGGTAACAATCCAAGTGACATTCGTCGCGGGCATCAACTCGAAATCAAAAGTAATGTGCTCTTCTTCGAGATTGAAGCCAGAGCGTTCTTGAGGCAGATAACCCGGCGCCTCGATGCGGATCCCATAACCGGGACGAGCCCATCCTTGAAGATAGCTAGTTCCGGCGCGTACCCAGGAGCGGTAATAGTAAGAGTCACCGTTTCACCTTCCTTCGCAGTATAAAAAAACTTCCCCTCTTCATTGGTCAACTGAGGGTCCATCTTGTTGCTTGCCATCCCTCCACCATACATCACGCGGGCCCCTTTTAGTGGTTTATCGTCATCGTTTAGGACGATACCTTCAATCGAGACACCTCTTGGCAAGGTCAACGTGATCGATCCATCGCGAGCTTCTTTCGATTGGAATGTCTGAAACTGAAAGAACTCGCCACTGACATGCCGATAGGACCAAACTCCAAGTTGGACTGATTCGAACTCCTTTGGAGCACCCTTGAAAACCCAGTTCCCCTCGTTGTCCGACTTGATTGCCTGATAGGAGACATAGTTCCGATCGATTCCATTTCGATCTGGTTGTTCCGCATTTGGAATGCTGACCACAATAGTCGCGCCTAAAATTGGCGTGCCTGCATCATCCGTCACCTTGCCACGAATCGAAGTTGCTGTTTCAAGTCTCAGCGTATAGGTTTTGGATGCCGAGCTTTCTTGAGGCTTCCTCCATTCAAGGACCCTCTTAACATGGCCTTCCAATCCGGCAAAAAGTCCGAAGTACCCGCCGGGAGATGGAGGGACGGTCACACGACCGTTGATGTCGGTGTGCAGAGTTTGAGACTTTCCATTGTTGTTGACTTCAATCGTTACCTTGTGCAATGGTTTATCGTTAGCTGCATCGACAACTAATAGGTCGAACGCAACCGAAGACGGCGTCACTTGCTGGGCATGCAGAAAGGAAGAGAAGGTAACGCAGAAGAACAAAAACCATCCTTCGGAAAACCGGTTTGGAAAACGGATCATGATTTCTCCTGTGCTATTTCTTGCTCAGTCTTGTTCTGCGAAATTTTCGAAGCGGATTGTCAATTATATCAGAGTGGACATCCAAACGAACGCCATCGGAGGCATGACTCGCTCCCTGCTGCAAACTAAGTCGGGTTTTTTTTATGCCTATTGCTAAATGCGAATAGCCGTCCGGCGGGATATCGACAAAGTAATCCCGCTGAATCCCCAAGTTCTGTTTCATGGATTGGCTTTACTGAGGCGCGAGATCCATAGCGAGCGCTTCCATTTGCCAATCTTCGTCGGCAAGAATCCGACTTCGTAAAGAATCTATCGCCAATTCCCACTCGTCGATTTCATCGCACAGTATTGTGGGCCAACCACCTTCAGGCGGTTCCTCGATTGGTTCATCGGTGTCAACGGGTTCTTGAAGTGCAACGACTATCTCCATTCGAACATCGAAATGGTCCGGTTCATCAAGCATAGCGTCCACTTCCATTTTCGCGTCATCCAGCTCGATTTCAATGCTCGTTCGCAATTGCGCATAGATAGCTGCGACTGTGGCTTCCAACAACGCTGAGGATTGAGGAGCTGGAATTGTTGGGTCCACCAGGGTCGTCAGTACTTTCTCGAGCATGAGCATTTGCTGCTGCCATGTAAGCCGATCGAATAGAACGATACCAAAGATCGCCTTGCCCTCAGGAGCGGCATCAGAAATAAAGTCCGCGAGTCCCCAAGCCGTACTAACGACCAAGCGCCGTTCCGCTCCGACGAGTGTTCTTTTCCCAATTGCTGTATTCCACATTCGCTTGACGATCCTGTATTATTAATGCGATTCGATCTGGAGTTCCTGCGAGAATTTAATCGAAACCGATAAACAAATGGACTACTTTTTTGCCTTCAACTCGTTAACAATTTGCTTCAATTTGGCTTGATCGCTGGGGTTTTCTGGAAGTGGTTTGTCGTGGAATGCAGGAAGCAGTTTTTCCCAAACGACGTTTAGCTCGGCTTGCATGTCACCCGTGTTTGCCGTGATTGCGATGACTGCGTCTAACTTTGGAAGCACAATACAGAACTGTCCATCTTTACCGTCGCCGCGAAAGGCTTCATGTCTGCATCGCCAAAACTGGAATCCGTATCCTTGATCCCAATCGCGGCTAGGATCGCTGCCATTGGAAACCTGTTTTGAAGTAGCTTGTTCAATCCATTCTACAGGCACAAGTTGCTTACCCTGCCAAGTACCCTTTTGCAAGTAGAGTTGCCCGAACCTGGCGATGTCCTCGGTTCTAACAAAGAGCCCGTAGCCGCCAAGGGAGATTCCTTCAGGACTGCTGTCCCACTTCGGCTGTACGATACCCAATGGATCGAATAACCGAGGCTTCAAGTATTCGAGCACCGTTTCCCCCGTCACCTTTTGCACGATAGCTGACAACATGTAAGTCGCTGGTGTGTTGTATTTGAAGTGTGTCCCGGGTTTATGGGGGACAGGATGATTTAGAAACGCTTTTTTCCAATGCACTTCCGATTTCAAATTGACTTCGTCCTGATGGCCCGTCGACATCGTAAGTAGATCGCGTACCCGCATGGCTTTGAGATTGGTTGATACTTCGGCCGGTGTTTCATCCGGAAAAAACTTGATCACCAGATCATCAATACTTAGTTTTCCCTCGGCAACGGCCAAACCAACTGCCGTCGATGTAAAACTTTTGCTCAACGAAAATAGCACGTGGGGTTTGTCTGCAGACTCAGGATTCCACCAAGCTTCTGCGACGACTTTTCCGTGGCGTACTAACATGAAGCTGTGCATGGAGTTGATATGACTATCTGCGTGTTCGATGAAATCAATGACGTTCTTTGACGAAACCCCCTGCGATTCAGGTGTGCCGCGAAGCATGGCCGAATCTTGACCGAGCAAGGGAGAGACAACGCAAATCGCTAGTAGCAAGGAGAAAGACAATGCAGATTTGATTTTCATGAAATTCTTTCGGTTACGAGGTGACGACAATTGAATTGGTGCCATTGCATTCTAGCAAAAATGCGGCTTAATTGGTGCTTTGCAGCATTTGACGCTCAACTTTGGATTCAGCCAACGGCGGACCGTCAGGGATCCAATTCGTCTCGGATGTTTGCCCAGTGCTCTGCGAGAGCTCGAGTGGCCTGGGCGGTAGGTAGTTGAAGCCTATCTTGACGTTCGGCCTCTTGAAGATAGATGTTAGCTCGATGCCCCGCTGGGAATCGCGAAGGGATTTCGACAAACCCGCTTTGAACATGCCAAGCCATGCTCGCATCGTTGCCCAAGTTGCATTGACTGCGGAGTTCTGCAATTCCATGATCAGCTAAATACTTGGCTGAGGCAACCAACAATAAAGTAGCTATGCCTTGGCGTTGCACAATCGGAGCAACAAAGATTGGCTGAAGAGTGACCCCATTTTCACTTTCGGTAATCATCGAGCAACCAACGATGCTTCCCTTGAGCACGGCAACACAACAGCCGTTCACGTACGGCGATGGGGGTTGGCCAAAGAAACGATCCAGGGTCTCATGAGCGTACCGCATCAGGCCCGCTGGTCCACTTCCGGCGTACTCAATCGACCTTTCAAAGCATTCACAAAAGAGCGTCAACAAGGCATCCAGATCTTGTGGCTGCAATGAACGAATCGATGCCACCGGTTTCCTTCGTACACACGTGTAGACTTCACGAGTAAGCAGTTCACTGATAGAGAGTCGGAAAGTTGCGACCGCCGTCCACGCGGGAGACAGATGGAGAGCATCGTCAAAATACTCATGCTTCCAACCGAGCTTTCTGGGATAGACGAGATACTCTTCCCAAGTCATCTCTTTTCGAAATTCATCCATGTTGGAGCTCTCTTCAAGTATTCGAATTACATTGCCGACATGATCACAACTGCGAATATATTGTTCAATCTAATCTATAAATGACCATTGTGCCTCTCTAACGAATATCATACGGCAGGAAGATTAGTGACAGGAATACACGGTCTGAGGGCTTGAACAATCAGTGAATCATTGACTCCCGGCCCGCACGCTAGCGCGTTGCGGCTCAAAGTGAGTGCCATTGGACGCAAGCCGCTACAGCAGACTAAACATGAGGCCTTCGTATAGAGAAAACCAATACTTTCCCGACTGCGGAATGCGCCACGAAATTGTCGATTAAGATCATTACATGAGCCCCGCACCCTCGACCAAGCGGCGGCCGGAAATGCCAAACGGGAACAATAAATGGTGGCTAGCAACAGCAAAGTGAAAAGCCTGAAGAGCGTCGTGCTCGGCTTTGAGTTGACCAAGGAAGACATCCGGACGATCACTCTATTTCCTAAGGATATTGAGCTAACAGTTGAACACGACACCAACAAGAGCAATCTGCCTGAGATCGAAGCAGCCATAAGTAATCGAAAATAAGATCAAAACGAACCTAGTGCTTTGTGACGACTAAGAATTAGGGTCGACAGCCGAAGGCCCAATGGCACTCGCTTTGTAAAATCTGAGCCTCAATGCGCTAGCATGAGGGCCGGATTTGCAAGTGATTACTAGACTTCCAGCCCGCACTAGTGCCAAAAACCTTAATTCCCTTCCGCTTTCGCAAGCGGAAAAAAGCCAATCAACATCAGCCGGAACGCGCTAGCGTCCGGTTTTGTACGCACAAAA
>JAYTVL010000308.1:0-19578 GCA_043744075.1 Pirellula sp. | reverse complement strand
GGGGCAAGCCCCGAACGGATGGGCTAGCGATATCTGACTCTATTGTTGTTCGGAACAAAAAAGACTCGATATTAATCAGAAAGAAATATCGAAACTTATTTGTCGCACAGCCCAGGCTCAATCCAAGAAACCGGAAGGAACTTTCGGTTTCTTGCACTAGCGCAGACTCCACACCTGTTCCAGGGGTCATTTCGGATTCAACCAAGTCGGTTTAGACTTCTTGTTTGTAAGGAGTATTTATTGTGAGGAGCAGGCAAATCGTCTATACTAATGATCTAGTTTCGCGCGTCGGATCGAACTTAGGATCGTTCGATCAATTACTGTCGTAGTGGACAAGTCAACGAGTCCTACACGCTTAGGACTCGTTGCCTCGTCCACTACAACTTCGGACACTTATTTATCGAACGATCCTTACTGACAGATAACCACGGTGCTAATTGAGGAGGGTATACATGTCCAAGACGATAATGGTTTTGACGTTGTTTATAGAATTATTGGGTCCAAGCATCGTCATTGCAGATGACCCGGATCCAAAAGTGATGAAAAATTGGGTCGAATACTATAAGGAAATCGCCCGCAGCTATGAGATTGGTCTCCGATCAGCACCAGATAAGTTTCTGACGGTGATCGAGACTCCGGTCCTTGTCTATTCGAATCCAACCAGTGGTCGTGATACGCACGGTGCCATCTTTATTTGGACCCGAAATGGACGGGCCGAAGTGATCGGTGATATTTGGTCTAGGCTGACGGGAGCAACGCTAACAACCGCACGGATGGTAAAGCATTCGTTCCATTCACTGGCTATCGAACCACTTAATGCGAAAGGAATGGACGGAGTTGTTTGGGCCCCCGACGAGCCAGGAATCGAACTCAGGCCAATTCCGGAAGCGCCAACTCCTGCTCAAACGGCGATTGGTCGGCTCACTCAAATGCGCGTGATTTCAAAAAGGTTTAGCGGCTTCGATGTACCTGCGTCGACCAGTGCGATTGTTGAAGAACGAGAACGCATGCTTCGCCTTTTGCCAACGCCAATTTATCGCTATATCAATGATGACCGTTTGCAAGAATCGGCAGATGGAGCAGTCTTCGCATTTCTATTTGATTGGGATCCCGAAATCATCCTTGTCATCGAAATTCGTCCAACTAAGGAAGGAGCCCGATGGCATTACGGACTGGCGCGAATGGATAACAAATCGCTCCGTGTAGAATACAATGGGGAAACCGTTTGGGAAAATACCGAAAGAAACTTAGGCAGCCAGCGTGCCAAGTACTATTCAGTTACAGCGACCACGCGTCCAAATGAGATTAAGTGACGGCCAGCCGGAGTCGTTCGGCGCGAGATTCGAATCGGCACGGCAGGTGCTAGGCTGAACGTAACGATCCGCTGAGATAAACTCAGCGGCTTTCGACGGGTGTTGAACCAATGCCGTCACTTTGCGACTCACGTTATCTCGGCCTCGTTCGCTTGGTAGTTGCCAGTTGTGGCCCCGCATCATGGCAATCAACACTTGGACTAGCCCAACATCGAATCGATCGCAAGAGTTACTTCAGGAAACGCGAGCGCACAGAGCATATCCCCGCTGGAAAAATCAGTTCGCGACGCATAGTTTCCTGAAGGCAGTGGTTGACGATAGACTTCGACCTTTGACTCCGCCAGATTTACGATCCAAAACTCTTGAATCCCAGCTTGGGCGTACAAAGGCAGTTTGATGTCTCTGTCGTATGCCAGGGAAGTGTCTGCGACTTCGATCACCAACAGTACGTCGCTCGACTTCGGCTTCGACTGAGCATAAAAGTCGTCGCGTGGAGTCAACATTGCTAAGTCCGGTTCTGGTTCACTATCGTCGAGGACAATCGGATTCTGAATACTTACGATTGCCAAGTCGAGCAGTCGCGTAGTAAGCAAGCGATTGATTCGATTCACAGTTGCACAATGCAGAGGGCCAATAACCATTTTTTCAACGACCTCCCCACGGATCAATTCAACGCGTTCGTTCTCGGCGAGAATCCCCTGATCAATCATCTGTTCATATTCGTCAACGGTAAAGCGATGATGAGTGACGGTTGCCATGTTGAATTGACTCAAGAATTGAAGCTACTCGCAGAATTTGTTAGTTGACACAGTCGATGCTTTTGCGTCATTATCGTCATAGTAGTTTACCACTAGCAAGCAGAGGTTGCAATCCATCCATCAACGTAGCTTAGGCTTCCAGCCTGAGTATTCAAGAAAAATCCCCACAGGCAAGATGCCTATGCTACGCATATTTGTTTCTGCCGATCGCCTTATCGCGAAGTGGCCGAATGCGGACGCGCTTTACTATTGTCCCTGTTTTGTAGATGGCCGAAACGTAGAAAAATCGCTGGGGTCACCATTTGGTCCAAAATGGTTGAGGCAAACATGCCTCCGAAGACGACAATTGCCAATGGATGCAAGATTTCTTTCCCTGCTTCACCGGCCCCAAACAAGAGCGGCAACAGTCCGATAAAGCTGGTCATCGCAGTCATCATCACCGGTGCCAGTCGTTCTAGGCTACCTCGAATGACCATCTCTTCACCGAACGTTTGCCCCTCTACTTCCATCAAATGAATGTAGTGTGAGATCATCATGATGCCATTGCGGCTCACGATTCCAATCAACGTGATAAAACCAACCCAGTGGGCTAACGACAAATGCGTTGCACTCACCCAGATGTGAGGCCAGAGATACCACGGTACTGATGATAAAGCCTCAACACTAGGTTGATTGACGATCAGCAAAGCGACAATGGCTCCGAAGGCTGCCAATGGGATGTTCACAATGACTTGTAATGCCCCTCTCCAAGACTGAAGCGATTTGCAAAGCAGCAAAAAAACTCCGACAATGCTAAGTGCCGCGAGAAGCAGGAGACGACGATTCGCTTCCTGTTGCGCTTCGAATTGGCCGCTATAATCGAGATAATAATTGCCCGAAAGTTTTCGAAGGTCCGCTTCCACAGGCTCCAAAGCCTTGCGAATATCCGAAACCACGCCGGTTAGATCTCGATCTTGAACATTGCAAAAGACCGCGACCCGACGCTGCACGTTTTCGCGATTGAGCACATTCGGCCCAGTCGTATCGAGTACCTCCGCCACTTGCCCCAACGATACGCGTCGCCCCGATGGAGTTTCGAGAATCGTCTCTTGGACAACTTGTGGATCACGTCGCGAATCCTCGTCGTACCACACCACTAAGCCGAAATAACGATCTTCATCAATCACCTGCGATACGACTCTGCCCTTGTAGGCAGTTTCCAAAAGTTCGGCCACATCGCCCGGAGAGAGTCCATATCGAGCGGCATCGTCGCGTTTGACTCTCAATCTGATTTGCGAGATCTCGATTTGTGGCTCAATTTGTAGATCGACCACACCTGGTATCAATTGCATTTTGGCTTGGATGTCGTAAGCGGCCGTTCTTAGCTCGCGAAGGTCTTGACCAAAAACTTTGATTGCAATCTGTGCTCGAATCCCAGACATCATATGATCGAGTCGATGCGAGATAGGCTGACCGATATTAACGGCCGCACCCGGAATGTTCGAGATACGATCCCGGATGTCTGAAAACACCGCTTCACGAGAACGTCCGTGGAATTCGAAGCTCCATAAATGGGCTACAGGAATGAACCTTAGCACGGAATAAAACCAACCTGCTTTAGGGATCTTATGCTCCGCAAAACGGACCTCAAATTCGGAATTGTTGACCCCTTCAGCGTGTTCGTCCAGTTCGGCTCGCCCCGTCCGACGCGCCATTGAAAGTACCTCTGGAATAGCCAACAGCAATTTCTCTACACGTGTTGCTAAGCGTTGACTCTCAGCCAATGAGGTGCCAGGCTCCAGTCTCAGATTGATCGTTGCGGTACCCTCGTTAAACGGGGGCAAAAACTCGCCACCCATCCAGGGAATCGTCAAGCAGGTCACCACTACGACAAGCCCGACGATCGTCAGAACAATCGTAGATCGCCGCAATGTCCAACGCAAGATGCGCTCATCGATTGCTTTCATGAAACGCAAGAATGCAGGCTCGCGTTTGTCTTTCAGAAATGGTGCATTCGGCAAAAGAAAGCTTGCCAAAACCGGTGTGAATGTGAGCGATACTACGAGTGAACACCCCAACGAGACTATGTAGGCGATGCCTAACGGTGCAAACAGCCTACCTTCTAGACCGAACATCATAAACAGAGGAAATACTACCAATACAACGATCCATGTCGCATAGACGATCGAGTTGCGCACCTCACTCGATGCGTTATAGATAATCGTCAATGAATCTTTTCGCTGGTCGATTGGCAGTTGATAATTCTCCTTAAGTCGTCGATAGATATTTTCGATATCGACAATCGAATCGTCGACGAGATCGCCTATCGCTACTGCGATTCCCCCCAACGTCATGGTGTTGATGGTAATGCCTAACAAGTAGAAAACGATCACGGTCATCAAGATGGACAACGGCATTGAGGTCAAGGCACTTATGCTCGTTCTAAAATTCCCCATCAGCAGAAACAAAACAACCACGACCCAGATCGCTCCATCGCGTACAGCCTCCGTGACGTTGTCGACTGCTGCGTCGATAAACTGTGCTTGTCGAAAGATTTGATCTTCGATGCGAATATCCTCTGGAAGTTCCAATTGCAAAGACTTTAGAACCTCAGCGATACGTTTATCCAAAAGGATCGTGTCGGCGGCTGGTTGTTTTTGAACGGTCAGCATGACAGCGGTCCCACCGCGATAACCAGATTCGGTTCTGGATTGCTTCGGTTCATCAAGACTTGCATCTGGCGAGCTGGATTTGGATTGCGCATAATCCGTTGGATGATTTACGGCGAAGTCGACATCGAGCTCAAGCTTCACGACGGCCGAGCCATCACCACGTTTGATCGGACCGCCAAATCGTACGTCTGCGACATCGCGAATAAGAACAGCTACCGGCTCTCGCCAAAGGATGGGAGTTGCACCAATCTCTTCGAGGGTTAGCGATTGACCCTGAATGCGAATCAGCGATTCCTTTTCGCCGCGACTCATGACTCCGCCACCAGCCAATACATTGGCTCGCGAAGCGGCATCGGTCAACTGTTGAAGAGTCACGTGTTGGGCAGCCAGTCGCGACGGCGAAGTTGTAATCTGATATTGCTTGAGAGTGCCTCCCATCACTGTCACTTGCGACACTCCCTCAATGGCAAGAAGCCGATTGCGAACGTTGAATTCACCGAGTGTTCGCAACTCCATGGCTTTCGCTTCAGTTTCTTCCGCAGTTCCAGGCACAGTGTCGCTACGCAAGGCAAGCAACATGATCTCACCCATAATAGATGATATTGGGGCCATTACCGGATTGGAGTTCGCAGGCAGCCGCGACTGAGCAAGTTGCAGTTTCTCAGCAACGATTTGTCGATCAACGAAAATGTCGGTCCCCCAGTCGAACTCAACCCACACGATCGAAAGGCCAATCGCCGACGAAGATCGCACCCGTTTTACACCCGTTGCTCCGTTGAGCAGCAGTTCAACGGGCCGAGTCACTAAGACTTCTACCTCCTCCGGTGCTAAGCCCGGGGCTTCGGTCATGATGGTAACAGTTGGTCGATTGAGATCCGGAAAGACATCGACCGGCATTTCACGAAGTAGCGAGATACCGAAGAAGACGGCAGCGAGCGCTGCAATAATGACGATCGAGCGGTTGCGTAGCGAGAACAGGATGACTAAATTTAGCAACGTTTCTTACCTTAGCGATGCATAAGCGGTTTGCATTTGTGTGGCTCCGGACACGACAACTTGCTCGCCAATCTCAAGACCGCGTTTGATCTCAGTGAGTTGATCATCAGAATCTCCAGCAACGATTCGACGTCGCTCAAAGGTCCCTTGATTTGTTTGAACAAATACGAACGATTGCAGTCCGTCTCGAACAATAGCTTTGTTGGAGACGGCTTTTCGTGGCTCACTGGCGGAAAGGAGAATCGTGGCTGTAACCAGCATTTTTTCGAACCAACGGTGCGCGGACGCCTCGGACGGGACCAGCCATAACGAGCGTATGCGATTGGTCTCATCTAGGATCGGGCCTAAACGCGAAACCGTTGCTTTGAGTGATTGATCCGGTGACGCAAGTAACTGGATCATCGCTGGACTTCCAGTCGCGACTCTAAACGCATCTATAGGTGCGACATATGCCTCGATCCAAATCTCCTTCAAATTGTGTATTTCCAACAACGGCTGATTGGCTGCGACGGATTCACCTAAAACGGCCATTAGATTCGCAACTTGCCCTGCAATGGAAGCGCGCAAAGGAAGCGAGTTGGCAATTTGTCGACGATCGATAATGTTTCGAATATCGACTTCTGAAAAACCAAGCGTTCGAAGCTGTTGTTGAAGACTGGCCGATCGTTTTTCCGATTGCTCAGCCCGTGAGAGTGTCTCTACTAAGATTCGACGCGAAACGGCATCTTGATTGGAATTGCTTAGCCTCTGATATTTGCTCCGCAAAAGTTCCGCATCCAGATGCACTCTCAGCAATTCCAGCTGGAGGTCTTGAAGTTCGCTGCTGGCAAGTTCCATCAGTGCGTCACCTACCTTAACGAACTGACCAGGGCTTACCGCTATCTTTTGGATTGAGCCTGCGATTTGTGAGGATGTCGTCCGTTTGTTCTGCGGAGGCAAAACGACACTTGCTGGTAATGCCAACGTCTTACTTATCGGATGCTCCCCTACGGTTTCTAGTTGGAGACCTAAGCGTTTGCGACTTGGCTCATCCAGTTTTAGTACTCCTAGAAAGAAGAGACTCGAAAGTTCATGTCCGCCGCGCACGACAACTCGATCGCCAGGGAAAATATCGCCATCCTCAATTTCGACGAGTGGGACTTTAGAAGCAGTTGTTTTTCTGCGTCCAATTTGAACGGACCTTTTTTGATACTCTGAACTTTCTTTAGTGGACGCTTCCTCGACGAAAACATAACGCTGCAAACCATCGCTATATATTGCGGACTGCGGAACAACCAATCGCGCCGGGTTCGAGTCGATTTGGATTCTCGCATGTCCAACCATCCCAGGAACTAATCGCGAGGCACTTGGGCTTGCAGGCGGGGATGCGTTATTGAGAATAGACCAACTTGTTCCCAGCCTTGTCTTGGGGTCGAGTGAAACGCCGACGAGATCGACCGTTGCGGGAAAGCTGGTGTTGGGGGCTTCGATGAATTCAAATTGCACGGCTTGTCCACTTCGAATCGTCAGCGTATTCTGTTCCAGCAACTGTATGCGTCCCCAGAGTCGGTCGTTGTCAACCATTTCGAAGAGATGTTCCGTCGCATCGACAAACTTGCCAACTGCGAGATCGGAATGAACGACTAAACCTGTGATCGGAGCGCGGATCGGAAATTTGATTTGAGATTTCGCATTCGCGTCGAACGACGCGACGTCGAACGACGCGACGTCGATCCCAAGAGCTGATGCTTTGATGCGAAGGATTGCAACTGCATTTTGATTTTGCGAGTGCAGGTTTTCTGCTTCGATAAGTCGCTGTGCGGGGATGGAGCCTGCAGTGGCTGCTGCGCGAGTTATCTGTAGCATTTCTCCGGACAGTTTTTCTTCGCTCAAGGCTTGTTCGTAAGCCAAATCGAGAAGTTCAAACTCTCGACTTGATAGTTCTGCCAGTATTTGCCCTTTCTCGACATGATCACCCGGCCTCGCGTTCAAGCTGGCGATGCGACCCGCAATACGAGCCGAAGCAAATGCTCGTGCATCCCATGGCGAAACAACTGTGGCATAAGCGTGGATTTCCTCACTTACGGTCGCTTCTTGAATCTCGTCGGCTGCGATACCGAGCGCGTCGCGAGCTTGCTTCGAAAGAGTCAGGTGTCCTCGTGCGAAGTCAATCTGCACTCCCTTGGTAGGCAATGGCTGATGGCCCTCGTGGGCACTAAGCGGCAAGCCAATTGCAAACTGCTGTGCGACAACGAATGCGCAAAACGAAACTGACGAGTTACTTGACATAACTGTCTGGCTCTGCAAGCGGATCGCTTGATGCCTTGGCTGTTTTCACGAATTCGTCCACGCAAGGGGGGCAGCAAAATAAATATGCTTTGCCATCTACAACCCAAGTAAATTTTGGATTGGCCTTGGTTTCGGTGATCGGACAAATCCTATCTCCATCTTTTGGAAACATGTCATGAGATGATTTGATCCCAAGGAATTTTTTCGATGCGGTAGTGTTACCATTGGCATCGATGTCGGCGGCGGTGTAACGACCGCCAGGCATCAGATACAAGTCGCGCTCTGCGCTGTCAGCCAATTTGTCAGGCATCCCCGTCGCCGCATCGGAGGTATCGTGCGCCGCGGTCACGGATGTGAAGCCCAAGCGAAATCGCTCGCCCGATATATTGACGTTCGGAACGGTTACTTCAAGATTCTTACCGACAAGCTCCTGCGGAAGTTTGCCGATAAACAGAGAGGTTCGATTGGGTGCGTCGCCATCTTGGGGTGAAGCTTCGAATACAATACTATTGGCATTGGTATCCCCCTCGACTTTGACGAAGCCTTTGAGCGTTTGGGATTCGACATCAATGACGCGAGACTCGTCGTTACCTAGCGTATAAAGTCGCACTGCGCCATCCGCTTCGAATACCGCTTCGATGTGATAACTATCACGACCTAGAGAGACCATAATACCTCCGTGTGCGCCGCTCTTGTGGCCATGCTCGGTTACTGCATTTGAGTCATCCATCGCGCCGGATTGAGTTGCCTTGGAAAACTCGGCTGACTTTTCCTGAGCCAGCTTTGGTGCAGTTCCCGCGTTCGGTGGTGGCGAAGGGGGAGCGCAGCCAATCGTCGCTGCAAGCCCGATCAATGATGTAAAACCAAGTGTTTTAGCGTTCATATTGTGTCTCCATCTGTGTTATTTTCCTTTATTTCAACGGTTTAGGCACCGCAACATCACGCGGAGCGTGATGAGTACGTACACATCACGCTCCGCGTGATGTCGGGAGCTATAAGCTCATGTTTTCGATCCACAAACTAACCTCCGCCAGATCAGCGGCACCAATCATGGTGAACTGACGATCTTTTTGTTTCCAACTGACTGCTAATTGCCCCGCTGATTCTATGATCCGGCATTGGGTGCCTGAGCAATGTGTTTCTATTGAGGGCAAGTCTCCAAACCAAACTGGCTGCTCGTCCTTGTGCTCGAAGATGATCACCGATCGTCCGTCATGACGGGCACAAATGCTGGCAGTGCATTTGCAGCATGGCATGTTGAGAACATGTGTTGAAACGCGATTGAAACCAGCTGGTACATTGTTGAACAGCGACGGTCGATACCCGACGAACTTAGCCGCTTCGTCAGCATCGAGTTGTTGGCCCTGGTACTTGTCGATAAGACTGGAAATAGCTTGCTGCGGAGAAGCTTGAGCAAGATCTATTACCTGGCGAAAGTCGACGGCAAGTGAGTCCCGATCGTGCACATGTTCGTTATGCGGCGCATCTTTCGCAATATTCCGATCACCAATGGGCTTAAAATCCAAGTTTGCAAACACAAAAACTAAGGAAGCGGCAACCGCAAGGCTTGGTACGCCCCAAATTAGCAACGATCGAGTCATTGCACGTTTTTTGGTTGGGAGAGCGGACTCGATGCGATCCCAAGTTGCTTCCGTATCGACCGTCACTTCGTCCGCTCGCATCCACTCGCCAATGCGTTGGAATAATTGTAGCTCATTTCGGCAAGACGCGCATGTATTTAGGTGGTGCGAAATCTGCTCGATTGAAGTGGAGTCCAATTCGCCATCCATGAATTCGGAAAGTCCCGTAGAAACACTTTCGCAATTCATTGCTATTAACCCTCCCAACCTAACTGAGTGAGCGCAGACCGAAGTTCAGACCTGGCTTTATTGAGTCGCGAACCAACGGTTCCTTCGGGCACACCAAGAATTATTGCAATCTCTTGATAGCCAAATCCTTCGACTTCTTTCATGTGTAATATTGCACGCTGGTCGCCTGACAAATGGTTCATAGCGATTCCTAGTAACTCTGCATTCTCGCGTGACAAATGATCATTGGAAACGACGACCTGTGAGGCAGAGTTCTCGGCGTATGCGCGAACTCGCTCTTGTTCCCGCTTGGATTTGCGAAGTTGCTGGAGGGATTGATTGACGGCCATGCGATGAACCCACGTCTCAAAAGACGACTCAAATCGAAACTGACTGATTTTCGCAAACAAAGTCACAAAAATATCTTGGACTACATCATCGACGTGGTCTTGCCCAACGATACGTCGCACAATTCGGAATACTTGTGCGGCAATTCGCTGGTAGATTCTCTTTTGTGACTCCTGATCGCCGCTAGCAGCGCCTCGAATCCACTCCGCCAACTCTTTTTTCGGTTGCTCGTCACATTGAAAACTACTGTTTTTTGATGACACAATGCGCCCTAGCCTTCACGCAAATGGAAGAAATTGTTTGGAAGTCTATGCCGATGCGAATCGCTAATAGATATCCATCCAAATTCACTTGATCGATGGAACAACGAATCTTCCGATCGAATCAAGATTTCCAGACGCAGGCTAGGCATTGCCAAGAGCGACCGAAGTGCTGGTGAAATATGGGGGGTGAGTACGCTGGTTTTACATTCGCGGGATTTGGCGGGCGATCGTATTTGTTGATCGCTGCAGAAAATGGATATAGAGGGGCAATTTCGTGTACCCCAAGAGGTTTTTCATCTGGAGTACATATGGACAGGTGTCGGACGCAATTGCAATTATCGTCGCCGGATACCCTAGCCGTCCTCCCGTTTGTAGACGAAGGATTTGATTCGAGTGTGTCCGTTTTCGAATCGTCGCGGTGGCGGCAGCACTTCGGGCAAGTGCTTTCGTTCGGCAGACTTTCCGCCAAGACCTGAGGTCGAACGTTCCATTGAA
This sequence comes from Pirellula sp., assembly GCA_043744075.1. Taxonomy (GTDB): domain Bacteria; phylum Planctomycetota; class Planctomycetia; order Pirellulales; family Pirellulaceae; genus JBKCUI01. Next base: position 8,678 of record JAYTVL010000308.1, on the reverse strand, counting down.
AAGAAACCGTCAAAGCCGAGGCGAGAAACCGATGGAAACAGCAGCATGACGTTCCACCGGCAACTTGGCTTACAGAAACTGCAAGGACGAGGGCTATTTTTAAAGCGTATGTGTGCATATTACGGCTTCCAAATCAGGTACCTTGGCTGAAGATACTTTGGGTTGGATGCTTGCGTCGACGGGATCCTTCATAAAAAACGAGGTTTTGAAAGAAATTAGCGATGAAAATTGGAAGTAGCATAGGCTTCTAGCCTGTGAGAAACAGCCGTTTTGCTTCAGCCCAGGCTAGTGCGACTGTACTAAGTCCGGGACTGAGACCCCAACTAGCTCGTCTGGAATTCCGCAACAATTTTGGCATCGATTACAACATGGGCCGCAAACCGTGGGCTAGCGCCCTTCGGCTAATCAGCCGCAACGCGTAAGCGTCCGGTTCAGCCCGACTTATGATCGACGCGACAATTTTTCAGGTTTTGTTTTATTTCGTGAAGGATCCAATGAATTCGAGCGTCCAATAGTGCAGTTGGCAGGCACGACTGCCGTGTTTGGCAGAATTCCATTTCTTAAAGGATTGTTACAATGTTGCGTTCGCGATTTGTTTTGGCTCTGGCGCTTAGTGTGTTCTCGAGTAGTCAGGCGGCTAGTGTTTTGTTAGCTCACGACGACCACAAACTCGACGCGGCCAAAGTGGAAAAAGAAATCTCCGATACCATGGCAAAACTGATGCCGGAAGATCGAAAGCTAGCAGAAGCACAACGTTTTTGCCCGATGATGGCGTACGGAAGACTAGGTGCAATGGGTGCGCCGATCAAATTGGAGATCGAAGGTAAGCCTGTTTTTGTCTGCTGCAAAAGTTGCGTAGCTGACGCAGTCAAAGGTGGAAAAGAGACTCTTACAAAAGCGTCAAAACTGATGAAAGCTTCCGCGGTACTTGCTAAACTTACGCCCGAAGACCGAATAGCAGCCGAAGCACAAAAGTACTGCGCTGTTGTAGATGGTAGCTTCCTCGGTGGCATGGGTGCGCCGATCAAACTCGTTTTAGATGGCAAGCCTGTTTTCCTATGCTGCAATGGTTGTACAGAAAAGGCAAAGGCAAACCCTGCTGACACACTCGCAAGAACGGCGAAGTTGATTAAGGCAGGGGTGGACGATGCGCATCATGCGGATCACAATCACGCTCCAGCCAAAAAATAGCTTTTCGGTTGAACGTTCATGTTAGGACTCGGGTGCGAGACGATTTCGTTAATGGATAACGATCGAAGTGATCTGCGATGAGTATTAAGGCTGGAATCGAACGGACACGAATGGCTTGCGTTTGGTAGATGATTTAAGCGCCAGCAATTCCAGTCTCCATAGTCTTTCTAATTCACCAACGTCGTTTATTTGGTAGTGACGTTTGAGGGCTACAGCGATTCCATTATCCATTGAATCCTTTGCAAATTTAATAAGCGTTTCCGGACTTTTTTGTAGAGCGAGCATTCTTACCAATGTAAGACTTTGACCATAAAACGGTGCGACTTGATTGGCGGAAGAAAACTGATTCAGCCGCACTAAAGCATCAATGGAAAGTTCATTCTTCGATGATATGGCATCTATACAGTCGCGTTCATGCAGAAGTTGCTTTTCGTGGGTATCAGAAAGCATAGCAATGCCTTCGTCGAGCCAAAGTGGTGGCTGTCGCCCAGCAAGACAATCGGAGAGAATCACATGGGTCAGTTCGTGCGGTAGCGCCGACAATACCCCATGTTTGTCCAGGATAAGGTCTATTCGCCTGCTTGCAATGTCTCCCGATTGAAGCTGTACTATGCTGCTGCCGTTGGTCGAATCGCTGCCCGGTCCGACCGCTTTGCTGTACCCTGCACGCGAACCGTGAATGATAACTTCGCAACGAGGCTCCCATGTTGGAGCCACTTTTCCGCTCCACACGCGCTCGAGCTCGGTTCGAAGCGAGTCACAAAGATCAAGTACTTTTTGGGAACTGGGGCCTCCGGCAAACGATTGGACGTTGAAGAAATTGGATTTGGAGAATGTGTGGTTCGGCGAATCTTCTCCAAGTGCGGTCGAGCCTTTCGAAACTAATATCCAAGCGCCGAAGATCAGTACGAATAAATGAACGAATGGCTTCGGCATGCTTGTCGTATCCAATTAGTATTATTTCAACGGAATTCGTCTGCTTGCTTCCCGTCAATGTCAAATACCGTGCCATTAGCATCACACGGCAACATCTGACAATCCTAAATTTGCGCAAAGCATGATTGCTACTTGAGTTAAAAAAATTCAAAAAACCGACTTTCATCTTGGGGGCCCAAACTTAGTGCAAAGCTTTTAGGCGAGCCTGCAACAGAATTAAGCAAATGTATAAACACCCACTCGCGCAGGACATTCAGATAGCCACCGCAAGGAAAGCAGACCCGAAATCTAAAGAAAGTTTGAAGGAATGGATTCTGTATCGCATCAAATAGGCATAGGCGGCGGCAGTAAGAATTGCCGTTTTTCTTGGCGCATGATGCATTTAATGCGAATTGGCCCATAGGGCCGTGGAGAAGAATTATGTCGAAAATTGGATTTGCAGTGTTGGCAAGCGCGATTATGGCTAGTACCTTTCCCGCTGTTTCATGGGGGCAGAGCGCGAACAATGCGTGTACTTGTGGGAACGTGATAAGTCCTCCTGCCGTAAGCAATTCTCAAGCGTACCGGCGATTCTCGTACGAACCTGCTCCAATTGTTCAGGGAAACATCGTACTAGGGACATCAATGGTTCCCATGCAGCCAACAAACTTAAACGTCATTCCGCAGACGTACAGCACAATGCAGCCTTACGAGCAGCAGTCTCAGGTCTATAGCCCTAGCGCATCGACTCAGAGTTACCGGAGGTTTTCCTATCAGCCGGCAAATTCGTCTACACTTTCTTCGCATGCAACGGACCAGCCGTGGCGCTACTCGAAGACTGACCCTAGGCGTTACCGGTAGGCGAATTAGCGAGTAAGCCGGTTCGTTGGAATCGTATTGAGGTTCCATTGCGCCGGCTTTTTTTTGTTCTGATACGTAGCAATTGCGAGCAGCGGCGGACAATAAGCGCACATCTTGCAGCATTCTGCCGAAACTGTTCCAAGGAATGTGTAGCGACGGCAAAGATGATGAAATTCCTTGATCGCTCGTGAACTATTTGTGGTATGGATAAAACATCCAGACTGAACTACAATTAGCTACAGTTACAATCATTGGTTGAACACAACAAGGACATGAGCGTTGCCTAGGTTAGCCGTTGCTATATTGATGATCTTTATTCAATGCTTCGGAAGCGTTGGGCTGGCTCGTATCGTTTGCTTTTGTGGTGACGGATCAATTTGCTGCATTTGTTCAGCTTGGACCAGTTCTGCTTGTTGCGAGCGTGTACCGCAAGAACCCGAGAGTTGCAAATGCTGTGGGCACTCTCAGAACATTTGCGATGATCGAAACGCTGACCCAATTCACACGTCTGATTCGTTAGTATTTAGCTCGCGGGAATTTAGTGCCGTTCGCGAAACGTGTGATTGTCACCCCGTGTTCGTCATGGCGAATTTCGAGATATCGAAGGCGCCCAATGAAAATTGCTTGCTGCGTTTGTTGATTTTTGCCCGTACTGAGTTCGTTTTTGAAGTAGGACTTCAACAACGCGCTGACGGGAACATGAAAACCCCCAATCCCTCCGCACGACACTGTCGTTGCTCTGTGATGCGCTGTTGATTGGCAGCACTTAGCTTAGCCTACCACCAAGACTATCTAATTGTGGGCGATGAGTTGAATATGGTTGCACTAACATGTGCGCTGTGTTCCCTGCCACTCATACTCTAGCACGTATCCATCATGAATTGGGAAACAGCATGTCTTCAACCATTCCAAGCCAAAACACATCAGCAAACACGGAACGACAACAACTACCCTTTCATGCCGTTCCAACGTCATCTGTACTGAGATTGGTCGATTGGGTACTGACCGGTTTAGCGTGGAGTGCACTGATCGCCGTCTTTGTCCTTGGCTATAAAACGGGCTGGAGGCTTCCAACCTTTTCAAGTCTCACGGGTAGGTCTCTTGCTCCCGAGCGTGATTGGTGCGCTGAACATTCTGTTCCCCAATCGATTTGCATTGAGTGCAGACCGACACTACTACCCAAACCACAACCATCGGGATTTTGTATGCTACATGGCGTCGCAGAATGCGTTTTCGATCATCCTGAACTTGCGCAACTGAACGAAACTGTCACGCATCCAAAGCGATTCGCGTCATCAACTGTCTTCGTCGCCAAAAACACAAATTCAGGTCGAGAGCCGCTGCATAAAAAACGAATTCAGTTTCCTTCCAAAGAGAGCATTGATCGGGCCGGGATTGATGTCGGAATCGTCGACGAGAAGCCAATGAAGGAAACCATTACCGCCAATGCCGAATTGGTCTTCAATCCTACTTTTGTTGCAAGATTATCAACGCGAGTCTCAGGAAGCGTTGCTGGAGTACTTAAAATAACTGGGGAGCGTGTTCAAGCTGGCGATATCCTGACCGTCATCGACGCTGCTGAGGTCGGAAAAGCGAAATCGCAACTCGTACAAGCAACTGTTCAACTGCAACTCAAACGCTCTGTCGCTGATCGACTGCGTCCTGTTGCGATTCAAGGGGCAATCCCCCAGCGCAATGCGATCGAAGCAGAGACCGCTCTTCAGGAAGCGATAGTTTCCTTTTCCACGGCAAGGCAATCGCTCGCTAACCTGGGTTTCAACCCACCAGCCGAGAGCGAGAAAATGGACCCCGTATCACTTGATCGAGAGCTCCTGTCGCTTGGACTAGAGGGATATGCGAAGTCGTCAAAAACTACTGCTGCGAGCGGAAATCTATTTCCAATTCGAGCTCCACTGGATGGAGTAGTCATTCAAACAAACGCCGTCGTTGGTGAAGTGGTTCAGCCGGGTGCGACGTTATTTACGATTGCTGACCCATCTCAAATGTGGTTGATGATGAATTTCAATCAAGACGACGTGGATCTTGTTCGAATCGGCTCCAAAGTCGTCTTCGAATCCGATTCGAATGGCAGTAGTGTTGACGGCAGAGTGGCATGGATCAGCCCCACAATCGACGATCGTACGAGGACTATTAGTGTACGAGCAAACATCGTCAACGATCGAGGAGACATGAGAAACAATACTTTCGTCAATGCCAAGGTGTTGCTGCGCGAAGAGGCCAAGGCTATCGTCGTTCCAAAAGAGGCTATTCAGGCGACCTCGCAGGCGACATTTGTGTTTGTGCGTGATAAGAATTTCTTCCAGCCGGACTCGCCCCGCTTTTTTCATGTTCGTCAGGTCGCACTAGGCGCTTCGGACGATACACATGTTGAGTTGCTGGCCGGGGTTCTCCCGGGCGAAGTCATCGCTACCAAAGGAAGTGCGTCGCTACTTGCTCAACTGCTTAAGAGCAATTTGGGGGCTGGCTGTGGGTGTTGCGAGGAATAGCCATGGATATCCTGAATCGGGTCATAGATCTGTCGCTTCGTTATCGCGCATGGGTGCTTATTGCGACAGCCATAACTATCGTTTTCGGTGTATTGGCATTACGCAATTTGGATATTGATGCGTTTCCGGATACAACGCCCGTTCAAGTGCAAATCAACACATCCTCACCTGCATTGAGCCCGGAAGAAGTTGAGCGGCAAGTTACCTTTCCAGTGGAACAGTCGATTTCGGGACTGCAGGGCTTGGAGTTGATGAGATCGATTTCAAAGTTCGGACTTTCGCAAGTCGTCGTCGTGTTTAAGGAAGGGACCAACATTTACTTTGCGAGGCAATTGATCCAAGAACGGCTCTCAACAGTCAACTTGCCTCCCGGTTTAGGGCGACCACAAATGGGCCCCGTCTCGACTGGTTTGGGCGAAGTCCTGCACTATCTCGTCGAGGGGAACGTTCGAGAGAAAAGCGAGCTGCGAACGCTAAATGATTGGACCATCAAACCTACGATGAAAACGGTTCCAGGTACAGCTGAAATCAATAGCTGGGGTGGATATGTCCGACAATTTCAGATTTTGATCGAACCAGCGCTTTTGATTCAATACGATCTCACGTTCGATCAAGCAGTTCGAGCGGTCGAAACGAACAATAGCAATGTTGGTGGGGGAAACATCAGTCAGAACCGCGGCATGCTTTTGGTTCAAGGGGTCGGTAAAGTATCCAATATACAACAAATCGAACAGATCGTGATCGACACGATAGACGGTGTGTCGGTCCGCTTAAGAGACATTGGAAAGGTCGTTATCGGCCACGAAATTCGTCGCGGAGCGGTCACTGCCAATGGTCGTGGCGAAGTCGTGCTGGGGCTGGGGTTTATGCTGATGGGTGAGAACAGCCATCGTGTTACCGTCGCAATGAAGGACAAGCTCACTTCCATCGAGAAAAGCCTGCCCGCCAACGTTCAAATTCGCCGAGTTTACGATCGAACTGTTTTGGTCGATCAAGTGCTTGATACTGTGCGTTCCAATCTTTTCGAGGGAGGGCTCTTCGTAATCGCTATTTTGTTCGCGTTCTTAGGTAATCTGCGAGCAGCGGTGATCGTTTCTGTCGCTATCCCGCTTTCGCTGTGCTTTGCATTTGCTGGAATGTACCGATACGGAATCGCAGCTAGCCTTCTGAGCTTGGGAGCAATCGACTTTGGTTTGGTAGTCGACAGTTCGGTTGTCATGGTCGAAAATTGCATGCGGCAGCTTGCCGATCCAATCAATTGCAAACGAGATCGATTGGAGGTCATCAGGGATGCGGCCATCGAAGTAAGAAGACCGACGATGTTTGGCGAACTGATTATTGCCATTGTGTACTTACCGATACTAACGCTGGAAGGGATCGAGGGGAAGTTGTTTCGGCCGATGGCGATGACAGTCATCTTTGCGTTGCTCGGATCGATTGTTCTTTCTCTAACATTGATGCCTGTCCTAGCCAGTTATTTATTGCCAAGAGTTGTGCGTCACAAGGAACCATGCCTTATGAAATTGGCTCATTTCATTCACGGACCAATCCTGAGGTTCTCAATGAATCATAAGGGGGCGGTGCTTGGTATTGCTGCTACTCTTCTCGTATTCGCTTTCGGGCTGATCGCGCCCAACTTGGGAACGGAATTTATACCTGATATGAGCGAGGGAGCGATTGCGATCGGAATTGTGAGGTTGGCCGGTACCGATCTGGATGAGTCGGTTCGCATCAATACTCTCATGGAACGCGAACTATTGCGTTCTTTTCCAGACGAAGTGGAAAACGTTTGGAGTCGAATTGGTTCGGCAGAGATTGCAACAGACCCAATGGGTGTCGAACTAACCGATATGTACATCACGCTAAAACCACGCGAGCAATGGACCAAGGCCAAGAACCAAAAACAGCTTACGGATCTGGTTGATGAATCCCTGCGCGAATTTCAGGGACAGCGATTGTCCTATTCTCAACCTATCGAAATGCGAATCAACGAAATGACTTCCGGAGTTCGCTCCGATTTAGGAATCAAAATCTATGGAGACGATTTCGATGTTTTGGTTGCTAAAGCCAAAGAGATTGTTGCGATTGTCAATTCGGTTGCGGGAGCTTCCAACGTTGCCGCCGAGCAAGTAACCGGCCAACCTATTTTGCAGATTCGCATCAATCAAGAGCAGATCGCACGCTATGGAGTCACAGCTGATTACGTGCTAAGGTTCGTCGAGTCGATCGGGAGCCATTCGGTCGGCGAAGTCATTGAGGGACAATTGAGATTTCCAATGGTAGTACGATTGCCAGAATCGGCCCGAAGCAGCCCTAAAGCCATTTCAGATATGCAAATCACCACAGCAGATGGAAAGCGTGTACCGCTTGGCAGATTAGCGAGCATCGATATAGTTGAGGGTCCATCCACGATTACACGCGAATGGGGACAGCGGCGAATTACGGTGACTGCAAACGTTCGAGGACGTGATTTGGGTAGTTTCGTCAAAGATGTCCAGGACCGAGTTGCCTCAAGGGTCAACTTGCCCCTAGGCAGGTACCGCATCGAGTATGGAGGACAATTTGAACACTTTGAAAGCGCTCGGAAGCGACTACTCATCGTAGTTCCGATCACGTTGAGTTTGATCTTTGGATTGCTCTATGTAACTTACGGCAATGTCGTAGATACGATCCGCGTCTTCACTGGAATACCGTTTGCTTGGGTAGGTGGAATCATTGCACTTTGGATTCGTGACATGCCCTTTTCCATTTCTGCGGCGATCGGATTTATCGCGATGTCCGGCGTTGCGGTTTTGGATGATATGTTACTGGTATCAACGATTAGGCAGTTTCTAGCGAAAGGATTATCGGTTGATGACTCGGTAACTCGAGCGGCGATTACGCGTCTCCGGCCAGTTTTGATGACGACGTTGGTCGCGAGTTTTGGTTTCCTTCCAATGGCCTTGAGTGACGGCGTAGGGGCAGAAGTTCAACGTCCCCTTGCGACAGTCGTGATTGGCGGCGTTTTAGGGGCCATGATCATGTCGCTCTTGGTATTGCGAGTCTTGTACATGGTCTTCGATCGATTTCGGTCAGTCATAAATAATAGTGTTTCGATTCGGAAAGTGGGCCTCGATCATAAGTCGGGCTGAACCGGACGCTAGCGCGTTCCGGCTGATTAGCCGAAGGGCGCTAGCCCACGGTTTGCGGCCCATGTTGTGATCG
>JAYTVL010000307.1:0-19619 GCA_043744075.1 Pirellula sp. | reverse complement strand
TACGTCCTCTTTGGCTTTTTCGGTGCTTGACCCGTTTGGGCATCAGCGCCATCGTTAGCGTCTCCCGCGTAAGAACCTTGATTTACCCAGACTTGAATCCCGATATTCCCCTGTGGAGTAGCGGCCTCTGCAAGTCCATAGCTAATTTTCGCCTGGATCGTACTGAGCGGTAAGGAACCGGCGTTGCCCTTTTCGCAACGTGCCATTTCCGCACCACCTAAACGTCCAGACATTTGAATCTTGATACCCTTGGCACCCGCATCCATCGCTGTTTCGATAGATCGCTTCATCGTTCGACGAAAACTCGATCGCTTCGCAAGTTGCTTAGCAATGTCCTCGGCAATCAACTGAGCCTGAATCTCAGGGCGATAAACTTCTTCGACCTTGAGATTCACGCGACGACCGATCAAGTTTTGCAGCTCTTCTTGCAAAATTTCAATCTCCGTCCCCTTCTTCCCAATAATCAAACCAGGCTTCGCAACGAAAACCATCAACCGTACTTCGTCGCGTGTTCGCTCGATTTCAATTCGATCGATACCAGCTTCTCGGTACGCAGGCTTCGTTGGATGAAACTTGATAAACTTTCGAATCTTCTGATCTTCTACGAGCAGCTCAGCGAACTCTTTCTTGCTGGCATACCATCGGCTCTTCCAGCCCATGACGATACCGGTACGGAAACCTATTGGATTGACCTTTTGTCCCATAATGCAAGTTTCCTACAGCTCTTCGATTCTCTTGAGTTCTACCGAAATGTGACTCGATCGCTTCAGGATCGTAAACGCTTGCCCTCGCGACATTGGTCTAAACCGCTTCATAATCGGACCGCCATCAATGCGAGCGTCTACAACCACCAATTCCTCGGCGCTGAACGAACGTCCCCCATTTTGGTCTGTGTCTCCAGCACTACCAATTGCACTTTTGATAACCTTTTCCAACATCCGTGCGCCACGGTTCGGCTGAAATCGGAGCATCTCTAATGCTTCATCCGCAAATTTGCCACGCACTAAATCGGCCAGCGGTCTGACCTTTCTAGCACTGATTCGTGCGTATCGATGTACGGCTCGGTAAGCCATGATTAATTCCTGTTTCCTAAAAAATTACTTCTTTCCACCCTTACCGCCGTGGCCGCGGAAGGTTCGTGTCGGCGAAAACTCGCCGAGCTTGTGCCCGACCATGTCTTCCGTCACGAATACCTTGATATGTGCTTTTCCGTTATGAACCATGAAGGTCGCACCGACAAACTCAGGCACGATCGTGCATCGTCTAGCCCAAGTTGTAATCGGCATGTTATCGTTTTTTTCGCGGGCCTTTACAAGCTTCGCATACAATTTCGGGTCTACAAATGGACCCTTTTTAGTCGAACGTCCCATACGTCAGAACTCTTCCCTTGCAGACTATCTCAGTTTTAGTTGACCGTAACGAACCGACTTGCGTCGACGAATAATTGCGGAGTTGCTCGGCTTGCGAGGTCGACGAGTATAACCACCCTTGGCCAGCTTGCCCGTCGGGCTCACTGGGTGACGACCACCCTTCGTTCTTCCTTCACCACCACCGTGCGGGTGATCCACTGGATTCATTGCTGTACCGCGAACGTGAGGCCTCCAACCCTTCCAACGATTACGACCGGCCTTGCCGATTCGAATCGCACCGTGGTCTGGATTACTTACTTTTCCGATCGTTGCTCGGCACTGACTTGGCACGCGTCGAATTTCGCCACTCGGCAGTTGCAGCTGAGCCCAACCCGCTTCACGAGCCATCAATACAGCCGATGAACCTGCAGAACGACAAAGTGCAGCACCGCGTCCAAACGTCATTTCCACACAGCAAACTTCTGTCCCTGGCGGAATATTTTTCATTGGCAAACAGTTGCCCAAAGTTGGCGGAGCCTCTGACCCATTGAGCAACGTTGCACCGGCCTTGAGTCCATCTGGAGCCACAATGTAGGACTTTTCGCCATCTGCATAATGCAACAAGGCGATGCGCCCCGAACGATTTGGGTCGTATTGAATTGAATTTACCATTGCAGGTATTCCATCCTTCTTTCGTTTGAAGTCGATGATGCGATACATCTGCTTGTGCCCACCACCGCGATGTCGCGACGTGATGAAACCTTGATTGTTTCGCCCACCATGTCGCTTCAACCGTACGAGCAACGCCTTCTCAGGAACCGCACCCGGTGTTAACTCCGCAAAGTCGCTTACAGACGAATTTCGTCGACCCGCTGAAGTTGGTTTGTATACTCGAATTCCCATAAACTTGCCCTTTGGTTTGCCTTAGCCGTAGGGCGCTAGCCCACGGTTCTACACCACCACCAACCGGAGGCTAGCGCCATCCGGCTAATTGTGCTAGAAGAAGTCGATCTTGTGTTCGCTGCTAAGTTTGACGATTGCCTTCTTCCAAGCCTTCGTCACCCCAAGTCGAGCGCGATATCGCCTCGACTTGCCCTGCTTGTTTTGAGTCGCGACCGCCACAACCTTTACGTTGAACAATTCTTCGATCGCGGCCTTGATGTCGGTTTTATCCGCCAACGGATTGACCTCGAACGCATAACGGTTTTGACGAGATGCTTTGTGAACACCCTTTTCCGTTACGAGCGTACGCAACACCACTTGATGCGGAGTTAGTACGATTTTGCTTTTAGGTTGTTGCTTTGCCATGATTTGTTTCTGAGTTGTTTTACGATTGAAATCGTCTTTTGCTTTCGCTTAACAGAACGCTATGCGCTCGCTCTCGCTTTGATCCAGTCGAGAGCTTCCCTCGTCATGACCAGCTTGCGCGGCCGGAGAACAGTCAAAGCATTCAAGTCGGCTACTGGGCTAATCGTCAGTCCCTCGATGTTTCGACCGCTAAGGTAAATGTTTCGATCCAAGCCGCTAATCGCGAGAGTCTTGGTCTGCCCCTCGAGACCCATCGCTTTCAAGGCGGAAGCCAACAGCTTCGTCTTGGGCGAGTCCATCTTAATTTGATCAACAACGACGACCGACCCAGCCGAGATTTTGGAAGCGATCGCCATTCGCGTCGCTGCCTGAATCGCCTTGCGTGGCAATCGATAGTAGTACGAACGTGGCTGACGAGCGTTGATGTGACCACCGCCACGTCGAACACCGCTTCTCTTAGAACCGGCACGAGCGTTACCGGTACCTTTTTGTTTGTACATTTTCTTGGTCGAACCCGAGACTTCGCCGCGGGTCTTCGTCTTGTTACTTCCCTGGCGCTGATTGGCCAAGTACATAACAACAACGTCGTGCAACAATTGCTTGCTGACTTTTGGAGCAAGCACTTCTGGGTCGATTTCGTAATCACCGACCTTTGCGCCCGACATGTCATAAACTGGAAGTGTTGTCATCTCTAATTACGCCTAATGCTCTCTAGCCGACTTTGTTTGATTCGCGAATGATAACGTAGCCGCCGTTTGGACCAGGTACTGCACCCCGAACCAGCAGAAGATTGTTCTCTCCATCTATGCGAACCACCAAAAGATTTCGCATCGTGATTTGATCGTTGCCGTACTGCCCAGCACCTTTTTTACCCTTACGAACTCGGCCTGGATACGTACCAGCACCGGTACCACCAGGATGGCGATGAGCTTTCTTCACACCGTGGGTCGCTCGCTGGCCGGCATAATTATGCCTTTTCATCCAACCAGAAAATCCGCAACCTTTACTAATCCCGGTAACGTCAACCGACTTAGTTCCCTCAAGAACCGTCACCTTGACTTCTGCACCAACATCTGCTGATGCAGGACCGCGGAACTCACGTATAAAGCGTTTTGGCTCGCAATCCGCTTTCACGGCGACTGCACCACCAGCAGCCTTGATTTTTTCGGAACGCTTGCTGGAAATTCCAGCAACTTGACCTCGAGCAGCGCGGCTTGCAAGACGTCGCGGCTTGTCCAGAAAACCCAACTGGGTTGCTTCGTAACCATCTCGATCTACGGTTCTGACTTGAAGAACATGGCAAGGCCCAGCTTCGATGACCGTGACGGGCACAGCGCGACCGTCCTTCTCAAATATCTGCGTCATTCCGACCTTGCGGCCGAGGATTCCTTTGCTCATTCGTCTTATTCCGTAAATCGTTTGCTTTGAAGGACACACCGACGAGCCCACCCGTTTTGCAGAGCAGACTTTGCGAAGAAGATGGTAAACCCAAACTTCAATCGCCAATTCGATGGTTACCTTCAGAGCTTCCGTTTCATATTGGGAAAACCTGATGGATGCCGTTTAAGCGTAAATTTCCTACCGCGTGGTTGCCTTGATTTTGATGTCAACGCCAGCGGGTAAGCTCAACTTGTTTAGAGCTTCGATCGTTCGAGCAGTGGCTTGCTTGATATCGATTAGTCGCTTGTGCGTCCTAATCTCAAATTGCTGTCGCGCTTTCTTGTCAATATTCGGACCTGAAAGGACCGTGTATCGCTCGATGCGTGTAGGAAGTGGAATCGGGCCGTGCACTTCGGAGTGGGTCCGCTTGGCGGTTTCCACTATCTCCAAAGCACTCTGATCCAAAACGGCATGGTCATAAGCTTCCATTCGAATTCTGATGACTTCATGCGATCCGGACACTGCTGATTACTTCCTCAGTTAACGTCAATTCGTCGGCGATTTTTGATTCGCCAACCATCTCGTAAGCCCTACGTTGAACGCGGGACGCAAGAAGATAGGAATGCAGGCCCATGTCGTCAACTGCAAAAACGTTTTTTTGATGAAAACATCTTTGGCTTCCAATAGGTCCTCATGCTTTGCAAAGGTTTAGTCACGGAGCAAGGTATCGCGGAAGTGCGAGGCTCCATCCGAGTTAAATCATAGCAAAAAACTGGGCAGGAGCCTCTTCCTCCCATAGTTTGCCAACCCTAATTCTTAGAAGTCGCGGACCGCTTTTCTCCGGCCTCTGCCTGGGCTGTGCGACAAATAGCAGTTTCGCTATTTCTTTCTAATTTATATCGAGTCTTTTTTGTTCCGAACAACAATAGATTTAGACAATATCGCTGGACCATCCGTTCGGGGCTTGCCCCCGACGGATGCGTTTTGGCGTACTACATTGGGCGTCCCAACTCCCGTTCCCCTCGGCTTTGCCAGCCGCTGGCGGGCAAGCGGCTGTTGTTTTATTGTGTCTTGACTCAATTAAAGGTGGCATCACAACCCGAAGCGTTAGCGAGGGATCGTTCGTCCCTCGCTAACGCTTTGGGTTAGGATTAATACAACAGCCCGCAAGGCCGAGGGGAACGTGTCGATTCGCAAGTGCCTGCCGTTAGTACGCCAAAACAAGGTTGGTGGGGGACGAGCCCCCTACCAACCTGCGCCTCTGCCCCAGGTTGCTTCGCCGGCGGCAAGCAGAATCAGCATATTGATAAACACAACAGTGTTTTTTTTGGATTCTCGCGAAACTTCATTGCGGTGACTCATGTAATTGTTAACATAGCATTAACGGTGTTGATTTTATCGCTGTTCTCGTCAGCTCTTTCTTATTTTGGAGTCGTCATGCCACGCTGGTGCAGATTTCGGAAACCTAAATCGGGTTTTACCTTGGTTGAGTTGTTGGTTGTGATCGCTATTATTGGGATTTTGGTCGGGCTTTTGCTTCCTGCCGTGCAAGCAGCCCGTGAAGCGGCTCGTCGGATGCAGTGCAGTAATAACCTCAAACAACATGGGCTTGCATTGCTCAATTACGAGTCGACCTACAAGAGGTTTCCCATTGGATTTACCGATACGGCGGCCACCAATGCAATGCTCAAAGATGGGGGCTGGTCTTGGATGTGTGCAATTCTGCCGTATATCGAGCAGAATAGTCTTTACAGTACTTTGGATCTAAAGCTTCATCCATATGGTACAGGCTCTAATCCGGCAAACATTGCTGCTTGTGCGGTTCCACTTTCTGCTTTTCGCTGCCCGTCTGACATTGCTCCTAAAACCGATCCAAGTAATTCAGGTAATGCAAATGGTAGTGCCGCAGTTGCGGTTACGAGCTACGCAGGTGTGCTTGGCTCGTTTGACGGACAGTGGTGCCAGGTCTCCGGAATGACAAACGTAGAGGGAGTGCGAAATCACGGATTACTGGTAGTAAATTCCTCAAGGAGAATGGGCGAAGTGACGGACGGGACGTCAAATGTATTTGCTGTTGGAGAAGTCTCGTGGCGTCCCGTAAATGCCGCAGGTGATGGTTCGGATCGTCAGTATATTTTGGGAAATATCACGAACGGAGGTGGACCACTTTGCACTAACGCTGGTGCAAACAATAATGGTCCGCACTTGCACTTGAGGGCAACTCGCCACAAACTGAATGGTCCGTTGGCAACTGGCACCAAGCACAAGGCGTTTCACAGTTACCATACAGGCGGCGGCAATTTTGTCTTTGTGGATGGATCAGTTCATTTCATTTCCGATTCGATCCAGCACACCGATACGGACTTTACGGCTCCTGGTGTAACTGTGAATGGTCCGTTTGGCATTTACCAGCGATTCGGGTCGATCGACGACGGTGGCATCGTATCGTTTGAATAGTTGCGAGAATGTGTTCCAATGCCCTTGTGAATGCTGTGGAATAACGCCACAGCATTTTTATTTGTCGCTTAGGCGAGCGGCAGATTGGAAACTACCAAAAGTAGATTGGGGCCAATGTCCCGATACTTTGCTTAAACGGGAAAAATGGTCCCATCCTACCCACGATTCTGAACTCAACAAGGATTCTCATGAAACCGTTACAAATGATTTGTTTATTGGCGTTTGGCTGCATTTTATTTTTATCTGGGTGTGGTCAAAGCGGGCCGCAACTTGGAACTGTCACGGGGACTGTGACAGTGGACGGTAAGTCTTTGCCAGGAGCTCTTGTTACGTTCATTTCAAAAGAGGCTGATGGTACAAGTTCCTATGGAAAGACGGATGCCAATGGCAAATATCGACTAGAGTTTACGACGGAACGATTTGGTGCAATGGTAGGTAATCATGATGTGGTGATAACTACGAAACGAATGTCCGCCGAGGATGCACCTGATACTGGTACAGCTGAGAAGACGGAGTTTGTTGCGATACCCAAACATTATGCACGCGGAGCGTTGACCGCCGAGGTAAAATCGGGAAGTAACGTATGCGACTTTGCTCTGGTCACGAAGAAGCCGAATTAGGGATTTCAAGCAGGTCCCGCTTGGCGAGCGGGACAAGTAGGTCCCGCTTGCCGAGCGGGATTTTGCGATTTGAGTCCTGCCCGGCAGGCAGGACCTACTTCCCCTACCATTCGATGGGTTGTTGGGATACATTCTTGATTCGCGATGTCGCTGTGGCGAAATGGCAGACGCAGCAGATTTAAAATCTGCTGGGGGAAACCCCGTGCGGGTTCGAGTCCCGCCAGCGGCACTTTGCATTGATTCTCAATTCCAAGAAAGGATTTGAAATCGGTGTGATCAGCGAATCAATCAATAAAATCGTCGGCTTCATGTGCTTTATGCCGATGGTTCTGGCCACTTTCTTAGGGAGATAGTAACGATCCCCCGAGATAAACTCGGCGGCATTCTGTGGCGTTCGGCGAGAAGTGTCAAAAAACCGCTAATATTCTCTTGAATTACCTTACCAGACTGAAGTCTGACCTGGATTCAAATCGATTCACGGTGAAGAATAGAGTGAGCGGATTGCCAGTTCAAGTCAACTAACTGTTAACGCCGCTTCGTCTGGGGATTAACAACCCTTTCACTTGGTGTTTAGAAGTTTAGGGCGAGGAATCAATCCGCATGGTCGGCTCGTTTAGTCCAAATGATTGGGTTGTCTATACCCGTCAAAAACACAGTATATCGCCGGGCAAAAGAGCAAAACACATTTGGCCATCGCCGCACGGCGAAATGTATTCTTACGAAGTGGATAAATATTGGATTGTTCGGCAGGTCAAAGACGGTCTATTGGTTGTGGAGACGCGTCGAGGAAAACAACACACTTTGCCTATGACTGATTCTCGCGTTCGAAAGGCATATCTGTGGGAAAGGCTATTCCTTGCTGGTCGTTTTCCTTGCAAGTCACTGGCCAGCCCTCCTGACTTTGCAGATCGGACACCGACTGTTAGCCGCTGAATGCGAGTTGCTCGGATTTACGCTTCGGTTATGAATAGTCCGCAATAGCACTCAGCTGCAAATCTTATTCACCAACCAGGCGAGCTGTTTGGGGTCTCAAACCCGGACTTCGTGTCGAACCAAAGTCGCTGTATTGCGACAAGAACGGAAAACGTCGACACTGGTCCTGACGGCCCACCATCGAATTTCGAAAGCATCTCCAAGATGACGAGCACCGATCCACCTGCTTTATCAACATCGGGATGTAAATGGATGCTACTTGCTGGGTTCTTGGCGTGGATGTTTGCAGGTCTCGAAAACGGTCTTTTCGTCCTTATCCACCGGCAGATGATGCGAGAACTACTTGGTCCGCAAACTGCCGAAGCAATTGTCACGCAATGGTTCGCATGGAACCAAGCGGCATTCATGTTGGGTGCTGCTGTAGGAGGATGGAGTTTCGGATGGCTTGGTGATCGAGCAGGCAGGACTAAGGCACTTGGATGGAGTGTCGTTTGTTATTCAGTGTTGACTATGGCTGGTTGGTTTGCGCAAGAAGCGCACTTGATGTGGGGGCTGCGATTTTTGGCTTGCTTAGGTTTCGGAGGCACTTGGCCAAATGCTGTTTCACTCGTTGCCGAAGCGTACCCCTCTGCTTCGCGTCCTTTCCTGGCTGGACTTCTTGGAACTGCAGCCAACTTCGGATTCGTGCTCATAGGCATCATCGGTTACGCTTGGCCGGTAACGGACGTGTCATGGAGGTGGACGCTAATGGTTGGCGGTTCACCGATCATTCTTGGCGCGTTCATACTTTGGAAGGTTCCCGAGTCGGCTCGCTGGCTAGCAACTCGCAAGTTGCAGACTTCTTTGTCGAACGCAAGTAGCGTGCAAACCTCTGAGCCGAGGACCGACAAAGCGACAGCCTCACCATTCGTGGAGTTGTTTAGCCCTCCACTCCTGCAACGCACCCTGTTAGGAATTGTTCTCGGTGCGATTCCCGTTATTGGGACCGCTGCGAATGCGAATTGGGTTGTCCCATGGACAGACCAAGTTGCCGCGCGCCGTGCCGCAGAAACCGCAAACGAGCAGAGTGACGGTACCACAGTCAAGAAACCCAAACAGAGCCCCAAGGACAAAGCCTGGACGCTAGTCACACGATCAAGCGGCGCGATCGTCGGAAGCCTGTTAGGCGGAATCATTGCGAGCGTCGTGGGGCGACGCTTATCCTATTTCTTGATTAGCCTAGGGACCTTTTTTGTCAGTACTTGGCTATTCACTCAACTGACACCAGGCGACCCGAATTTCTCAATATTTGTTTTCCTACTCGGACTCTTTGGTGTAACTTACTTTGGATGGTTGCCTCTATTTCTTCCCGAGTTGTTCCCGACGCATGTTCGTTCAACCGGAATCGGTATTTCTTTTAATTCGGGGCGGATTGCGGCCGCACTTGTTGTGATTTTTGTAGGGCTTCGAATGACTAGTTTCGAAGGGGACTATGCGAAAATCGGGCTTTGGACTGGCCTCATCTACGTTGTGGGTATGCTTGTGATCTGGCTAGCTCCAAAAAACACGGAGACAGTGCTGTCTAAATGAATGCCGTGCCACTTCGCCGACTTGGTAAAACGGAGCTTCAGGTTCCGGTTGTCGCGTTCGGAGCTGGACCTGTTTCCGGCCTCATGACGGGCGACGATCATGCGTTACAGCTTGCTGTCGTTCAACGCGCTTTGCAAAATGGAATCAACTGGTTTGATACTGCGGCCGGATACGGTCAAGGTGCCTCCGAATCCAATCTTGGCCGGTGCCTGTCCACACTCCCCAATACAGAAATGGTCCAGGTTGCAACCAAGGTACGAGTCCTATTTACCGACCCTCGCACTCTGCAACAGCAAATCTATGACGGAATTCATCAAAGCCTTGAGAGGCTAAAGCGCAATTCCGTTACCCTGTTTCAACTTCACAATGGAATCACGAAGCAGCGCTATAACGAGCCATTTTCCGTTGCGGCGGAAGACGTTGATGTGGCAGGCGAAATTACGCAAGCCTTGATCGAATTGAAAAAGCGAGGACTTGTACGGTTCATCGGTCTAACCGGTACTGGATGCTCAACTTCCTTGCGTACCGTTATTCGCTCAGGTGTTTTTGACACGATTCAAATTCCATACAACTTGCTAAATCCGAGCGCAGGTCAAGAGATCGACGATGATAGGATTGATCGCAACTACGGAAACGTATTAGCCGATTGTTTGAAGATGGACGTGGGCGCGTTTGCGATTCGAGTTTTTGCTGGAGGAGCTCTGCTCGGTCGCTCTGCAAGCGCTCACACGCTTAAGACCCCATTCTTTCCATTGGAGCTCTATCGCCAAGACGTCATCAAGTCGGATTCTCTGAGGCAGGAGTATGGAGTCAATAACCTTACGCAAAGAGCAATCCAGTTTGCACTGCAGCATCCTTCGGTTCACTCTGCCATTATCGGCTTCGGCGAGTCACAAGAAATCGATGCTGCCATAAATGCCACAGCTTGTTTGACACGGCCATAGCTATCCACGATCATTGAGAAGATCGGATGTCGGGTTTTCGTCCGCATTCAACACTAGGAAACGCTTAATTATGACCACTTCAGACGACTCGACTCGGCGCGCCTATTGGGCCGAACAGATGCAGCTTGGTTACGAACTGATACAGAGCACACTTCCGTTCGAAGTACGCGAATGTGGTGAGGGCTTTGCGTCGATTCCCCATACGGCGGGAGCGGCCGATGTCGAAATGATGTTTTCCGATTCCAAGATCGCTGGTGATATCGATCGCGTGTTTTTCATGCGAGAGGGACTTGTCAAAAAGGTGATTGACATCGGCCGAGACATGAATGCACGTGGTTTGATTTTGAAAATCGAGGACGGCTACCGATCGATGGAAATGCAGAGGCAATTGGTTCGCAAACCGGAATTGTTCGACGCCATACTTAGGAAATGCACATGGGAGAATGGCGGTCAGATTCCTCCCGTCGAAATGGTCTTTCGTCGCGCAATGGTTTTGATCGCTAACCTTCCGAAGGTCGGTACGCACATGTCAGGGTCTGCGATCGATGTTTCGGTGTTTCGCCGTGATGACGGCACTGAAGTTTGGCGAGGGAACTCTTACCTCGAAATGAGTGAGCGAACACCGATGCGCTCACCTTTTATTGAGGCGGCGGATCTTCAAAATCGATTAGAAATCACTTCGATGATGGAATCACACGGCTTCATTCACTTTCCATACGAATTTTGGCATTTTAATCAAGGCGACGCAATCGGGCATGTGCTAAGAAATCAACCAGCCCCGGCTCGATACGGTCCGGTGCATTGGGAAATTCAGACGAACAGAGTCACTCCCTATGATGACCCGTTAAGTCCACTGAACCCACTGAGCATGATTGAAAAGGAAATTGACGCTGCAATAAACCGAGCAGACCAAGGACTAGCCGGCTAGTAGCTCGCAATGGCACTCGTGGGTTCAAACCCTGTCTGATACCTACCGGTACCGATGAGACGCTCAAAGATCGGAGATGCCATCAACGTGGTGAGGACTGCCATGATAACGAGAGTGGCGAAAAGCCCTGGGGAAATGATACCTTTCTGTAGACCGATATTGATGATAATGAGTTCCATTAAACCTCGAGCATTCATGAGGATACCGATGCCCATGGATTCGCGATTCGAAATACCCGTCGCTCTCGCGGCCAGCCAGCAAGCGGCCTTTTTGCCCAGTACCGCTGCGACGAGTACCGCACCGCATATCATCCACAGTGTCGGTGTGTTGAGCAGTGCTATTTGGGTGTTTAGTCCGGAATAGGTGAAGAACAACGGCAGCAATAGGGCGACAGTAAGCGGCTGGATTCTCGCTATGATGTCGCGCGCCATCACACTCCGGGGTATTACGGCACCCATGACGAATGCACCGAAAACTGCATGCAAGCGGATGTAGTCTGTCCACCAAGCTCCAAGGGCCATCAACGCTAGCCCGACGACAAAACCACTCTCTGTCAACAAGCCATCTTGGGTGAGACGTCGCTCCAACCTGTCAAGTAAAGGTTTGATGAAATAAAGCGCAATTACGACAAAGAGAACTCCTCCGAAGATATTGAGCATCGCATGCGACCAATTGTTGTCGATGTTCGCGAGAACCAACGCGAGCAGGCACCATGCGGTCGCGTCGTCGATGGCGCCGGCACCGATAGCTACCGTGCCCATGGTGGTGCCATTTAGTTTCTTGAATTGAATGATTCGGGCGAGCATGGGAAATGCAGTGATGCACATGCAGGCTCCGAGGAAAATCATGGCCGATGAAGTTGATACCCCAGGACCAAAGAGACCGAGTTCAGGATAACCATGGCAGCCCCATGCTAGAAAAGCGCCGAGAGCGAACGGCGTCACCATTCCCGCTGCGGAAACCGCTATCGAGGATTTGAGTCGGTGGCGAATAATGTCCATACGAAATTCCATCCCAACTACAAACATGTAAAGAGCCAAACCGAGCTGGGATGCTGGGAAAAGGTAGCTCTGAGTGTCGCGAGCTACTTGTGACTTGTCCCAAGGAAAAAGCCAAGCCTGTGTTTCCGGTGCAAGAAGGCCGAAAAGCGACGGCCCCAGTAGCACGCCAGCGATCATCTCAGCGACTACCTGCGGTTGCCCTACGCGAGCCGCGATGAATCCGACAAGTCTGCAGAAGAGCAGTATGACGGCGATCTGAAGAAAAAAATGAATCGCAAGTTCAAGGTTGTTCATGGGAGATTTCTCAATAAAAACCTAGGCAATAATCTTATTCACCAACCAGACAAGCTGGTTGGGGTCTAAAAACCGGACTTGGGTCAGTCGAACTGGAACCCATCGAAGACGTTTATGAAAAATCAACCAGCTCGTGTATATCTCCCCGGATTGGGTTCGGTTCGCGCCGAGTCCTGTCAAACGGTTCGATCTTCACAGGCATTCCATCGCGGACCATCATGATGTTCGCGCGGGTCAGTCGGTCGATTTTCGTGTCCTCGGGTATCGAGATTCGGTAGCGTTGGAGAATCATGGGGAGCATGAGACGCAATGAACGTTCAGCGAACATCAGGCCTACACAGGTACGAGGCCCAGCGCCGAATGGCAGATAGGCATATGCCGGCGGAGAGTTGCCCGCCCAGCGCTCCGGTTTGAATCGGCGAGGTTCGGGATAGACATTAGGGTCATGATGCGTTGCAAGTGGACTGACCAGCACGTTGGCTCCTTTAGGAAGTGTGAATTTTCCCACCTGAGTGCTTTCGGCACAGACCCGCAAAAAGAGCACCGGAACAGGAGCGAGCAGCCGCATGGACTCTTTGATAACCCGGTCTAGAATAACCAGCTTTGCCCCGTCCTCAGGAGTCGGCTCTCGGCTACCTAACACTTCGTCCAATTCGCTGAGCACACTCTCAAGCACTTCGGGATGGCGCTCGAGTAGGAACAACGTCCAGGTGAGCGTCATCGCGGTGGTCTCATGTCCGGCAATGAATAGCACCATGGCTTCCGCGATGAGTTCCGCGTCTGACAACGGTTGACCGTCGTCATCGCGAGCGGCCATAAGCAAAGCCATTGCATCGCGCTGTTCCCCGCCCAAGCGTCGTTTTTCTTCGATGAGTTTTGTAAACTCCTGAGTAATCCGCTCGCACAAATGCAAGGCACGTCGGAATGGCATGCCGGGCAAGTTGATAGGTGCCAGAATGATCTTGGGAGCAGAGAACACATCTACAAACTCAGCCGCCAACGCCCCAAGTTCCGGCACACCTTCTCGGACGTCGAGGCCGTATAGGCTCTTGACAGCAACGCACAACGCCAGTTCGCGACAGAGCACGTCCAGTTTCGCTGTTTCGCCAACCGGCCAAGTTGCTAACCGTTGCCGCGTTGTTTCGACAATTCCCGGAGCGTAGCCATCGAGGGCTGACTTCTGGAAAGCAGGCTGCATCAATTTGCGATGCCGCTTATGCATTTGGCCATTGATGCAGACCAGTGCGTTGCGCAGCTTTTGCATCGCGCTCCCCTCAGGGCCACGAAACAGATCCTCGTCATGCTGAAACATGCCAGGAACGTTCAGAATCTCCCGATTGCGTTCCGCGCCGTAGACACACACGATTGCAGGACTGCCTTTTACTACAGCAGCGACATCGCCATACTTGCGAAGTCTCATCACGACTCCTACGGGATCCTCAAGGAAGTCATAGAATCGTTTAGGCGCCCCGATGATTGGCAGCGTGGGCTGCCCCGGAACCGGCACTTTTTTAAAACCGAATAGTTTAGGCATAATATTGAATGGAGTTTGAGTAGATTGAATTTAAGCACCCATGCATAAGATTGTTCGTTTAACCGCGTGGGCATCGCCGCATCGCCCCGCGCTTTCGCTAGGAAAACGCGGCCCGACGGGCACGCGGTCAAACAAGTTGTGTGTGAAAACTTGTGTATGGGTGCTTACAAGTTCACGAAAATGGCGGTGGAATCAACTTTGGCAAGTTAAGATTCGGGATGAGAACATATCAGACTCTTCGCTCAGGTGCTGCATAGTCGCCACCGGAATCTTAGGACGCAGGACCGCAGTGAAGTGCCTTAGTAACGGCGCCTGGTGAAGGATATCTAGGCCGCGAAGGGTCATGCGATGATTCCAAACATGCTCGATCGTCTCTACGACATGATCGATGTGTGATTGTGTATAAACACGGCGAGGCAGCGCGAGCCTCAGCAGATCAAAGGGGGCCGGTTGCTCTTGGCCCTGTGTATCGCGCCGGCCAAGCATAAGCGTTCCAATTTCTGTAGCCCGGATGCCTCCCTCAAGATAGAGTTCTGCTGCCAGCGCGACGCCTGGAAGATCCGTAGGGGAAAAGTTTGGAAGAAATCCGCGTGCGTCGATGTAGACTGCATGCCCACCCGTCGGCTGAACAATTGGGATTCCCAATTCGATCAGACGCTCTCCGAGGTAGGCTACGGAGGCAACGCGGTGGCGCAAATAGTCTTCATCGAGCGCCTCTACGAGCCCCACCGAGATCGCTTCTAGATCACGTCCCGCCAGTCCGCCGTACGTTGGGAACCCTTCCGTGACGACGAGTAATTCTTTGTGTTTTTGTGCCAATAAGCCGTCGTTGGTACAGAGAAACCCGCCCGTATTCGAGAGGCCATCTTTCTTGGCTGACATCACGCAACCGTCGGCGAGGCTGAACAGTTCCTGCGCGATGGAAAGCGGGGTTCGGTCTTGGTAACCAGGCTCTCGCGTTTTGATAAAGAAGGCGTTCTCCGCAAATCGACAGGCATCAATGTAAAGCGGTATGCCGTGCGACGCGCAAATTGCCTTGACCGCCCGAACATTTTCCATCGAAACCGGCTGCCCTCCACTGGCATTGTTCGTGATAGTGAGCATTACCATCGGCACCCGACTGGCCCCGACACGCATGATGAGACGTGCAAGTGCATTCACGTCCATATTCCCTTTGAACGGAGCAGGAACGTTTAGATGCTTGGCTTCCGAGGTGAGGAGATCTATCGCTTCAGCCCCTGCAAGTTCGCAGTTCGCTCGGGTTGTGTCGAAATGGCTGTTATTCGGAACGATATCACCCGGCTTGCACCCAACGCTGAAGAGAATCCGTTCTGCAGCGCGTCCCTGGTGAGTCGGAATGACGTGCTCAAAACCGAAAATGGATCGGACCGTGTTTTCGAAGCGAGTAAAGCTACTTGCTCCGGCATAGGACTCGTCTGCGCGCATCATAGCAGCCCATTGGTTATTCGACATTGCACCCGTACCTGAGTCGGTGAGCAGATCGATAAGAACGTCATCTGCTTTGATCATGAAAAGGTTGTACCCAGCCTTGAGAAGCAACTGCTCTCGCATCCCGCGGGTAGTTGAGCGAATCGGCTCGATACTCTTGATTCTGAACGGCTCAAAAATTTTGGAAGACTTGTATGGCATGAAAACACCATCGGAGGTCTTGATTTCGTTTTGCGTCCGCGTCAACTTTGCATGGGATTCACATTGCGAGCAAACTGCTGTCCGACGGTCACACGGATCATCATGGGCGAAGGTCGAATGCTCCTGCGATCCGTGTTGGCTCGGCGCTCCGTGTTTGCTCGGCGCTCCTGGCGGCGGAAAATCGAATAGCCCTTTTCGCAACCACTCGGGCGCTTCCTTGTTTCCCCATTCGAACAATTTCATCATGTTTTCGCTTGTAAACTCGATATGGCGTGACTCGCTATTGCCCCAACCGTAGATGTCTTGTGGAAGCCAGTCCGCCTTTCCAAGCGCATCCAGTAGCTGGCGAGACACTTCGTCCACTGTGATGCAACCGCGATCAAGTTCGTCGAGAAGATGCGTCGTAAGATCCAGTAATCCCTGTGTGTATTTAGCAAACGGGGCGCCGGCACCAGGTCGCGGCTCTTCGTCAAGCGACGCGAGAATGGCAACGTCGCCGCTTTGCTCAAATTTCCTGATGCTTCGGAAAATCCAGAGATCGCCGTAAAGCTTTAACGCCATCCATATCTTTGTCCATGCGTCCCATAACTTAAAATCGGCCATCGAACGATACGCATTTCGAACCGTCTGATCATTCAGAGCGAGCTGCGCACGATGGAGTCGTTCGATGTAATCAAATCTCTCCATAGAAAAATCATCGGTGAGCAACGCATCCAGAAGACGACTTCCCACCGCATGAAGGCTCTCGAATGTGCTGATCAACCCCCTGGAGTAGAGCGCGTCAATGAACCCGCAGGCGTGGCTGAGTATCGTAAATCGAGGCCCCACGGTGCGGTTGGAAGAGTACTGCAGACGCCCGGTCCCTGTCCAAGACCGTACTGCCTTCGTCCCTTCTAATTGGGCCGCGATCGAGGGGAAACGACTCACGATTTCCCGAAACTCCTGCTCTGGGGCGATCTCACGTCGCGGAAACTTCTTGAGATCAAGGCTTAAGCCCACGCTTGCCAGGTGGTTGTTTGAGAGCCCATGGTTGTCGAACGGGATAATCCAGAACCACCCACCATCAAAGACGTGGTGAAGCGTGCCATCGTGCCAGCGCCGCGAAAGACCTGATTGCTCATTCTCTCCCAACAACTCATCAAACGGCTTTAGTCCCTCGACGTGTGTGAAAATAGTGCGCGAGCAAGTTGCGGCTCTAGGCACCTGATCGCGCAGTTCCAGCTTGTCCGCCAGCACGGAACGGAATCCGGTTGCGTCGACGAGGTAACGTGCTTGAAAGCTTTCCCCGTCGGCAAGGAAGACCTCCACCCCATTGTCGTCGATCCTGACATCCTCGACAACAACGCCTTCTCGCGAGGTCGCTCCATAGGCGACTGCTGTTTTGAGCATGTAGGCATCAGTATCTTGACGAAAAAGATGGCTCTCAGCAAATTGTGGAACCATGGGTGGGACCAGCAAATGCGACTGGCTTGCGTCGTGGCGAACGCCAGCTCGATGATAAGCAAATCCGATGGCTCGCTTTTGGCCATGGTTCGACGAGACACATTGCGCCAGCGTTTCGGGGTGCATAGATTGCCGATCTCAGGAATCCCAAAGCGTTGGGAGACGATCCACATCCACATTGCGCTCTGAGGGAGCATGGCTTCGCCAACAGCAAACCGAGGGTGACGGTCCCTGTCGAGTAGGAGAACACTAAATCCCTGTTTGGCAATGATCGCAGCTAGGGATGAGCCCGCTAGGCCAGAGCCAAGAATGATGGTGTCGAATCGTTTCACGGCACTATTGACGGTAGTCATATTCGCTCCCAAGAACTGTATCTCTAAAAGGTCCGATATTCGATCGCGGAGGCCGAAGAATAAACCAAGATGGTTTAGCGACGGTTCAATGGCACGCAGCCATTCGCAGCTATAGATCAATGCGTCGAAGAGCAGCCGCGCGCTTCACTGAATCCAAAAAAAACTAGAAAATTTGCTGCGGGGTTTGCCGTGGACGTCCCGATCTGCGTCCAAGGAACCTCGTTGGGACACGTACTTTTAAAGCGTAAACTAATCTAATAACGCATCCTCTTCGCAATATTGGTTTGCTCACCTTGTTCCTCTCTGCCGAGGTTCGGACCACCTACGTTTTGGTTAAGGTGGTTAATGATCATCAATACATCGAAACCGATGTATTTGCTGTTGAAAATCAAAAGATTAAGGTGCATGATCCCCATTTCTCAAAAAATTTCCTTCAAACCCGCAATTCACTTTCGAGTCTTACTATAATAATAGTTCGCGACGACTACCAACATGAATTACAGCTTTCTGGAGCAACAACATGCGTAAGACGAGATTTGGGAACTGGGTGCGATTAAGTGCTTTGGCAGTCGCGGCGATTGGATGCCAGTTTCTCCTTGAGGGAAAATCCCAAGCCGAGATTGTTGGCCTTTGGGAGTTCAATACAAACAACGTAGGATTGGCAACCATCGGGAACAATCTCACGGTGGTTGGAACATCTCCAACTTGGTCGGCATCCCAAACGTACAACGGGCGGACCTTGACGGGCGTAATCGACACCACCCCAGGCATTGGGAATCACTTGATTGCGACTCACGCTATTGCCGCGAACGGCGGTGGGACGCGAGTCAATCAGTACTCCCTGTTGTTTGACATTCGTCGACCAAACACGAATGAATGGCGTACTCTATTTCAGAGCGACATCACCAATACCAACGACGGGGACTACTTTGTTCGTGACTCGGATGCGAGATTGGGGGTTGGTGCATTAAGTTATACTCCGACCTATCAGATGCCCGCGGACCAGTGGGCGCGTGTTGTGATTACGTCAGACCTTGCAGCTGGTGGTGCCTATCAAACGTACGTCGATGGGACTTTGGTTCACACCCATGTACAACCTGCCTTGGACAGTGATCGATTCTCGTTCTTGCCAACGCTTCTGCTGTTTGGAGATGAAGACAACGAAAATCAACTGTTGTCCGTCGGTGCAATTGCGATGTGGGATCAACCTTTAAACGCTACGGAAGTCAGCCGATTGGGTTTCGCTGGAACTGCAGTACCGGAACCGAGCACCCTTGCGACCTTGGGTTTGGTTGCGTTGATTTTTGGCCTTTATCGGCAACGCAAATCGAAGCGAGCGGTGGCTAAATAAACCGAGCATCCACGCTTTCAAATGCGAGGGGGCCATAACGAGTTCGCGCCTATGGTCTCCGCGTCTACCATAACGCGATGCCAGATGGCTCCATGTGCTAGATGGAGCCATCCGTTTCGAGACGACTGGTTGACGCCGCAACAGTCAGACTATCCGTCGAGTTCTCGAGGTGCGACGAATCGAGAGCTAATTACCGAATACAAAGTTAACAGCCAATGCCTGAGCTTGCTAGTTCTCTTGAAGTGATCATTTGGTATACTGGTCTCCTAGAGATTCCTGTCTCGCACAGGGGACTTAATCCCCATAAGCTAATGCCCATGACGGGCGTACCAAAAAATGCACGCGAGTTGCGGATCTCGCGTTTCCTCAAATCAATGTCGTTTGGCCGCAACAGGGTGAATGTTATTCGTTGAACTAAACCGCTTCGCCTACGAGCCACTGTGATCGAGACATGCTTCTTCTGGCCTAGTTGGTATTTCTGTCTTACGATATCAACTTGTGGGCA
>JAYTVL010000306.1:0-19648 GCA_043744075.1 Pirellula sp. | reverse complement strand
ATACGTGTTTCGCTTGCATTGCGAAGCGAGGCAGAGCCTCGGGAGCAGTGCGTTCCCAGGCAGAGCCCGGGAACGAGAAACTTTACTGGTGGCGTTAGTCGAGAAGTGTCGAAAAAACTTTACTTTTCCACATCGCGTCCTTGACGATTGTCAATCTATCCAGCTACCTTGTCTTTCAATTGAGCTGTTCTTTCAACACAAGATGCGTTTCACGCATGATGATATTCCTACTCTTTTTCTTAAAGCGACCGCCCCATGAAAATCTTTGACACGTGGAATACTATTAGGATGTCCGTTACCGGTTTATGCTTACTGACCGGAGCTACATTTTTACAAGCGCAACCTCAATCTGCGCCGAAGACTACTGTTCCGGCGCCAGTTATGGAAAACCCCGGAAACGCGGGCCGCGGGGAGCAGGCCCTGCGTTCGCGCGAAGTTCTTCCAGACAAGAAAGTTACCTTTCGAATACGTGCTCCTAAGGCCACGGATGTCACAATCAATGGCGACTGGATGGCTCCTAATACTCCGGTCAAGCTCACAAAGGATGATCAGGGGGTATGGAGCGTCACCCTGGGTCCCCTCGCGTCGGGGATTGCAATTTATAACTTTGTCGTCGATGGGATGGTGATCGCCGACCCGATCAACCCGAAGATGAAACTACGAGCCAGCACATCGGCCAGTCTACTCGAGGTGCCTGGAGACGGGAAAGATCTTTGGGAAATCCAGAACGTTGCCCATGGTCGTGTCGAGCTGAACTATATTCCATCTAAGGTTCTCGAGAACCAAACGCGCGAAGTGCGCGTGTACACACCTCCCGGTTTCGACGCTAGCGGTACGATCCAGTATCCGGTCGTCTACCTCCTTCATGGAAACAACGACACCGCCGCAGGCTGGACTGATGTCGGGCGAGCCAATTACATCCTCGATAACCTGATCGCGCAGAAAAAGGCCGTGCCTATGGTGGTTGTGATGCCCTGGGGACATGCTACGCCGTATGGCGGGCCGGGAAACAACACCGCGTTATTTGAGAAATACTTGTTGGAAGATGTGGTGCCTGTGATCGACAAGACATATCGCATCGCGGCCGGGCGCGAAAATCGTGCGATTGTAGGACTTTCCATGGGTGGTGGACAAGCGATCGCGATCGGGTTGGCGCATTTGGAACTGTTCAGCGCTGTGGGTGCATACAGTGCATCGATCCCCGGCGATTTTGAAACGCGCTATAAAGCTTTGCTAGATAATCCCGCCGATACCAATGTGAGAATTCACACTTTTTATATTGGCTGCGGAAAACTCGACACTGCCTTTGCCCGTTCTCAGCAATTGGATACATTGCTAACCGCACGTCACATCAACCACACGTTCTTGGCGAGCGATGGCTACCATAATTTTGCCAACTGGCGGCTCTATTGGGGTGAAACTGTGCCTCTGCTCTTCCGTGAAAAAGCGAAGTAACGTGTGCTCATTCGGTCGATTCTTGCGAATAGATAGCCTGTCTGCCGCATCGGCTCCATTTCTTAGTTTTTGGCTTTTATAAGTTCGACTCCATACACATGCAGGGCTCCGTGCATGGTTGAACGAAAGATGATCATTTTTCCGTCGGGAGTAAAAGTAGCGTTTGGCTCAACCCCACCTTGCTTTTCATAATTATGCTTGGACATATCCACAAGCTTTTCCACGTCAAATTTGCCGACTTTAATATCTTCGCCATTTACTTGGATGGTTTCCGGTGGAACATTTTTTGGCGTCAGCAGGTAAATCCATTGTCCATTCTGAGGTGGATCAAGCCGTTTGCCTTCGGGTAATGGCGTCAGGTTGGCGACGCTACGTGGACCGCCGCCGTCGCTGGAAAAATGCTTACCATCCCGTGACTCGTTGTAATGAACGCCCCACACATTGCGATCGATTGGATATCGGACGCGTTCCCCCGTATACACGTTTACAGAGGCCAGCCAGAAAAGACTTGAACGCGGAGTCTGAAGGTCGTACCAGACGTTTTTCCCATCATGGCTAAAGAATTCATGACCAGCGATTTCGTATTCCATTGTGCGCACATGCATCAGTTTGTTGCCAGTACCATCCGTGTGAATCGTCCAGATTCGTTCAAGCTGGTGCCATGTTCCTTCATGGCAATATAGGATCATGTTTGGATCGGTCGGCGAGGTCTGATGGTGATTGAGATTTTCCGGGATCGGGAGGAACGTCTTGACTTCACCAGTTTCGATGTTCGCGGAAAAGAATTGCAGCATTCCGCCACGTCCGCGACCGCCACGTCGACCGCCGCTTGGTTGGGCTTCTGCGGCCGTGGCGGGCGGTTGCGTTTCGGATGTCACGGCTGCAATCTGACGGCACTTGCCGACGATCAACGTTTCATCGGCATTGACGCCGCCAATATCCGCACCAGGGAAGTCGACTGATGCGATTGCTTTCGTCTGCTTTGTATCGATGTTCGTACCATACAGCGTCGTGCCACCATTCTCGTTTTTCTGGTAGTATACTGTCGGCGATTTCCTGCCAACTTCTATGCCGCTGCTGGAACCCATGCTATACCGAACGCCCGGAACGATGAGTTCGATTTCCCGCGTCCGAAGATTCAGCGCCGAGAGTCCTACTGGAGTGGAAATGATCATCTTCTGACCGTCAGGGGTATAGGCATTCTGATGGAAGTAGAGGCTCGCGCTTCCCGGCTCCTTGGATAGGCGAATGATCCGATGACCAGTCGCTTGGTCAATCCATTGGGTCGGGGGCTCCTGCGCCAGCGCGAGGGAAGCTGAAAACAGTATTGCCAAAACGAGACGGATATGCGTTGACACTATTCCATTCACCTTTTCGTTAAGCAAGTGACCTCTCCCCAATTCCCAATTTCAATTTCACACATCCTTACTTCGACTTTGCGATGAAGGCCATGTTGGTCAGCCACTGTTGAAACTGCGATGGCCAATCATTCATCCAATCGCGAAATCGCAGCGGCCAAGTAATATTGCGAGAGCGGATTAAGTAGCAACGCTTTTAAGCCTTCGTTGACACACTCGGCATTCAGGACTGCGCCAGGCCAACTCGTGTGAACGCGTTGGTCAGCGAACAGAGGCATTACCAAATCAGGTCCGAGCACGTCATAGCGGACGGCAATCAACTCATGTAAATCGATGAAATCTGCATATTCGGATTCCGCGACGGTTTTTGCCCAGTCCGCATGACTATTGCGCGATCGAGCGATTTTACCATCCTTCCAAATATTGCGAGGAATCAACGAACAGACAATCGGCGTCGCTCCTTTCGAGCGAATTTCCGTAATGTACTGACGCATGTACCAACCAAAAGTATGAACCAATTCGGTCTTTTTCGATGTCGCGTTCTCACGTTCTTCGGTTTCGTCACCGACCCCCTTGATCGCACCTTTGACTCCGTTATCGTTGTGTCCAAACTGCATCAGGACAACATCTCCAGGTTTGAGATCAGCCAAGATTGGCTCCCAATGTTTGTGAGCGCGATAGGTTCCGGCCCCCGTACCGCCAACTGCGCGATTGACGACGTTTATCTTTGTCCGGTCGAAATAATCTTCGATAGGATCGCCCCAGCCGAATTGTCCGTTATCGCCATCGCCCCGCCCCGTACGAACGGTTGAATCTCCGATCAAGTACAGCGACGGCAGTGTTGGATCGGCTGCGAGCGGCAGATTCAACCAGCGTTGAAAACCAGCCGGGTCAGTCGACATGCGTGGTCCGATTCTCGGCCCGACGATGACGTTGTCCGGTGTAGCATTGGAAATCACTCGACCAGCTACATTCAAACTTCCGATGATGGTCTGATCTCGCAAGCCTTTTAGGCCCGCAACAACCAACTCGGCATTGAGCTTGGCACCGTCCTCGCTCGTATGAGTATGATCGCGAGGAAAAAGCGGTTTGACTGACTCTTGGCCAATTTGTTCGTATCGGTCGGCAATAATTTTGGAGAGATCGACAAACGGAACTTTTTCCGTTTTGGCAACTTCACGCGACCAACCGCCGAATCGGCCAGATCCTCGTTCGACATGCCCTTCTTTCCACTCGTTTCGTACTGTCAATGAAAAAACGATGGGATAAGCCTGTTTGGCTTTAGTATCGGCTATCATCTTGCGGATGTACCAACCAAAGCTATGCACGGTCTCATGTTTTTTTGAAATTGGATTATCGATTTCTTTTGTTTCTTCTCCCGTGCCAGGTAACGATCCACGGGCTCGGGCGGCATCGTCAAGCGCTCCTCCGTCATTGTGACCAAATTGAATCAACACAATGTCACCGGGATGGACTTTCTGTAACAACGAATCCCAGAGTCCCTCGGTAATAAACGTTCGGCTACTTCGTCCGCCCCGTGCGAGATTTTCGACGGTTATTTTTTTTGAATCAAAAAAAATGCCTAGATACTTTCCCCATCCAATTGCACCTGAGGCTCCGTTGGCAGCGGTCGAATCACCAGCGATGAAGATGGTTCGGATCGCGGGGGTCAGTTCATTGGAAAGCGGTGTTGATGATTCAGGTTGAGCAGCCGGATCTGCTTTATTAGCCGAAGTTTGCGAAACCGCAGGAGAGGCCTGACCTGCTGGAGCTGCGCGTACTGCTACGGGAAAGTTCAACGCTAGTGAAACTGCGGCCACGGCAATTTGAAATTTACGTATCATGGAATTATTCCTCACCTTTACATCACACATCAAAGCATTCTATAGTCGTCCATGACTCCACGCCCATCGCTATTGCTCTGAGAGGCTGAGATTTTATTGAATTGCCGGAAAGTAGCAGGCACACTCAGAGGCTGTGATTTTATTAACCCGAAGTGTGAGCGAGGGACTGTCCCTCGCTTACGCGTCGGGTTGGGATATTCCAGTCTGCCTCTCGCCTAAAGGCGCTGTGCCCCGTTTGTAGTGGCGTCTCGGTGGTTTGGCGGCTAGCATAGATGCAATCATCTTTAGCACTTTGAGGAGCACTTGTCTGGATTATGCGATTATTGGCCGTACTTTGTTTTCTTTTGCTTTGTTCTTCGCTCTTAGCTTCTCCGCCAAATATTATTTTCATCTTGATGGATGATTTCGGTTATGGTGATCTCGGCTGTTACGGCGGCAAGGATATCAAGACGCCTAACCTTGATCGCCTTGCAGCGGAGGGACTGCGATTCGAGAATTTTTACGCCAATGCTCCGGTTTGTACGCCGACACGTTGTGCATTCATTACCGGACGCTGGCAACAACGAGTCGGTTTCGAATATGCAATGGGTTACGGTGCGGAGAATTTCGTCAGGCAAAATGGCGAGTGGGTAAGAAGTACAGACTTTCATGGCTTCGGTCTGCCAACGACAAATCCGAGTATCGCCAAGTTCCTCAAAGCGGCCGGCTACAGCACCGGTGCCTTTGGCAAATGGCACCTTGGGTTCAAAGACGAGTTCAATCCGCTTCACCATGGATTCGACGAGTTTTTTGGTGAATTGCTTGGTCATAGCGATTATTACAAGCATGATTATTACGATGGAACCCATGCTTTGCGCGATGGCCTGAAGAGCGTCGATATGGACGGCCAGTACTTGACCGACATGCTGAACGAGCGCGCATCAAAGTTTATTCGCCAGCATGCTTCCAAGCCGTTCTTCTTGTATGTGCCACATCTTGCCGTGCATGCACCCTGGCAACCACCAGATAAACCTGATTCCCCAATGGTTACCAAAGCAAACATGTACGTAGGCTCCAGGGACGTTTATCGCGCGATGGTTGAGCGGGTAGATCTGGGGGTCGGAATGATGTTAGCCGAGTTGGAAAAGGCTGGTATTGCAGAAAACACGTTGATCGTTTTCAGCAGCGACAACGGTGGCGAACGACTCTCCGATAACCGACCACTCTTCCATAATAAGACGACACTTTGGGAGGGTGGCATCCACGTTCCATGCCTGATGCGATGGCCTGTTAGGCTGCCGAAGGGACGCGTGGTTAAGCAGTCTGCCATCACGATGGACTTAACCGCTACTTTTCTTGCTGCTGCTGAAGTGACGACGCCTGGTGATTACCATCCTGACGGAATCAATTTGCTGCCAATAGTCACCGGAGCAGTTCCAGAGCGTGAGCGAACTTTTTATTGGCGCATTCAACGCGGACTGCGTACTCAGTGGGCAATCCGACATGGCAAATGGAAATACCTCTCCGATGCCGATACCAATGAGTTATTATTTGATCTTGAATCCGATATCAGTGAACGACGAAACCTTTATTATGAACACCAAGATGTCGCGGTCGATCTTAAAGCCCGCTACAAAGTTTGGGACAATGAAATGGACGCCAGCGAAAGGTCTTTTCTTATCAAGTAAGAGGTATACTTTGTAGTAGTTTTCGTTCTAGGCTTTGTTTCTAATCGTAGCATAGGCATCTTGCCTGTGAGGGATACTGGATTCTCAGGCTGGAAGCCTAAGCTAGTTTCATTCATGGCTGGCTTTAGATACAAAATCCTAGATCCATTGTTGTTCCCTTGCCTTAAACCGAGATAAAGGATGAGCATGCATAACAGTCCACGAAACGACGTAGTCCTATTGGCGATCATCGCCGGCGCGATCTTCGTAGAAACAACTGGGTTTACCGGAGCGGACGAAACTCCAAAGCAGACGGTTACCGCCAATAAAAAAGTTTGGGAACCACATGATCTCGATCGTCCGAAACCGCCGGTGCGCGATCCTGGCCCGGGCACGGAACAAGAGTTTGCCAAGCCGCCGAAAGGTGCGATTGTGTTGTTCGATGGGAAAGACCTCTCTCAATGGGTACGTCGTCCGGGCAAAAAAGAAGAACCGCCGGTTACGGAACCGAAATGGAAAGTTAGCGACGGCTATTTTGAAGTCGTGCCGAACGGCGGCAGTGTCTACTCCATAGAGAAATTCGCCAACTGCCGCATTCATCTGGAGTGGGCCACGCCGCCCCAGTTCAAACCTACAGCGAAAGGCCAGAATCGCGGGAACAGCGGCGTATTTCTACCAGGCCATCAAGAGCTGCAGATCTTGGACTCATTCGACAATGAAACCTACGCCGACGGACAGGCTGCCGCCGTTTACGGCAGGTATCCACCTATCGTCAACGTGAGTCGCAGGCCTGGCGAATGGCAGAGCTTTGACATCACGCTGGAACAGCCACGTTTCGACGCGAATAGCAAAATGACGAAGCCTTGCACACTGACTGTCATTCATAACGGCGTACTGGTGCAAGATCACGTTTCTATCGGCGGTAGCACTACGTCAGGAACGCTTGGGTTACAGGATCATTACACACCGGTCCGCTTTCGCAATGTCTGGGTGCAAAAGATTGACAGCCCGGAACAGGAATGATCTTGCGAAGGCAGTCGTTTCCGTTGGCTTTAGGCCAAATGGCACTCACTTTGAGCCGCAACACGCTAGCGTGCGGGCTGGAAGGCTTGTAATCAATTGCAAATCCGGCCCTCATGTTAGCTAGCGCATTGAGGCTCGAAATTTACAAAGTGAGTGCCATTGGGCTTTACGCCAACGGGACGGCAACTGACAGCTACATAAATCGCGAAAAAGAATCTCCCGCTGAAATCCAACGACTTCGCTTACGAAGCCTACGTTTAGTTTGCGAGCCACTTAAGACTGAAGCGTGCAAGACGCAGCGATTGATAAGCACTTTTTTCTCCGCCTTCGTATAGGCAAAGAACCGTGCCGTCTGAAAGGCTGGCAAGACTAGAATAGGCAGCGGGACCCTTGTGCAAAAGGCGCGCAATGGGCCATGTTTTGCCTTCGTCCAGGCTCATGCGGATCATAAGATTGACTCGCTTTCCACTAGGTTTGTCATCAGAACTTGCTGGCGGATGCGGATTACTGAACAACAAGCAAGATTGTGCGTTATCCAGCGAATCGTATCGGATTAAGCTTCCTTGACACTTGGGACAGGGTAGCTGTTTATCAAGCTCGATGGCTGTCCAGCTTTCTCCACCATCAATGCTCGTAGAAGTACCGCGATAACCTAAAAATCCACCTTGCATACGAGTATTGATTAAAAGCGAACCGTCAAATCGTTCGACGACTTGGCATTCGTTGCCGCCAGGCTGAATGCTCTGAGTGATGCGCCAAGATTGACCATGATCGTCGCTGATCATGACATGGGAATTTATCTCATGCTCGTTCGAGGGCAGGCTACGCTTGTGATCGCAGGGTATCACCAGACGATCGGCGTTAGGGCCTCGCTGGAGCTGAATGCCGATCCCGGGACCAGTTGCAACCCAGGTCCAATCGGGGCGCACGACGGAACTACTGATGTTCTTTGGCGCCGACCAACTTAGTCCATCGTCGGTACTTGAAAGGATGGATACCTCTTTGTTGTCACGGCACATCGGTAACCAGATCGTGCCGTCTGTTCGATCGACGACGGGACAGGGATTGCCAATAGTGATCTTGGCGTCACCCCCTTCTTCGTGAACGACCTTTTGTGGCGACCAAGTGCGTCCGCCATCGGTGCTTCGCTTCATGACCAAATCAAGGTCGCCATGATCGCCACTTCCAGTCTTGCGACCTTCGCAGAAGGCCAGCACAGAGCCCTTACTTGTCACCAAAAGCGACGGAATGCGATACGTGTGGTAACCATCTTGGCCGCTTGTCCAAAGATTGGTTTGTTCGATCCCATTCATGTCTTCTTTAAAAGGAGACGAAACGCCGGAGCGAGGATAATTAGACACAACTTGCCAAGCAATTCGTTGGAGAATGGCGTGCTGTGTCGCGTCGACTCCTGGCTCGTTTAGTTGTAGTCCCTCAGGGCTACGACGATAAATTGCTGCAAAGTTGCAATAGGCGGCCAGAGCTTGAACATGTCCAAGTCCGTGCCCGATCGGGTCACGAAACAATTCCGAGGGTTTTGAAATACCTGGAAACGTTCCGGCAGCAATTTGCTGCCGGAGCTCAAATATGGCATCCCCGACGGGAACGATGAAGACCGCAATTTTTCCGTATCGTTTATTCAGCTCATCAATTTGCGATTCCAACTCACTCCGCCATCGATCAGTCGAAATACGCAATGCACTCAGATCGGTATTGTCTCGTTCGGCATTAACTTTGATTCGCTTTTCGGGAGAAACGATATCGAATGGCATCCAGGAAGCTTGTACGAGCAATCGGATTCTTGGGTTATGTTCTAATGCGAGCTTCGTAAAATTCTCAATCCCCTGATCTGGCAGTTGGATATGCGAGGCCATAGTGAAGACATCGACCTCACCGCTAATAAGCGCTTGTTTGGCCTTGTTCTTTTCGTCGGGCAAGTCCCAGTGCTGGATGACACGCGAGCCACCGATTCCCTGTGTTCCGATTTGCTGGTGTTTAGACAGGCCGGCAGATGATGCCAGCTCTTTCACACGCGAGGCAACAAACATGTGGAAGCTATGTCCGGTGAAAAAGACACGCTGACCGATAGATGTTTCAATTGGAGTTTCGGCGAGTTGCGAGACTCCCGAGCGGGCGATAGTTGCAAGCACTATTGCAAGAAGGATGGTGCCAAACTGACGGCAGTTGGCAAGTACGAAAGTAGCTCGATTCATCATGGTGTATCCCATATTGTTGCTGCAATGTAACGTTCTGTCTGTGGGGAATCGTGAAAGTAGTAGATGGTAACGATTTTACCGTCCCGTCGTTGGACGCTGCGCGGATATCCGATGTCGCGGCCTCCGCCGCTGTCCCGGACTATGATATTCTTGCTCCAAGTCTTTCCATTGTCCTGACTCATGAGGGCGTAGATTCGAAACGGAGAAGCGCGATGGCCATAGGTTAAGCATAGACGCCCATCTCGCAGACGAATCAAGCTCGCCGGATTCCCTTCGCCCGCATCCGGAACCGGTGTTGAGTCCAGTGACCAACTCGAACCGCTATCGACAGATCGATAGCATTCGATCCAGCTCCTTGCGCTGTCCCTGCAGCGTATTG
Organism: Pirellula sp.; assembly: GCA_043744075.1. GTDB lineage: Bacteria > Planctomycetota > Planctomycetia > Pirellulales > Pirellulaceae > JBKCUI01. Next base: position 9,727 of record JAYTVL010000306.1, on the reverse strand, counting down.
CCGTCAGTAGTTCTTGCGCGCTCAACCGAACGGACGATGGCATGATCGAGTAACCTTGGGGTTCCTCTCCGATCCACGAGACAAATCTCCAAGACTTACCGCCATCCTCAGTGCGGGCACATAGCGGTCGGCCTTCGCGATCGTTCGATTTGGCAGCAGTCAGAATTGCAAAGCAGTCGTGTTTGCTATTCACTATGTAGTCTGTACGTGCCGCGATCCCAAGTTGGTCAATTGCGGGAAAACGGAATGGTCCTTGCCAGCGATGGCCTCGATCCGTCGAAGTGTAAAATCGCGATGGCCCTTTGTTGCCATCGCTCATACGCAATGTCATCGCAAAGTCGGGATGAGTGAAATCGATGCCGCCAGGACAATCTTGCCAAGGTTTTTCCGTCAGGCCAGGTGGAACAATGCCGTGAAGGGAAGTTCCAAAAGGAATTAGCGCTCCATTTGCTGCTGGATTTTCGATCGTCCACGTTTGACCGCCATCAACACTTCGAGCGAGCAAGTGCTCTTCCGGTTTCTCGCGATCGATATTATGACGGTCACCGAGATCTTTATGGTAGCCAGCACTAAATCCGACGAGTATTTCATCTCCCCAAGACCAAAGGCCATGATTCGCCGGCCAGCCACCGAATCTTCCACTTTCGGCGTAGACTTTTACATGCTTGGCGTTAGCAACTTTGAGGCCGTCGCCAGTGAGTTCGTCGGCCACAAGCGGGAGAATCGAATTTACTCCAAACAGTATTAAAGTTAGTAGTAGGAGTTTTAGTCGCATAAAATAGTTCTTTGAGTTTCGTAGTAAGACAAGCGGCGGATTGTGACAGGTCGTCGCTTGCTCGTCGTGTTAGGCAGAATATTAAGTTACCATATTGCTTAAATGTGCGCTGAACTAAGCCGCCATAATGAACTGCTTCTGCGGCAGTGTCGTACCATTTTCATCAAAACTGCTTTGGTGGCTTTGTTTAACCCGCGTAGCGGCTGGCTGGCCCTGGTGGCATCCGTCCAGAGCCAGCCGGACACTGGAGCTTGCGGGTTCAACCCAGCGCCCGCGATCTCCGCTAATCGCTCCGATCGGTTATACATTAGCTTCAAGCTTGCGACTCGTTAAATCCGTTCAACGGCTGGCGGGCAATCTCATGAACTTGTTTCTAACTAAAGAGGTGAACTGTGCGAATGTTCAATTTGTCTTGGAAAACCCTCTCAGCATGCTTGCTGGGACTTGGAATTACACTCCTTGCGGAAACATTTGTCGGCTGCGGCAAAACTGGTACCAACTCGGCATCTGTTAGTGCGATGCCATCGCGAACTAGCGAGCTAATGCCTCCGAATGGGGGTGACGGGGTGCTTGAAAACCGCGAGGCCTATGATCCGATCGAAGAAAACCGATTTTTCGAAACTCTTTCTCAGCCGCAGTCAACATTTGCTATCGATGTTGACACAGCTTCGTATTCTAACGTCCGTCGATTGATTCGAAGCGGTGTCAAACCACCCAAAGGTGCAGTCCGGCTCGAAGAGTTGGTGAACTATTTTCCCTACGATTACAACGAGCCTAAAGGCGAGTCCCCTTTTTCAGTAACGACGGAAATAGCAAAGTGTCCTTGGGCTTCGGAACACCAGTTGATGCGTGTTGCTTTGCGAGGTCGTTCGATAGACTTGGCAAGCCGAAAGTCATGCAACATCGTTTTCTTGCTGGACGTATCTGGATCGATGCAGTCGCCTGACAAACTTCCTCTCGTAAAATCTGCTTTGAAAATGTTGGTCGGCGAGCTTAATGGCGACGACCGAATCGCGATCGTAGTATACGCTGGTGGCAGTGGACTGGTGCTTGATAGTACACCGGTTCACCAATCACAAAAGATTTTGACTGCAATGGATAGATTGGAGGCGGGCGGTTCGACTAACGGAGGTGCAGGTATTCAGCTTGCATATCAAGTGGCTCGAGACAACCGAATCGAAGGCGGCGTGAATCGTGTCATCCTGTGCACCGACGGTGATTTCAATGTTGGCGTGTCTAGCGACAGTGCACTCGTCGATCTCATTCAAAATGAAGCAAGGAAGAATGTCTTTCTCAGTGTTCTTGGATTCGGGCACGGCAACATTCGCGATAGCACCATGGAGAAACTTGCAGACAAAGGTAACGGCAACTACGCTTTTATCGATTCCATGCTGGAAGCGCAAAAGGTCCTTGTTCAACAAGCTGGTGGAACATTGGTAACAATCGCTAAGGACGTAAAAATCCAAATCGACTTCAACCCTGCCCATGTTTCCGCATATCGATTGCTTGGATACGAGAATCGAAAGCTGGAAAACCAAGATTTCCGAAACGATCAGAAGGACGCTGGCGAGATTGGGGCGGGACATACAGTTACTGCATTTTATGAGTTGATTCCTGCTGGAGTCGAAACCTTAGTCGAATCCAATCGACCGTCGGAATTCGTAGAACAAAATCGTTCAATAGGGTCAGATTCAGGAACCATGTTGACGGTCAATTTGCGTTACAAGCAGCCTAATTCCGAAGTCGCGCAGGAATTCCAAGTTCGAGTAGCCAAGGATTCCTTGTGCGAGCAAGCGTCGACGGACTTTCAATTTGCGTCCTGCGTTCTTGCTTACGGTATGCTTTTGCGAGAGAGTCAATACGTAGGCAAGGCAACGTGGGAATGGGTAATATCGACCGCCAAAAGCAGTACGGGAAAAGACCCATCGGGATTGCGAGCGGAGTTTGTTCAATTGGCCATGGCTGCAAGCCGAATAGGTCAGTGAAGGTACTAGTTTTACACAAGTAGGTCCAGCTGTCTTTAGCCAAATCGCTCGGGACAACGGTCCCAAGCTACGTAAGATGGGACATTGGTCCCGTCGGAATCAGACAGGAATACCCCTTTGTTGTGCGACGTTCCGCGTCGCAAGAACCACGACGCAAGAACCACGACGCAAGAACCACGACGCGGAGCGTCGTGCAACTAAATGGCTTCGTCGTGCCATTTGTTGAGTTGTTCGTTGCCGACTCTTGTACAAAAATCGCCAAACGTTTCGCTTCCCTTTCGTTCCGACTTGAATGCCACAAACAATGGCTTAAGCGTCGAAACAATACTTTCGAAGGGAACGAGGTCTTTGAATATGAAAGCGAGTCTCGTTCCAAGCCGAGTGCCGCCAACGTACATTGTGTACTTCCCCTTTGCTTTGCCGACCAAGCCAATATCAGCGTTGTAAGGCCGGGCGCATCCATTCGGGCAGCCGGTCATTCGGAGCGTAAACAACTCCTTGTCCAGTCCCATATCAGCAAGTACCTTTTCGAGATCGTCGATCAAACCAGGAAGTGCGCGTTCGCTTTCCGTGATCGCCAATCCACAAGTTGGCATTGCAACACAAGCTATCGACCAACGCCGCACATTGGATATCTCTTCGGTAAGTGGCAGACCTCGCTTTTTGATTAGCCCCTCCAGTTTGCTCTTGTTCTTTTCTTCGATGTCGCAGAACAAAATGCTTTGGTGCGCCGTAAGTCGAATTTCCGGATTCAATTCTTGGCAAATGTCACGAAGGGCTGCCTTCCACGCACGGTCTTCGTTGTCGTACAATCGACCGTTTTCAACATTGAATCCATAGAACCACTTTCCGTCTTCTTGCTCGTCCCAACCCATGTGGTCGTTATGTTCTCGAACATCATCATGGGTACAATCAGCGAGTTTGCTTCCATAATACTCTTCGACTTTACCGCGAAACCAATCGATCCCTTCGTCATGGATCAAGTACTTTAGTCGAGCTCGTTTCCGGTCTCCTCGAAAACCAAAATCGCGTTGAACTTTAACGACCGCTTCGCCAACCGCGATAGCCTGCTCCGTAGTGACAAAAGCCATGCGTGTCGCCAGCCGTGGGAACGTTTTCTTTGCGCTTGGCGTGATCCCCAAGCCGCCTCCAACGGCGACGTTGTATCCAATGATTTGGCCATCGCGGATGACTGCGATGTAGCCTAGACAATTGGTGTAAACGTCGGTGCAGTTGTCGTCAGGCAAAGCGATGGCAATTTTGAATTTACGTGGCAGGTAAGTTTTGCCGTAGATTGGCTCGTAAACTTCATCGCTGCCGCCCTCGAGCGTTTCTTCGCCCGTGTCAGGGTCTTTGAGCCATAATTCATAATAGGCTTTGGTGCTCGGAGCCAAATGCATAGCCAGATCGTATGCGAGCTTTTGCATCACAGGGCGCACATTGTCTTTATATGGAGCCGGGCACGCCATCACGTTACGATTAACGTCACCGCAAGCCGACAAAGTACTTAAATGGACGTCATTGATACGACGAATACACTGTCGCAAATTGGATTTGAGAATGCCATGAAGTTGCAGGCCTTGCCGCGTTGTTACTTTGAGCGTGGTGTTGCCAATTTCATCGCACAAATCCAAATGCGCGATCAATTGGGGGCTAGTCATGATGCCCGCTGGAATTCGGCTTCGAACCATGAAACTGTAAGCCTTTTCTGACTTGCCGCTTTCGGTCGCAGCGCCTCTGGCCTCTCGATCGTCTTGCTGGTATGTTCCGTGGAACTTCAGGAGTTGGATATCATCTTTGCCAAAATGGTCGGTCGGTGCGGAGAGTTCCTCACCAATTGTCCCGCGAAGATAATTACTTGCACTCTTCATCCCTTCGACCGGACTGAGTTTTTCTTCGACTATATTTTCGTTGTCTGCCATTTAGGAAAGTTTTCTAACGTTTGAGCTGGATTGTTGGCGAATGACGACCGGGGCGGCTCGACGAACCAACCAAGAAAATAATATAACAAATGAGGATTTTGCCGATATCCCGAAACTGCGATGTCGGCTGCGTTGACTCCAAAGCGATTTACCACAAACCCTTTCCAGTAACAATTCTAATGACTGCTCGTATTTTAGATGGCAAATCGATCGCCTTGCAAATTCGAAAAGAAATCGCGATCGAAGTAGCTGCGTTGGTGGCACAACGTGGCATCCAGCCTTGCTTGGCCGCAGTCCTCGTTGGTGATGATCCCGCGAGCCAAGTTTACGTTCGGAACAAGGAAATCGCTTGTGAAAAAGCTGGAATTCGAAGTCGACTTTATCGATTGCCCAGTGGAACGACGACGACTGAATTACTGGACCTGCTTACGCTTCTCAACAGTGATGCCAAGATTCATGGGATCTTGGTTCAATTGCCTTTGCCAAAGCAAATCAATGAGCGGCAGGTGCTTGACGCCGTCTTACCAGCCAAAGATGTGGATGCATTTGCTCCTGAAAATGTGGGACTAATTTCTCAGGGCCGCCCTCGTTTTTTGCCATGTACTCCGCATGGCGTTATGCAGTTGCTCGGGCGATGCGAGATTGAGACGGCTGGCAAAGAAGTCGTAGTCGTTGGCCGAAGTGACATCGTAGGTAAACCGCTGGTGTCGATGTTTCTTCAAAAATCCGGACCATACGGGCCTAGCAATGCAAACGCAACAGTGACATGTTGCCACAGCCAATCATCTAATTTGCAAAAAATTACGCAACGAGCCGAGATTCTCGTGGTGGCGATTGGAAGGCCTAATTTCATCACTTCTGAGATGGTGCGGCCCGGGGCTGTAGTCATTGACGTCGGCATCAACCGCCTTGGGGACAAGATTGTAGGGGATGTCGATTTCGAGTCGGTTTCGAAGATCGCCGGCGCGATCACACCAGTACCAGGTGGGATTGGCCCGTTAACGATCGCCATGTTATTGCGAAACACACTCGCTGCCGCAAGCGTTTAAGGATCGTTGTCTCGATCATTGGTTTGGACCAATCAATTGTCTGGCCGGGGCGAGCATTTCTGCCAAAGGTACTTGAGCAACCATTCGGCATGTCAGTGGCGATTGCTATCTGTTGTAGCAGTGAATCGCTTAGCAGGCGACATTAGCATGGGTGCCTTTTCAAGACGATAGCCAGTTGCCCGAACCAGAAAAAGAACCAGAGCGAACGCCGTAACCAAGCCCCCGCACATGCTGTAAGCCATCAAAATGTATTCCATTGTCAAGTCAAAACGAGTAAAACCGCTCATGCCGAGAATCCAGCTTGCGAGCCACTGAAAAACAATTGGTCCAATTGCAATGCAAACCAACATTGAAACAAACGATCGTGATGGTCGATTGCGAAGGAAGATTCTTTCGCGAAGAATTGTCAAGCAAGCGAACCAAAGAATGACGCTTGTCGCAAAGATTAGCCAGCCAAACCAAACACTCATAATGAAGTACTCGCGACCGGTCAACCATGCGTCGGAGTTTTTTGGGATTGATGCTTTAGCAACCACAAGTGTTATCGCCACTGCGACCATTATGAACAGCAAATATCCAACCCCATATTGATTCGAGCGAGTGGGAATTGTCCACTCATTTTCCCTGGGCAGGACAATAGTATAGCCACCTATCCGTTTGGCAACGGCTATCAATAATGCGACAAGAGCTGTAATCGCGGTACCTGCAAGTAGGAGCATGATGGCAAACCCAACCGGCATTTTTGGCAACGCCTGAAGACCGACGATTAGAGAAATCAAAAGTAAGACGGAAGTAAATCCACCGGAAAGCAATCGATAATGAATTGGCCACCGTCCAAGCGCCATCCAAAGCCCTATCAACGACGACTGTGCCAGCACAAATCCAAAGAGAGCGCTACCAATAAAACGCAGGTCTTTATTTCCAATCCATAGTGTAATCAACGTAAGGGTCGCTAAATTGCCTACGACCGCAATCAGGGAAAGCAGTAAGAAGACGATTCCGAACAACGCGCTGGGATTCCACTTCGAGAGAGGTATCATAACTGGATCGGCGGGTTGGGATTGCAAATGGAGGCGGGCGTGTCACGCAATTGAGCAGGTAGTATTCAAGCTGCCGCTCACCCTACAGCATAACTTGGACAATGAAACGTGGTATCATTATTCACTTTAACATCACTAGAGATCGTAGGGCCAAGTCGAGGATGCAGAATCATGTCCGACAATCAACTAAATCCGTACGAGTCAACATCGCAGAACGACTTCACAACCGCGGATGCAATGCAGTGGAACGATGCCACGAATGAAATGGTCAGTACTGCAATACGAATGATCAGGATCACCACGTTTGCACTCGTTATGGGATTGGTTTCTTATGGTTGGGTAGCCGTTGTGCAAAATCAAGGGAGAGGAAACCTACCGATTGACGTGAGGTCCAGAATAATTGCGGCAACTTTTGCAACAATCGGATTTGCCATTGGTCTCGTGTTCGAGTTTTCAGACTTTGGTTTAAGGTCCGTACAGCCAGTCAATAAACCTAATTCCGGCATACATTTGCGAGTGGCAGCAGCGTGCCAAAGGATTCGCATTCGCCACATAATAAAATGTGCGGTTTTGGAAGGTCCAGCATTTTTTTGCATATTCAAGTTCACTATGAATCGAGATCAATTGCTGCTGGCCCTTGCTTTTATTCTGCTTGTATCGATGATCGCACTCATTCCGACTCGTTCAAGATTCGTAGCCAGAATCGAACGATTGTTGGCGGTCTAGATCAATTTGAGGCTCGTCTTACGAATTAGTTGGTGATTTTCAGTGATCCTCGGGGCTAGAAGCTGAGACCGACCGAATCGAAAGACCCCCGTGACCTTGGGTCGATCTTGGGTCACGGGTGAATCAGTTTCGCTAGCCAACGAAACTTGCGTTCCAGCCCGCAAGCCGACTGGGGACGAAAGGAGTGGAGGTCGCCCCCCTTTGCGCGAACATCGGTCCGATCGTACGAAATTCGCAAAAGCCAAAACACGAATGCATCGCGACAAGAACCTAACCACTGCATCGCGTGTTGCCGCGACTCGGATGCAATTTTTTGTCTGCCATAGCACCTCAGGATCAACTTGCAATTGCAGTGGCGTTGAGAGGTGGATAGATGTATGCCCCGCCAACGGGAACTCCAGCAATCGATGTACCATTGTATCGAGTCGCAAGCGGTGCAGGATGGCGGTCGCGAATCTCTTTAGCTTTCTGTGCCAATGCATCGTCGGAATTGATTAGTTTTATTTGAAAGGCATCTAGCCACATTTGCCTTCCACTTCCAACTAGTCGAAGTACTTCGCCGTAAGCTATATCAAGATTGCCATCGCTAATTGCTTGCGATGCAAGGTAAAGTAGCCACTCCGACGAATCGGCAGGGTTTAACCAGAGGAGAACGTCAACAGCCTGATAGGCATTGAATGCTTCGGCGAATTCGCGGCCTGCATCGATCTGTTCGTTTACCAATACTGCTTTATCCATTGCAGGACTCCGTTTGTTGGATCAGAAACTGCATTGTACAATAGTCTAACAGACTGGTAGGAGCATCTGCAATATGCTTGCCGCATGTTTTCCAGCCAACTGTTGGCTGTTGGTCCAATCGATTTCGTGTAGACTAGAGCGTCGCTACTGCTGCGGCAATAGACTCCTAACATTAGAGATCTAGATGGGACCGCTGCCATTTTTGACTAGCTTTAGAAAACGTCTGCGCACGGCTGGGATGCGTTTTGCGATCACATCCGGCCAGGCATGTGTCTATTATGGAATTCAACAGACGACCAAGGATAGCGACTGGATCGTCGAACCTGACGATTTGGAAATGCTGGTCGAACTTCTTGTGCAAATCGATGTGTCCGATGGTTTCTCGGTATCGCATCGGGCCATTTGCGGAGCGCCGTGTACGCGAGATTTTCTCGCCAATGGATGGACGACGCACATTCAAATAACGGACGCGGAAAACTTTGTGCACCATTTAGATTTCTTTGGAAAAGCACCGCGAGTTACGGTGCTAGAGAGAGACACCGACGATTCAGACTATGCTTCGAGACTTATTGTGGCACAAATGAAGAAGACGGATCGCGAAAAGGATTGGCCGTTCGTAGTCGCTCTCAGTCATCAGGCAATCATTCGAGGGGATGTGCGAGGTGTTCTCCACGGACAGGATGCGGATTGGCTCATCGACACTTGGCGCATGGTGCCAGTGAAACAACGTGAAACGCTTGTTACTCAACGACCATTGTTGAACTCAGTCGATAGAAATCCCAACAGACTGCGTCGAGCGTTGGCAATTGAAAAACTTATTTGGCAGTCGATCAATCGCTATCGCTATCGCCCCTATCAAGTTGCTTGGAAAGAGTTCTTTCGTCAATGGCGACGCGAACCCAATTTCGCATGGCCGCGCCTGTGCAGCTTTCACGAACAATCTCAAATCTTGCATAGTGCGGCGACGAAGTACAAATTGCCGAATGCTCCATTAGACGAGAGCATGCGCGTGGCAGCGCTTTTGGAAGCACGGCGTGATGCAATCGAAATTTTTCAGGCAACGGACGCAGAGCTTGATCAAATTGTTCCACCGCTTCAATGGATGTTACCATGAGTTCAGAGTCTTCAAATCCCAGCCCCGAGCGATCGGAAAACGATCCGCTTTACCCGGAGGAATACTATGAATTCCTTGAGCAAGCCTTCGGCCCCGAGAAAGCCGCTTGGGCACGATTGCCGCGTGCCGAACGCGAAAAGGAATTAGCTTGGATACACGCCAACTTTAATACACCCGACGATCTAGACCCTTGGCCACCAGAACTGGGCGGCGGAGTCGACAATCCGTAAGTGGCCGATCGGCCTACCGTCGGATTTCATCCGAATGCCGCAAGGATAAGGTAGCGGAACGGCGCGAGCCGTCCGGTGGCGAAGTGGATATCCAGCAAAATACCGGGCGGCTCGCGCCGCACCGCTACAATTTCGGTTGGCAATTCGC
>JAYTVL010000305.1:0-5243 GCA_043744075.1 Pirellula sp. | reverse complement strand
GCCTCGCGAATTGTCGTGCTGAACACGGTATCCGAGCACCGTTTCGATGTCGCCATTGTCTCGTTCAAACGCAACCTGGACCGTCACTTCGCGTTTTGGGACAATAAGCAACTTTCGAAGCCACTGGGGCATTTTTAGTTGGTCAGCCGCGAGATGGAAGTAGAGGCTCGTCGATTCGCTTGGTCGCATAATTTTTGAAATAAACGGGAAATGTCGATGTTACGCAGTTTTGCAGACCTTAGATTATAGACGAAACCGAGATCCGTGTTCCGATTGCCATGCCGATGCACCAGCAAATCGCGATTGTGGAACAATTAATTTCGAAAGCCCCTTTCCCATCGTGGATTGCGCTGCGATACTTAAGGGCATCTAGAATCTCTCTCCCCTGAGGGTTTCAGAATTTGTGCGGAAGTGGCTCTCGCGAGGGGGAAGCGCGAATCGGGTCAGGACTTAATTGGAGCAGCCATAAGTGTCGTACTCTTGTGCGAGGGCCTCTTCCGCACAAATCTGGTACAGCAAAAGATTAGATGACCAACGATTCCATTCAGAGATTCTTTCGAAGCGAAATCGCTTCGATGAGCCCTTATACCCCAGGTGAGCAGCCGCAATCGGGGAAGGCGATCAAGCTCAATACCAACGAGAATCCTTATCCGCCATCGCCGAGAGTAATTGAGTCAATTCACCTTGCGACGTCCAAGCTCGAACGTTACCCAGATCCGCTTGGTACAGCATTCCGAAGGGCCGCAGGGGATGTGCTCGGGGTTGATCCAGACATGATTCTGTGCGGTAACGGCAGCGATGATTGCTTGACGATTCTTACACGAGCTTTTGTTGGGTCAGGACAAAAACTAAGGCTCCCGTACCCAAGCTACATCCTTTACCGGACGTTGGCCGAGCTTCAAGCGGCTCAATTTGAAGAGATTGCTTTCGACAAAGACTTTGGTTTGTCAGCAAGCTTCTTTGCAACGGACGGGTTGTTAAAATTGGTTTACTTGCCCAATCCAAATAGCCCCAGCGGAACGATGGTAGACCACGCCTCTATCTTGCGACTCGCGGACAGCGTAGATTGTCCCGTTGTCGTCGACGAAGCGTACGTGGACTTTGCAGATTCAAATTGCATCGGACTGATTCAGCAAAATCCCAAGATCGTCGTGACGCGAACGCTTAGCAAATCGTACGCCTTAGCTGGCCTGCGTTTCGGTTACTTGGTTGCGCATCCAGAGATTGTTCAAACGCTGCGGAAAGTGAAAGACTCGTACAACACGGATTCACTCTCACAGGCAGGGGCAACCGCTGCAATCTCGGATCAAGTTTGGCTCAAGGACAACGTATCGAGGATCATTGCAACGCGAACTCGCATGTTAGGAGCATTGCGAAGAATGGGATTCGACGTTATCGAATCACACGCCAATTTTCTGTGGTGCACTCGAAAGGACCGACCATTGAAGCCGCTCTACGAGCAACTCAAGAAAAGTGGAATCCTAGTGCGATACATGAACTATCCTGGTTGGAGCGATGGCCTTCGAATCAGCGTCGGCAGCGACGAGCAAATCGATGCAATGTTTGTCGTCCTTACTGAATTGTTGGCATCTTAACTTCCAACCACACAAACACGCGAGACAACAATGCAGTTTCCTACAGCTCGACTCACTTTTGCAATTGTATTACTTCAACTCACATACTTCTTCGGCGGCCCTATCGCACCGTTTTTTGCGATCTGTCCAGCTTCGGCTCAGGAGGCAATTAGTCCGGAAAGCACTATTCGGCTACGTTATCAAAAAACCGAGTACATGGTCCCCATGCGGGATGGAAACAAGCTGCATACGACCGTTTTCAGTCCGAAGGACACGACACAAACCTACCCAATCTTAATAAAGAGAACGCCCTATTCCTGTGCTCCTTACGGTGCCGACACGTATCCTACGTCACTCGGTCCTAGCGAACATTTTATGAAGGCAGGTTACATCTTCGTCAATCAAGATGTCCGCGGAAGGTTCCTGTCCGAAGGAACGTTTCAACAAGTCACTCCCCACATTGCAAACAAAAAGTCACCGACCGATTGCGATGAGAGCTCTGACGCTTACGACACAATCGATTGGCTGTTGAAGAATGTCCGCAACCATAACGGTCGGGCAGGCATGTTTGGCATTTCTTACCCAGGCTTCTATGCCTCCGCCGGCATGGTCGATGCACACCCAGCATTGCAGGCCGTATCACCGCAAGCTCCCGTAGGAGATTGGTACTTCGACGATTTTTTGCACAATGGAGCTTTCTTTTTGGCGCATGCTTACCGGTGGTTGAACAACAATGCACATGAACGAACGGGTCCAACAACCGAACGTCCGACTCCCGAAGTTTTACCGTCGATCGATGGATACCAATTGTTTCTTGACGCCAATACTATCGAAGAGATTAATCGAAGGCATCTGAAAGGCAAAGTTCCATTCTGGTCGGAGATGATGGCGCACCCCAATCGCGATGAGTTTTGGAAGAAACGGGAGATTCTGCCACATTTGAAAAAAGTAGCTCCGGCAGTCATGGTCGTAACTGGCTGGTACGATGCCGAAGATCTTTACGGCTCATTCAAGACCTACCAAACGATCGAACGTCAAAACCCAACTGCAAACAATGTCCTCGTTGTTGGCCCTTGGGTTCACGGAGGATGGGCGAGCGGGGATGGCGACAAACTCGGTGCTGTTCTGTTCGGTTCCAAAACAGCAGCATTCTATCGAGCGGAAATCGAATTCCCATTCTTTGAAAAATACTTGAAGGACGCTCAGCACTCTGCCCCTGCCGAAGCGATCGTATTTGAGACAGGCTCGAACACTTGGCGAACGTTCGACCATTGGCCACCCAGCAACGTTTCTGACAAGACACTTTTCGCGCGAGAGCATGGCAAATTGGCCTACGAACCGCCACCGGAATCATCCAAGGACTCCTCAGACGAATTCGTGAGCGACCCGGCCAAGCCAGTGCCATACACGGAAGCAATCACGTCGCGCATGACGAACGAGTACATGGTGGAAGATCAGCGTTTTGCAGCCCGAAGGCCCGATGTCATGGTCTACCAAACCGAAGCCTTAGACGCAGACTTGGTCGTTGCCGGTCCGCTCGAAGTCGATTTGTGGGTAACAACCACGGGAACGGATGCAGATTTTATTGTGAAACTGATTGACGTCCAGCCAGATGGAACAAATGCAGCGTCGCTGCCGAATTATCAAATGATGATACGCAGTGAAGTCATACGAGGTCGGTTTCGAGATTCGTTTGAGCATCCTGCCCCGTTTCAAGCTGGCGTGCCGACCAAGGTACACTTGGAATTGCTCGATGTGCTTCACCGTTTTAAGAAAGGGCATCGACTCATGATTCAGGTGCAAAGCACATGGTTTCCACTGATTGACCGCAATCCTCAGAAGTTTGTTGAGAACATCTATCTTGCCAAGCCCGAGGATTTTATCAAGGCGACGCACCGAATCCTTCGTACCGCAACGCATCCGACGAACGTTCGAATGAGTGTGCTGCCGTGAAGGGACTAGGGCGGAGACGGATATTTAAGACATGGGAGGAGAAACGGGCTCCAGATATTGTATTCGACGTTACATTACATAGCTCGCGTCGCCGAATCGGAACGTGCAGCCAAGGACCGTCAGGTGGCAGGGATTCCGGATTCTGAGCTGCATCCTCTTCGGCCCAAATTAATCGATAGCACATGCACATCGTCGGTCCAGACCTAGTATAATATCACGAAAATGGGTCATTGGGCACTCGAATCGACTGAATTTCAATTGGAAGGCGATGATGCATATGAAACGGCTTTCTTGGTTCGCAATTGCATTGCTGGTCAAAGGAATGTTTGTCTGCAGTTCTTTTGGGTTGGATGACGGTTCGCGTGACTGGCCAACCTATCGCAGTGGAAATGACCGGCTCGCATCAACGTCAGACAGTATTTCACCCGCAGCTCAGCCGAGCTGGACTTATCAGTCGCCTGCACCTCCTAAAATGTCATGGGGCAGCGCCGAGGGGCGAGTCATCGAAAGCCACCTGATCGAAAATCGCAACAAGTACGATGATTCACTTCAGCCAGTGGTTGTAGGCGATCAGATATTTTTCGGTTCTTCAGTCGACCATCACCTTCACTGCCTAGATCTTAAGACAGGCAATGAACGCTGGTCCTACGCAGTGGGAGGACCTATTCGATTAGCCCCGGCAGTCTACAAAAACAAAGTGTACTTCGGTGCAGATGATGGTTTTGCGTATTGCCTTTCTACGTACGATGGTTCATTGGTATGGAAGATGAACGGTTCCTCCTCTGAGAACAATTGGCTGTTGGCTCGCGGTGAAATGATTTCGCGCTGGCCTGTGCGCACAGGCGTAACGATTGATGATGGAAAAGCATTCTTCGGAGCCGGGATATTTCCTCACGAGGAAATTTTTGTTCACTGCGTCGACGCTGAGACCGGAAAAGTCATTTGGAAACAAGACCACATCAGCGAAGCAGACGCAGGTCGTAACAGCCTGTCGCCGCAAGGCTACTTGCTCGCAAACAAAGACGTGCTCTTCGTTCCATCCGGTGGTTCTCTACCCGCTGCGTTCAATAAGAATACAGGCGAATTTTTGCATAAGCGAACTTTTTCCTGGCGAACAACCGCAGGCGGTGTCGTAGGCGGCTTCCAAGCATTGCTCGCCGATGGCCAGCTCTACACAAGCGGTGCACACCACTGGCTGGCTATGGATCAAGTCGAAGGGGAAGTAGGTTACGGTTGGTTTGACGGTCGTCAGCTGGCAGTCCACGATGAGCAAGCTTTCGCAACAACTGGTGAATATGTAGTTTGCATGGATCGGGCGGTGTATGCAATTAATAGTCGCCGTCGCCACGAACTTGAGATGTTTGTTAAGGAAACTGCTCCGAAATTGCGTGCACCCGTTCCTGACGCGAAAACCTTGAAGGCTAAATTGAAACAAGCTGAGAAAGAACTGGTTGCGATCGCTGACATAGGGATCGAATGGAAACAAGCAACTAAAGACAACGACTGTCTCGTTGCGACAGCAAACTTGATCTTTGTTGGTGGTGAAAAGCGAATCACCGCATACAATCGCACCAACGGAGTTCAAGCTTGGCAGGCAGAAGTCGAGGGGACTGCAAGCGCTATCGTCGTGGCTCAGAAACATCTGCTCGTAAGCACAACCGCGGGCAAAATCTATGTGTTCCCATCTGCCGATGCTGTAACGACAGTCGCAACCAA
>JAYTVL010000304.1:0-19769 GCA_043744075.1 Pirellula sp. | reverse complement strand
CGAGAACCGATCAAACGGCTCTTTCTTCAAGGAGCTTTTTTACATTTTATCCAACCTTTTTATTGGTCAAATCAATTTCCGGACAGACACTAGCTAGTCGCAATATGTTGCTGACTGGACGAAGCGTCTGGAGAGCGGAAGTGCTTTCGAAGTCGACCGAAGAGGAACGAATCGCTGGGCGACTTTGGCCTCAAATGCTTAAGACAGTCGGATACGACACTTACATGACAGGCAAGTGGCACATCCAGGCAAATCCTGAATTGACCTTCGATGTTGTTCGGCACGTGCGCCCCGGAATGCCTGGAACGATTGAGGCGTCCTACGACCGCCCCAAGGATGGTAAGCCAGATACTTGGTCTGCGTCCGACAAGTCTATCGGTGGTTTTTGGGAAGGGGGCAAGCATTGGTCCGAAGTGGGAGCCGATGATGCAATCGATTTCATTGGAATGGCCAAAGAGAAGAAGAATCCATTCTTCATGTACGTCGCATTCAATGCACCGCACGACCCGCGTCAATCACCCAAAGAGTTTTTGGACAAATACCCCTTGGAACGAATAAAATTGCCTAAGAGCTTCTTGCCGGACTATCCTCACAAGGATGCGATTGGTTGCGGGCCTGGATTGCGTGACGAAAAACTGGCACCGTTTCCGCGAACGGAACATTCGATTCGCGTCCATCGCCAAGAGTATTATGCGTTGATCACGCATTTGGATCAGCAGATCGGACGAATTTTGGAGTCGCTTCAGAAATCTGGCAAAGCGGACAAAACTTGGATCTTCTTTACCGCAGACCATGGTCTGGCGGTCGGGAATCATGGACTTGTGGGCAAACAAAACATGTACGACCACAGCATTCGCGTTCCGTTTATTGCTGTCGGTCCATCGGCAAAACCGAATCAACGAATCTCGGCGCCAATTTATCTTCAAGATGTCATGGCAACCACTTTAGAATTGGCCAACATACCAAAGCCCAAATCGGTTGAGTTCCAAAGCTTGTTGCCTTTGTTGCGAGGGGATACAAAGACCTCAGCTTACGGTGCTGTTTATGGGGCTTATTTACAGCTACAACGCTGCGTGATTTTCGACAATTGGAAATTGATTGCCTATCCGAAAGCGGGCGTAACCCGACTCTACGACCTTAAAAACGATCCGTTGGAAATGCGGGATCTTGCAAGCGAACCTGCGATGACAAATCGAAAGAAGGAACTGTTTTCGAAGCTCGTTGAATTGCAATCGCAGCTTGGAGATTCGCTGGAACTTAGAATTGAGAAATAGAACACCAGAGCCCTTAAGCTATTACTTTGAAGATAGGATTTTACGATCGATGATCACATCGAAGCAATGTTTTTTGAATATTTTTTTCGAGTTGTTTATTGCGTTTGTCTTCGTGGCAAGCTTTTCTGGCTGCGGAGGCAACCCGAATTTGTTCCATGCGTCGGGTAAAGTCACGCTGGATGGCAAACCTGTTGAAAAGGCTTTCGTTACCTTCATACCGATGGGAGGCGGATCGACTTCGTACGGAAAAACGGACGCAGACGGACACTACGAAATGAAATTCACAGATCGCCTCACTGGTGCGTGGCAGGGTCAGAACCGCGTAGAAATCAAAACCGGCGACGTCGGTACGAGGGGTGAACCTGCCCCACGTGAGCAAATTCCATCGGCCTATAACACTGCATCAACACTTGTTGCGGAAGTAAAGTCCGGAAACAATGTTTTTGATTTTGAACTTAAATCGGACGCTTCGAAAATCGTTCAACCCAAACTTGAATGATACGAAGCGATGATTTTGAATGTTCGTTTTTGTTTTATATCTAGATATTTTTGTCAAGGAACTGAGTTATGTTAAAACGCAAATCGCGAATCGGATTCACGTTGGTCGAACTATTGGTTGTCATTGCGATCATAGGGATACTTGTCGGGTTGCTTTTGCCTGCGGTGCAGGCTGCTCGCGAGGCAGCACGTCGTATGCAATGCTCAAACAATCTCAAGCAAATAGGCTTGGCGATGCATACTTACCACGACGCTATGAAGAAATTCCCGCAGGGAGGCAATTGGAAAACTCCCTGGGGTGTGGTCTTGGGTCGAGGCAATCGCCCTGCGCGCGGCAATGGCTGGGCTTGGAATGCAATGCTCCTTCCGTACGTTGAACAGAGCGCACTTTACAATCAACTCAACTTCAGCAATCGACTAACGGAAGCACCCAATCGAGCTTTGATGTCTTCGCCGATGCCGTTGGCAAAATGTCCGTCCGATAACCGACCCGACTTCCTCACCGTTGGAACGGCAACAAGCGCATATAATCTAGTTTCCCCTGGAATGACGACCACCAACTACGTAGCCTGTGCGGGAGCGTATACCAATAGCGCCTACTACGACTCGCCGGATAGGAATAACGGCATTCTATTCGAAGACAGCTATCTTAATATGAGCGCTATAACTGACGGTACTTCAAACACGATCCTGGCCGGAGAAACGATCCACTATAATTTTTTGTGGGATCCGAATATGTTCGGTAGATTTGATGCCGCTAATGGAAAGGCGGATGCTCCAGAATCCATCATGCGTGTTGGACAATTTCGTACAAATCTGCCATCGACCGCCTCGGCTAACGACCAGCGAAACAGCTTCAGTAGCCGACACACAGGAGGTTCTCAATTCACTTTTGGCGATGGTTCCGTGCATTTTATCAGCGAGTCAATTGACCACAATCAACTTGCGTTTGGTGCCACAGGTACAATCGCGACATTTCAAAGGCTGTGCCAGCGAAATGATGGATTGGTAGCTGGCGAATACTAAGAGCCTGCAGTTGAGTGCTTGTGCGGATTATTCACAACCCGATGCGTAAGCGAGGGACCAGCAACAAAATCCCTCGCTTACGCATCGGGTTACGAAAAACAGCCTGCATTTAAACTGTTTTTCGCAGCGGAACCGGAGAACTAGTAGAAACGAAATGTCCATCGCTTTTGGCAACGAAGTTGCTTGAAACCTTTTCTTCTCATTGGCGGCGAACGGCGCTATGAGATACAATTTAGACTTCAAGCAAGTGAAGCTGGAGTTACGACATGAAAGAAAAACTTACCAAACTGCTCAGGGCAACTCCCTTCTCACCATTCATCATCAAGATGAGCGATGGGCAAACCTACGAAGTTCGTCATCCAGAAAATTTGGCGGTCGGTAAGCATTTTATGGTTCTGATCGAACCTGAAACCGATCGGACCCATGACCTGTATCTTCTTCACGTCACTTCATTTGAGCGGAACCCATCCGTTCCGTCGGTCTAATCCTAGAAAGCCCTTGAAATGCCGATGACGCTTTGCCTGACTCGGGTAATGAGATGGTAAATCGCACCTGGAAATTCAAGGCGTGGCGGTCTGAACGTTGCTCGGCTCCAAATTAGATAAAGGAAGCTCGGATTATATCTCATTGAAAACCGAAAACCAAGTCTGACCCAAGTCTGACCCGAACGAACGTATTCGTGATCCGAACGAACGTATTCGCACTATTTTGCCCGCATGCGAAGTCCTGCGTCTAGTCTGATCGTGCAGCCGTTGAACATTTCGTTTTCAAGAACGTGTTGGACTGTCGATGCAAACTCGTTCGGATTGCCGAATCGAATTGGAAAAACAGTGTCTTCTAAAAGGCTTTGACGTACCTTGTCCGGTGCTCGTTTCATCATAGGAGTCTCAAAAACTCCAGGAGCGACACTTACGACTCGTATTCCAACTCGCCCTAAATCACGGGCGAGTGGCAACGTCATGGATGCCACGCCGCCTTTAGAAGCGGCGTAGGCACTTTGTCCAATCTGACCGTCGAAAGCCGCAATAGACGATGTCATTACAATTACGCCACGCTCACTCGTTGGTGCATCAACGGGGTTCTTCGAGATTGCATCCGCGCTAAGTCTTAATACGTTGAAGGTTCCGATCAAATTGATCTCGATGACTTGACGGAAAGCGTCCAGTGACGCAGGTCCAGCTCGACCTAACGAGCGTTCGGAGTGCAGAATTCCCGCGCAAATTACAGCCGCCGACAATTGGCCAAATCGTTGAACTCCTTCGTCGATCGCGGCTTGAACTTCATCCGCATTGGTAACATCTGCTTGTCGAAATAGGCAGCGTCCTTGAGACGCAGTCATGAAGTCTTGGGAGGGAGCGACCAGATCAAGCAAAATGACGTTGGCTCCTTCTACCAGGAAAGTCTGCGCACAAGCTGCGCCTAGCCCTGAGCTTCCACCTGAAATCAAGATCGTGCTGCCATCAATTCTCATGTTACATTGCCTTTCGTGTGATTCTAGACAATCACACATCATAGGGCATTCACATTGTTTTAGCAGTGTACAATGAAACACAGTTGTGCGTATCTAACCACGCGCTGTGGTTAATTGCTTAATATTATTTGGAGTATTGCATGTCCGATCTAGTAACCATTGAGATGCTGAAGGCCGGGATTGCGTTGGTAACTCTGAATCGGCCCGAGCGAAGGAACGCCCTTTCAATCCTGTTGTTAGAAACTCTGTGCGATCAAGTAGAACGACTCGCATCAGAGAAGTCGAATCGCGTCGTCATTGTTCGAGGGGCGGGCCCGATTTTTTGTTCAGGCCTTGATCTGTCAGAGGCCTCCAATCCTGACCTTGCGCATCAATCAGCCAGATGCGTTGCTCGAGTTTTGCAATTGATGCGACAGACTCGCCTCATCACAATTGCGGCGGTTCACGGCGGCGCTTACGCAGGTGGTGCTGGCCTCATGGCATCGTGCGATATTGCGATCGGCACGGCAGATCTTAAGGTAGGTTTCCCCGAAGCGCAACGTGGATTGATTCCTGCCCTAATCTGCTCTGTATTAACGCCAAAGATTCGAGAAGGAGATTTGCGAGAATTGTTTCTGGTTGGTAATTCAATCGATGCCACGCGATCCCAACAGATAGGGCTATTACAGCGGGTAGTTGATCCGAAAGATTTAATGGAAGAGGCGACAAAAACTGCTTCAGGAATTATAGCTGGCGGACCAGAGACAATTGAGGCGACCAAGGCGATGCTGAATCAAGCTTATGTTCCGCAAGACTCTGTCTCCATTCAACGAATGCTCGCCACCCATCTCAGCGCTCGCCACAGTCTCGAAGCCCAAGAGGGCCTAGCAGCGTTTGTTGAAAAACGACGCCCAAACTGGGATGCAAACAATCCGTGAACATCGAATTGTATTCGTGTGAATGGGTCAGGAGCATAATATGTTCCAAGCAGAGCAGAGCGTGTTCAGTGCGTATTAGTACAGCCCCTTCAGGGCAATTGGGCCGGGTTCGGCCTGTACCCAGGGCGGCGCTGCGCTCTGCCCTGGGCTGCCATTGTGAAAGCCCGTTGGGCAAGGATCGACCGTTGGGCTAGGATCGCGGGTCATGCTATCTATTTGGTCACACTTTCCATTTCGCGAAAAAGTTTAAAGAATGGACTATCGGTCGAGAGGATCATTTGACTGTCAGGGCCGATCGACTTTTCGTAGGCCTCAATCGTACGAACAAACGTATAAAACTCGCCGGTTTGCTGAATTGCTTCGGCGTAACGTTTGATGACGTCAGCGTCTGTCTTTCCTTTTTGTTCGTTCGATTTTTGTTCGCCTTCTCCCTCAATCTTGGCTACTTCGGCCTTGGTTTCGTTAATGATAGCTGCCTTTAGACGTTCGCCTTCATTAACATTTTTTGCAGAGATCGCTTGTCGCTCAGCAACCCAACGATCAAACGTTTTGCGTCGCACGCTGTCCACGAATCCAATTTGCGAAATGCCAACATCGATCAGTTCGATCCCACGTCCAGTGTCAGCCTCATTTCCTGTAGAGGCCATGCGGCGGTGAGCTTCGGCTTTGATACGCTTAAGAATCTCGGCTCGGCCGAACTCGACTCCTTTTGGTTTTGATTTGGTTGCTTTTTCCAGCAACTCTGTTGGTACTCCGATCGGCAATTGCTCGATCGTGTTCCCAAGTCCAATATCGCTGATCAGAAGTTCGCGATTTGTGCTTCGAACGATTTCCTCAAGGTCATACAAAGTAATGACGTCCCGGATCGAGCTTCGGACAATTTGCCCAACTCTTTTTTCTGCTTCATCCATGGTCCTCAGTCGCTGTATAAATATCTTCGGATCATTAATTCGCCAAATCGCCCAGGAAATCAACTCAATCTTTTTGTTGTCCTTGGTTGGAAGATCCGGTAGCAGGTCCTCTTTGGTATCTCCCCAAAATTGCTTGATCTTGGAAACGCGTTGCACGTTATCGATGCCTGGGAGCTTAAAGTACGCTCCCGGCGACTTATATTCATGCTTTGGTGCACCGAAACGCAGTACGACTGCCATCTCTCTTTCGTCGATAATAAACACGAAAGTTGGCGCTAAGATCAGAAGCACAGCAATCGCAGCAAGTAGGTAAACGAGGTATTTCATGGCGATGGAAGTGTAAGGTGTAAGGTGTAAGGTATTAGGTGTAAGGTAAGATTGTGGAGCGATCGGTGGCTATTGGTTTGTCTTGCGATTCGGGTTCGCAATTGCGGCAGCTGCGGCTGGCCCAACTGGGACTTTCGTCGCTGGCGTTGGCGTTAGGTTTAACAACGGTAAAGGGCTGTTCATGTCGCTACCTAAGATGATCTTTGGTCCACTGTTCTTTAAGACTTTTTCCATCATCTCGATGTACATTCTTTTTCGGGTTACTTCCGGTGCAATCTTATAACTCTCGTATTTGGCCAGGAGAGCCGATATAGCACCTTGAGCCACTGCAATTTCTCGAGATGCATAACCTTCCGCTTCGCGGACCAGTCGGTCCCGCTGCGCTTCCGCAGTCGGAATCAGCTGATTACGTTCTCGATAGGCTTCGTTTACCAACTGATCACGTTGTTGAATCGATGCGTTTACATCATCGAATGCGGCTTTGACGCGGTCAGGTGGAGTCACCCGTTGCATTTGAAGATCCGTGATCGAGACCCCGCTGCCGAATTCGGCAAGGCGTTCCGAGAGTTCTTTTAAGGCAATTTGGGTAATTTCCTCCCGCTTCCCAGTCAGCAATTCCTCAGCCGAATAGTCACCTACAGCTCGATGCATCACTGATCGCGACACAGCAACGATCACTTTGGTAATTTCGCCAGCGTCGCCATCGAAGTTAAACAAATAGTCCTTCGGTTCGGTGACACGCCAGAAAACGTTCCACTCTACGACCGCGGCATAAAGATCTCCTGTCAGAATAAGTTTATCTTCCTGTTCATCGATCGTTTTAGACGTGTTTTGATATGCGCCAGGCCTATCGACTTCCGAGTGGGGCAATCTTAAAGAGCGCTCGCCTTGATCCACAATGAATCGCTCGTCGATCCAAGGTGCCTTAAAATGCAGGCCAGGGCCGTCGGTTCGAAGATACTTTCCAAACCGAAGCACGACAGCTTGCTCGTGTGCCGCGACGGAATAAGTTCCTGCCATTGCAAGATAAACGATCAATAGGCCGGCCAAACCGGTAGCAACAAGGCCAGCCACTTGCTTTGGCGATAAATCGATCTGATTATTCGATCGGCTCATATTGTGAAATGCTTTTTAAGAGTGAACAGTTACCGGTATTCGTTAAGTCGACCGCACTAAGTGTAGGTTAAAATCCTGATAGAAGTGGTCCTTCCAGGCGCGGTAAAGGAGTTCGCCCTATGTTCAGGGCTGCAATGCGAGGATTTTTAGGCGCAACGAGAAATAATCTAGTTAAAAACTCGTTTGGGCGAGCGGCATTTTAAAGAAAGGGCTAATGGCGTCAACGATTCCAAGCTACCGTAAGTCAGTTGGGGGGGGGCGTAGATTGAGTTCGAGCCCGAGCAGCATTTCATTGAGTTCGAGGTTTGCCGTGTTTCTACGACGCAATTCACATCGCGGCTAGCGCCTGCGGTTCAGGGATCTAGGGAACAACCTGAAACTTTCCGGTCGTCAAAAAATGGTGATCGAACGAAGCGATTTTATTCACGCCCAAATCACGAGCAATAATATGCGAAGTGCAATCCGTAAAACTAAGTCCCAATGCTGAGAGTTTTTGAAACAGTATCCAGCTTCGATTGAACTGGGATTCATTCACAAAAGTCAAAATTGCTGCCTGTTCTTCAATCACAGATTTCCCAAATTTGAGAGCCTTATTGTGCTCGTTTCTTTTTAGCAACAACGTGAGGGTCTCGTCAACTACGTAATCACTGGTCGCGAGGGGTTCCGCAACCAAGTCAAACCATTCAAGTATTCGATAGTGTGAAGGCTCCTTCTCGACGAAGAGAGAAAACCAAATACCTGTGTCGACAAAAATCATTCTGCATCGCCATATAGAATCTTGTCGTGGTCGACACCTGAAAAACCATCCTCGGAACTTAACGAGGGAAGTTCAATAACTTCACGAATTTTCGCCTTTGCGGCTTTGAGATCGTATTTTGACTCATTATCCGATTGCGGTACCTCTATGGGCGTGATCAAAACACTCGTGCCTTCCGGCAAAACGCCCTTCACATTAATTCGAATCAGACCATCCTGAACCGTACCTCTAATAACCATTTGAAAGAGATAAAAAGGGGAGAGAGGTAATAAGGAGGCAGCTCATTTATTGCGGTTGATCGCTGGTGACGACTTTTTCGGACTACCCTTTGGGCGTTTGGGCGTAATGCGTGTTTCAACTGTAGTCTCACAGCCGATTGCGTTACCCACAAATATGATCGTGAGTTTCCGGTCTTCGCGGTTCAATCGCTCCAATCCCGCGTAAACAATGCAAATGAAGCTGTCCGTGGAAATCGTCCGCGTTGATTGCGGGTTCTCGCCGAACCCATACCTAATTGCACGATTCGTTTTCCGTTGCATCTGAGCGGCTTCATCGGCTATAATGCTTTTCCCGCCCTAAAATCTCACCCGCGAAAGTACTTTCAATGATCAATCGCAGACACTTACTCCAAGGAATGGCTGCTGGCGTTGGTTTTGCTTTAAGTCCTCATCTTTCAATGAATATCGCTCGCGCCGCCAGTACCCAAACGGTCGCTCTGCGGCGGGTGATCTTCTTCCTTCAGAATCAGGGATTTGATCCAGCAACCTGCGTGCCCGAAGGCCTCGACGGTGATTGCTCGCTCTCCGGTGTAACACTCCCTGAGCCGATCAGTCCTCTCGAACCTTACAAAGACAAAATCCACATTATCAATGGGCTGCATGGACGGCATACTAGTCCATCGCACAGCGCTTTCTTTGGTGCACTGGGTGGATATCGTGGCGGTATCGGCATTCCACCATTTGCCGAGACAATCGATCATGTGCTCAGTCAACTACTTCCGCAAACCATCTTGCCTCATCTTTGCATTGGCATGGATGCACTGCCGAACATGATATCGCGTCCGACCCTTGCGACCTTGTCAGCGGCTGGAGCTGGTAAACCGCTATTCATGTATTCCAATCCAAACGACCTTTATCAAATGCTTTTCGGTGCAATTGCCACCGGCGACGTCAAGCGGCGATTCGAGGCCCGATCTAAAGTTTTCCATAGGGTTGAGCAAATCGCTGACCAAGGCAGCGAACCGCTTTCAGCACACGACCGTGAACGTTATCAGTCTTATGTCGATGGATTCAGAGATGGCAACGGACTGCGCGAGCGGCTCGCCGAAGTGTCGGATCATCTTAAGCTTTTTGCGCCGACTTATGACGAGAAGTTTCTCAAACCAAAATTCGAGACGGATTGGCACGATGCTCTTCTCGACGTTGGCATCGCCACATTGAAAGCGGGGCTGACCAATGTTCTTACCATCGGTTCGGGACGCGGCGAAATTTTTGGAGCCTGGAAGGGGCTCGGGATCGTCGAAGCTGGACACAACCTTGGACACATGGACCAGCCAGACAATCCGATTTGGATCAAGATTCGACAATACAATTGCCAGATGATGGTCAAGCTCATGCAGCAACTCGAATCAGTCCCCGAAGGTAATGGAACAATGATGGACCACACACTCATTGTCTACTCTAGCAACAATGCTGACAAACAGCATACCAATGGAGCCAACTGGCCGTTTATCTTGTTGGGCAACTGTGCTGGTCGCATCAAGACCGGCCAGTTCACTCAACTCGATGGCAAACGTCCGGTCAATGCGTTGTATACGACTCTCCTGCACGTCATTGGCTCTCCTCGCGATCGTTTCAACATGGACAAGAGCACGGCCAACAAGCACGATACTAAGGCCGGCCCCATCGAAAAGCTTTTGGCTTAGAAAACGTCGCCTTCAACATGATTAGATTGACTGCTGCTGTCTTCTTTTGCGTGGTCTCCGTGTCTTGCTCCGCGATAGTCCGCGCTGAGCATCGGCCATCTTTTGAAACTTTAGTAAAACCGTTTCTTAACAAGCATTGCGTAAGTTGTCATGGAGACGATGCACAGGAAGGAGATGTGTCATTTCATAAACTGGCCGGTGTCGATGTTGACAATGCCGAGTTGTGGAAGCGAATTTGGGAACAAGTATCGCTGAAAGAAATGCCCCCACGAAACGAGAGCGATCAACCTAACGCTTTGGAACGATGGAAACTCGCTAGCTGGATAACCGTCGAACTTCAGCGGGCCATGAAGGCCAAGGGCGGATTCCAAAACCATTTGTTGCCATCAAAAGGAAACCATCTCGATCATGAACTCTTGTTTGGGGAAATCCCTGATGGCTTGGAGCCTTCATCAACACCGGCTCGCATCTGGAGGATTCATCCACAAGAACATCTGACCAGGCTGAATGAGTTAATCGCGAAAGAACCAGTCTTCGACCCCGTGAAGCCCGGTTTGAGAGCTCGCGGCGACCACATACCTCCCAATGAGGATGGCGAGGTAAAAGTCTATTATGGACTCGACCGTCTCATCGGATGGGTCGGTGGTACGGCAGCCTACGCCGCAGCCATCACTGGGTTCCCTCCCGTTTTGACCACAGATGACCATCGAGGCTTACGAAATTACCCGATTATGTATTCCGTCAACGGTGCGGAAGCCACTCAGATCGCCTCAATCGCGGAGGATATTCTGCGATTCATGGCCTATGGTCCCAAAGCAGAGCCGTATCAGTTTGCCGATGACGTCAAGGAGATCGATGAGAAGTACAAGCACGGTGATCTTCGTGGTTTGAGCCAAAGTCTCTTCTACCGTAAAGAGCCTACTCACCCTATCACGCCGGTTCATGATTTGATGCATGAAGTTGGACCCTTCGACAAGAATCTACGAGCTACGGTCGAATTCCTTTTCGAAGCACTCACTTGTCGGACACCGACTGAAACCGAGTCCAATATTTATGTGCGAATTGCAACAGAAGCAATAAACGACCTCGGAAAAGAAGATGGTGCCTTCTTGGGTTTAGCACCGATCTTTCTCGATCGGGATGCTTTGTTTAGACCGGAACTGGCCGAGTATGGAACACCGGATTCCTATGGTCGCGTCATTTTACGGGATCAAGAGTTAGCCTTGGCCATCAACGCAGCTTTCAGCTATATCCCGCCCGATGAGATTTTGAAACAAGCTGTGCAAGGTGGGAAGATGAAGTCGGTCGAGGATGCGAAACGCGAAGTTGTTCGGATACTAGATGACGACAGCATCCGAAAACCTCGCGTGCTTCAATTTTTTAGAGAGTATTTTGACTACGACCGTGCTGGAGGTGTTTGCAAGGACGCAAAGGCGCTGGTGAACGCAGGCGGAGAAGCCAAAGCCGAAAACCACTACCGAGCGATGGTCGGGATGACGGCCAATACCGATCGACTCATCGAGATCATTCTCGAGCAAGACAAGAATGTGCTGTTCGAATTGTTGACTACTGACAGAGTCATTTTTAATAAGGCGAGGGACGCTCGCTATTTCGGTGAGTATGTCGGCATTGATAAAACCGTTACACCGCCAGAACCCCCCAAGACCAACGCGGAGAAGAAAAAGGGTCCGACCATTCCTGCGACAGTTCGCGCGGCAGATCTTCCTGATGGCCAACCCGAAAACGTGCGAATTGCTCAGGTCGTCAAACCCTTGCAGACTCAACGTGCGCTTACGACTTTGCCCACCGAGCAGCGAATCGGAATCTTGACGCACCCCGCTTGGCTTGTTTCTCATTCCGATGCGATGGACAACCATGCAATATTACGAGGACGATGGATTCGAGAACGTCTGCTAGGCGGTTCGGTTCCCGACGTGCCAATCACCGTCGATGCGATGCTTCCCGACGAACCGAAAGAGACACTTCGACATCGCATGCGCGTCACTCGAGAAGAGTACTGTTGGAAATGCCATCAGAAAATGGACCCGCTCGGCCTGCCGTTCGAGAGCTACAACCATCTCGGACTGTATAGAACCCAGGAGCAAGATAAGCCGGTCGTCTCCTCCGGCGAAATCATTAATAGCGGTGAAGCAGAATTGGACGGCCCCGTAGAAAATGCTTTAGAAATGATCCGTAAACTAGCGAGAAGCGAACGCGTCAAACAAGTTTTTGTGCGTCATGCCTTTCGCTATTGGATGGGTCGAAATGAAACGATCAACGACGCACCCATTCTCCAGAATGCCTATCGCGCTTACCAGCAAAGCGGAGGCAGCATGAAAGCGTTAATTGAGTCACTGCTCACCTCCGATGCGTTCCTCTATCGAAAGGTCCAACGCGATGAAAATCGAACCATCGCTGTTGGACATCAATGAACGTAGCTTAGGCTTCCAGCCTGAGAGCGGGGGCGACAATTATTTGGTAATTTACTATATTGCAATTGCCTTGCCTCAGTCTCAAACCTCTAAGGAAAACTCATGAAACGAATACTTGCGATATTCGCTTTCGTTGCTTTCGCTACCGTCAGCGTACACGCGGACGATAAGCCCAATATCATTTTCATCATGGCCGACGACCTTGGATGGACGGACACCGCGACCTACGGAAGCAAGTATTATGAGACTCCAAACATCGACCGGCTGGCCTCGCAAGGAATGAAGCTGCTTAGTCACCACCATTGCCAGAATTGCACACCTACGCGGGCTGCGTTGATGAGTGGGCAATATGGAGCACGCACCGGCATGTATACCGTCGGTGGCATCGAACGCTTCGACTGGAGTTCACGACCACTGCGTCCCGTCGATAATGTAACCAACCTCCCGCTTGACCGCGATATCATTGCTAAGCAACTTAAGATTGCGGGCTACGCAACCGGGATGTTTGGCAAATGGCACATCGGAGATCGGGGAGAATTCCATCCTGGAAAACGAGGCTTCGATGAGGCGATCGTCAGCGCGGGCAGGCACTTCGACTTTGCGACCGACCCCAGTACCGAGTATCCCAAGGGAACTTATCTCGCCGATTTTCTTACCGACAAGGCTGTGGACTTTATCTCACGTCACAAGGACCATCCGTTCTTTCTCTATCTTCCGCACTTTGGTGTACACTCGCCGCATCAAGCAAAGCCGGACCTCATCGAAAAATTCAAACCGAAACCCGCTGTTGGCGGCCACAACCGCCCGACCTATGCAGCGATGATTGCAAGCGTAGACGAAAGCGTAGGCAGAGTCATGAAAACGCTCGACGAATTGAAGCTCACTAACAATACCGTGTTGGTCTTCACCAGTGACAACGGCGGTGTTGGTGGCTACGATCGCGCTGACGGTCTCATTCGCGAGCCAGGCAACGAGGGTAAAGCAAAGAAAAAGAAAGCGGAAGACGAAGACGGTGGCGGCATCACCGACAACGCACCGCTTCGTAGCGGCAAGGGCAGCCTTTACGAGGGCGGTACGCGCGAGCCTTTCATTGTTCGCTGGCCAGGCGTAACGAAGCCGAATTCCACTTGCAGCGTGCCGACCATTCACGTCGACATCTTTCCTACCCTTTTGGAAATCGGCTCTGCGACGAAGCCGCGACAGACACTTGATGGCGAAAGCCTTGTAAAGCTTTTCCACGATCCGAATGCGAAGCTCCAACGCGATGCGATTTACCAGCACTTTCCTGGCTATCTAGGCGCAGGAACAGGTCTTTGGCGTACGACCCCTGTAAGTTTGATCCAAGTTGGCGATTGGAAACTCATGGAGTACCTTGAGGACGGGCATCTTGAACTTTACAATCTTCGTGACGACGTCGGCGAAAAGAAGAACCTGTGTGACGCGATGCCCGAAAAGGCAAAGGAGCTGCATGGTCGTCTTGTAGCTTGGCGCGCAGACGTGAAAGCGCCTATGCCGTCGAAGAATGAAGCGTCGGCAACGATCGAGGCACCGAAGAAGGGCAAAGGCAAAGGAAAGAAATGACGAAATCCCCCGAGTAAACTCCTGGCCGCGCATGCCGTCGGATTTATGCGGTAAACATTCGCCGAAGGCGTGGCGGCGATGTGAGCGGCATGGCGCTACGAGCTGCAGATTTCTCAGCCTGCGATCAGACGCCCCATGAATCATGGCCAGGTGGTTTTTGTTCACTTTGCAGCACTTGGAAAAAGGACTGGGTTTGTGTAAGTTGACATGAATGACAATGGGATGTCCTTTGCCATTCCAAACGGAATTAGGCGTTCGGGTTCGCGGCCTAAGTTCCAATCCAAATAGAATGCACCTTTGCCATCGACGATTCGGTAGATCGCAATATCTGATTTGCCATCTCCATTCCAATCGGCCACCAATGGGATATCGCCAGCGAGACCATAAGACACTTGCAATGTATCTTGAGCCCCATCTGAAATCTTGAATATCCAAGTGCTAACGCAACCTGGAACAGTCGCCCGTCAAGGGTGTATCAGTGGCTTGACCGAAAACGACCCTTTCGTCCACTATGCCATCCGCATTCAAGTCGATGCGCCAGTGAAGACCAGGTTGATCGTCCGACTTCCCCACGACGGCGACGTCGCTAACCCTGTCGTTGTTGTAATCGGCAATCGCCTTGCCTCAACAACTTTTCGAATTGCTTGGCGAAAACCTCAATTTGCCAGAGTTGTTCTCGATTCGTTCGTTTGCTGTCGCCCATCTGTACAGCTCATTCGCCTTAGATCAATACGTGATTCGAAACAAAAATTGTCGCCTCATTAGTTGTGCGACGCTCCGCGTCGCAGGAATCAGGACGGCGGAGCGTCGTGCAACTTTGTTCACCAACCCAAGTTTCTAGGTTGGACGATGCAAGGGCCACATAAGCACCCATGCATAAATTTCTTCGTTTAACCGCGTGGGCACGGTCCACCGATGAATTTTCTCCGAGCGAGAAATCGCAGTCGTGGCAGGAGTCGAGCAGCAAACCAATGCTGCACGTAAGTAGTCTTGGTTGTCACTCTCGGGCGTTGTATTCGGGGAAATCATGGCCAGACCTTTCTTTAGTTTAGACAATCATGCATGCGGAGTCGAAGGGCTGATATGCTTGGCCGAGAGCTGAAATCACACGATCTCCGCGTCCTTCGGATGGTCCCAGGTCAATGAAGAGGACTTGGTCGTGTGCGTTGTTGATGATCTCGGACAACCGTTGGCGGCATCAAAGCAAGAAAAAGAAGCCGACCAGATTGTCAAAGAGCCATTAGTTGGACGACGCTCCGCGTCGTCACCGCATCACGGCCAACCCAAACGCGGTTTCAAGTCCCTTAATCTACAGAATCTATCTCGATACGACGCGGAGCGTCGTACAACTAAGGGCAACTCGCTGGCCCCCGCTTGTTTGATCCAATTGACTCCATCCTCTGGAAGGAAATGGTGAAAGAGTCATTGCTGAACGAGGACTCGTTGCGATTAAAGCACGTTTTGGCACTACATCCTCTCTTTCCAAATCAAATAGGCGGCCAGGTAGAGATGTCCCTCCGGATAAGGTGGCAGGATTTCGACGGACCGGGCTTCGATTCGTAATGTTTTACCATTTTTCTCGATGACTAGATCGATTCCGAAGTGATCGCCTTCAGGCATTTCGGCGTCAACTACAGACACTTCATCTCCGAGCACAATCCCTTGAAACGGAAACGCAATTTCTTCTGCTATTGCATAGAAGAATCCAGAATGTTGCTCGTCATCACCGTATGCATCCACAGTCGCATCCTCAAGTGCCGCGTTGACGGCATCCTGATCGAGCTGCTCATACCACGTGTTGGGTTTGTCGGATTTCGAACTTTTCTTGTTTGCTTTTGGCATAGCTGTTTTCTTGGGTACGAGTTGCTAGAGAATAAGACGACGTGCATTAAATTTAACAAAAAGGTCACACATGCGGTGAGGACTCTGAGTTGTGGAGTTTTTTTCGGCCCCCATGGCCTTCGAGACCTTCGAGGCCGTACGGGAGAGTTGGTCCCATCTTACTAAATGCAATGAAAGCGAGTCGGCCTTCAAGCTAGTTGGGTTCCAAGCCCCGAATCCTGTGACAGTCGAACCAGATAAGCAGCCCTGCATTAGTAAGTGTGCAAAACAAGTAGGCGAGTCTCTCCGAGACTCGCAGCAATCAGCGTCTCGGAGAGACGCTGCTACGTGAATTAGACGAAGAAACTTATGCGCGGGTGCAAATGGTGAACCAACGCACTCGAAACACAGTCTTGTTTCGTCGATGATGATGCGACTGACGCAAAGTCTCAAGAGTCACGACAGATTCACGCAGGGATCAAGCAAACAATGGGAATATTTGGCCGAGTTCAAAATGGAGTTGTGGTATTCGACGAAACGCAAACGATTCCTGAAGGGACGGAGGCGACTCGCCGCCAGTTGAACGCTCGCATTCGACAGACGTTGCATCGGCGAAGAGACGTTTTATCAATTGGCTTAAAATCGATTGACTGGATATACGGAAACAACTGAAAAACAGGGCTAGTCATTTTGCCTCGCTTGAAAGAGGCCCAGGCCGTAATGAC
This sequence comes from Pirellula sp., assembly GCA_043744075.1. Lineage (GTDB taxonomy): Bacteria > Planctomycetota > Planctomycetia > Pirellulales > Pirellulaceae > JBKCUI01. The sequence continues at coordinate 2,989 of JAYTVL010000304.1, read as the reverse complement.
TGGCATAGCCGAGCGCGAATGGAACCGTCTCAACACGCTCCGGGAATTGTACGGTTAAGCCGCACGAACGCTCGAATGGGGGTTGCCGCTTCGACGCTTGACGACGCAATACAAATCCCTTCAATTTTCGATTTACCAACTCTTCGGAAGGCCAGAACTCGATTGCAACTGGCTCGGGCAAACCTCGCTCGATCAACTCTTCGCGAATCTGATTTTCAGGCGTCTTTTTGCCGTGACTCGAAAGAAATTTGCGGAACACGAGTGGCGTTGCGGACTCGAAGACGTTTGAGGGGCGAAGTATGGCGAGGCTTGACGGGCGGACACCGCTTACTCGCGAAAGCTGCTGGTAGATGTCGCCGATGCTTCCTTGGCCGACGAGATTGATGGCTAGTTTGCTGATCCCTTTCGAATAGGCAGACCGTAACTGACCGATCGCACGGACACTTTCGCTGCTGAACCCACGGGAAGCGTAAACCAAAACATGATCGATATGACGATCGTCGAGCTGCGAAAGAGGAATCCAGTGTGCGTGATCGAATCGGTAACGGTTCCGTCTGGCAATGTTGTCTCAACGTAGGGAAGCCCTTTCAGCGGAGCGGCGAGACAATCGTTGCTTTCATCCCAACAAACGGATTCCAACCGATTGGCCATCGATTGAGCCGATTCCACCAGCAAACAATCGACCTGCTGGCCTTGATCGTCAAAGCCCTTAAACGTTGCCGCACCAAGATCGGGAAAGCCGGTTGGCTGAATGCGAGAGCCTTGCAGCGGTTTGAGCGGGATTTCAATCAGCAATCGAGGGGATGATTTCAAACTGTCAAATTTCATGGACGTAAAACTCCGAATTGGTTTTTGAGAAACAAGGAAATGGAATGGTTAAACTCGTCAAGGGATTCGTTACAGCTTCGCGACAATTTCGTTCGGCTCTTTTTCCGCAACAGAGTCCGACATTCGTAACACACGTTTCGCCAACTGTTGAGCATCGGAGGTTGAAATCGGAATCAACAACGCGGCAGCGATACGGCGAGTTCGCTCTGCATTCATTGGCGTGGACTCGATGGCAGGGACAAAGCCGGACGCAGTAAGTCGCCGAGCGGCCAATCGTGTTGCATCGGTCGCTTGCACGATGGCATGGTGATTTAGTTGACCTGCGGTGCGAATCTCACGCTTGAATCGGGCGGCATAGTTGTCGTTGCGAAACGGTCGTGACGGCAAGATCTTGACGGCAACCCGTTTGTGCAATTGCGAATGTATGGCCAAATAGACCGACCCCATTCCGCCATGGCCCAAAACCGGTTCGATCTCGTAGGGGCCGACGTTCGAAGCATTGCAAAACGTTGTTGATGTAGCAAGTCTGCCGAGCGAGGAGCCGAGTTCACAGCTCGAATTAAGTCGGCATATTGTCCGTGGGCTCAAGCAGATCAAAGCTGAATTTGAAGATCGCACCTGGGCAGTCTTCGAGCGAACAATGATCGATCAGATTCCGACCGAGATCGTTGCTACGGAGTTTGGAGTCACATCGTCAGCAGTTCGCCAAGTACGTAGTCGAGTGTTAAGAAGACTGCGATTACAAATGGGAGACATCGTTGAATGAAGGTCAAGGCTCATCAAGTGTTTCAGGGAGGTCGCTTTTCCGACGCCACAAAAGTGAATGCCATCATTCCTAGTTTGTCAATCGAAAACTGGCTAGCATAATTTGGATTCCGTCCGCACTTTGTTGAACTTCGTCGGTGTCCGATCAACTCGTTTTTACCTTGAGCAGCGACTCGGCCGACACCAAATAGTCGAATGCATCAAGCGAACGCAGTTTAGTAGCTAACTCACCTTGATAAATCAATCCTGTTCTGTTCTGCGGTGCGAGTTGGATCGATTTCCTCTAAGTATTTGGGGACGCCTCCGGTGACGGCAAGCAGCCTCAGTTTTTCAGCGCTGCTGACTCTGCCACTTGATCCACCCCAAAAGGCCGAACAATGGTGTAACGGCAGTGGGCCAAGATGAAACTGCCATGAGCATCGCCCGACGAACCCTGTATTGTTGAGGATGTTCTTCTCGATCCAGGAAGAAACGGAGCCGCATAGAACAACAACTATTCAAGGTCGTTGCGAAAAGTAGTTGTCCCATGCGTTTTTGAGCAGCCCTGAAAAGTCCGGCTCACCCAAGCCCATCCACGAGATCTCGTCGAGCAATAGGACCACAGTACCAGATTTGGGAAGCTGACTGGCCAGTAGCTGAAAGGCAACAGCCCAACTTTCGATTCTCAGTTTTGGAGCCGCAGTCTGAGATGCCAGTTGTTCCGCAAATGCGTTGAGTTGATCTTGCTTGGTTTGATTGTCGCGTGGCGGTAACCCAGAAAACGAGAGCAGGAGATCCGCCTCCCGTGCGCACTCACGAATAAATCGACTCTTTCCAATTCGTCGGCGGCCTTGGCAAGTCACCAACGAACTTGTCTTCTTTCGCAGCAACTGTCGAAATTCTTGTAGCTCCCGTTCTCGTCCCACAAACATCGTCATGTCACTTTCGTGCCAGAAAAATCGAAACTGCACTCGGCACGTAAACGACGCAATGGCGTTTTCGTGCCTAATTGTGAGTTCGGTATGCTGGCACGAAAGCGACGGCTTGTCAAGTTCGACCGACAGAGTTGCACAGAAAATCTCTCGAAACCCAACATGCTGGTCCGTGAAGAGACGAATTCCGTTTTTGAAAGGATGTTTCGTGCCGTGGGGCTTGTAAAGCAACGGCTTGACCGAACATGCAATGCATTTCGCAATGCGGGTATTCCTTATGCCGTTATCGGTGGAAATGCCGTTGCGGCTTGGGTAGCGACCATCGATGATGGGGCAGTACGCAACACACGCGATGTAGATATCCTATTGCGTGAACAGGATTTGGACCTAGCTAGTGTCTGTCCGGAAATTGATTTGACCAATAAAAAGGTTGGATAAAATGTAAAAAAGCTCCTTGAAGAAAGAGCCGTTTGATCGGTTCTCGT
>JAYTVL010000303.1:0-5258 GCA_043744075.1 Pirellula sp. | reverse complement strand
TCGCACCCGGGACAAGCGTCGATTGGGCTAGGTCGATTGCCATTCTTGGTTGGAACGCTGAAGAGTTCAGCTAGTGGTCTGTCCCTGCGATTTGTGTTGCATACGGGACTCGTTGCCTCGTCCACTACCCTAATCTTTAGCTGTCCCAGACCACTAGTGTCGAGCTAAGACCGATCGGGATTATTGGAACAGACACTTGCCACTAGTCCGCCAGCCGCTGCGCGGGTCAAACAAGTCCTACTTACCTATAGCGTGCCAGCCGCTGCGCGGGTTAAACTAGTCGCAAGGCTGAAGCATGCTTTGGGTATTCAAAAAGGTTCCACCGAATGGCGTTCGAGATTCACAAACACTGGCAGAAAATCAATGAGCTGCTTATGGCCAACTTGCCATTCGCGACGGTAACGATGGTCGACATGCGAGGTAGTGCGCCGCAGATCCAAGGTGCAAAAGCGATCATTACCTCAGACGGAATCGTCGAAGGAACTGTGGGCGGAGGAAAAGTAGAAGCCAAAGCGATTTCCCATGCGATCACACTACTAAAAATGAATGACGGTTCGAGTTGTGAATTCGTATCCTGGAATCTTCAAACCGATATCGGCATGACCTGTGGCGGCGAAGTCAAATTTTTCTTTGAGATTTACTTGTGCAATGATTGGAAAATCGCTTTGTTTGGCGCAGGGCATGTTGCTCAAGCACTCGTGCCAATCCTTTCGCAAATGTATTGCCGAATCACGTGTATCGACTCCCGCCCGCTTTGGTTGTCCAAACTGAGCGATCACCCGAAGCTGACCAAGGTATTGAGCGAGAATCCCAAGGATCATGTTAGCCTATTGGATGAGCGGAGTTTCTTCGTGTTGATGACACAAGGCCATTCTACGGACCTGCCGATCTTGGCCGAGATACTCACGACAAAGCAACCGCCGTACATTGGGGTGCTTGGCAGCCTGCAGAAAGCAAAAATACTAAGAAGAGATTTGAAAGCGATGGGGATTTCCGACGAAAAAATCGAATCCTATTATTGTCCAATGGGACTGGCTCTGGGCAATAATACTCCCCCAGAAATCGCTATCAGCATCGTATCTCAGCTCATAAAGCGCCGTGATGAATTAGGTGTGCTCAAGCACAAGACAAAAGTTTTCTAGTGCGGATTGTTCACAACCCGACGCATAATCGAGGGACCAGCTACAAAATCCAAAATCCCTCGCGCACGCATCGGGTTACGAAAAACAGCCTTCATTTAAACTGTTTTCAGGGCTAGTGCGACTTAGCCTGGACGCAAAAGTGCTGAAATCGGCGGTTTTCGCCGGGAGGAAGCGTCTATGTGTATTCTGATTGCCGTCCAGTTAGGCGTAACGGCACGGCCATCGCGCACTTTCACACAGTTGTTGATTGGGATCTTAAGATTTCAGTCCAAAACGCTACGTCGTCTCGACTGGTCCCGGCTTGAGACGCTTTTGGTAGAACCGACGCCTTGAGATTAGGCTTCGCATCTCGTAAACATCCTTCGGTTTTCCCGCTCTACAATGCGACCACGTGGACGCCAACGGATTCGATTCCCAGTCCTGAAACTAAACAAAGTGGCCTGCCCCTTTTTCTGACACCCAGGTCAAATCAACCTCAAAACACGACAAGTTTGCTGATAGGAAACTTCGAGATCGAGAGAAATTGCATGATCGTTGTCTAGCCAGATCGGCAGTACAGGCAATTGCTGGCCCACTACCATCGGATAGGCCCATGATTCAAACCGAGAGCGTGCGGCCAGAGCGTGACTGCGGCAAGTGACGGCGTAGGTCGATGGCGGATCCGGAGCAAATGAGGGATCGGACTGACAGAAAATGTCGAGGACTTCGCAGTACAGGTTGAAGCGCTTCACGGTCACCAAATCAACAATCGACACGCAAATCTTTTTTTGCAAAAGCGCCGCGCATTTGGAAACGAACGCTTGGCGAGCTTCGGGGCGATCCTTGTTGGCTGGGCTGGCAATCTCGATTGCGGCCACCAGTTCACGGCCGCGTTGTTGATCAAAGATCAGCACTTCATATTCGTAAATTTCAGTCGGGTCCAGTTCTAGAGACAGGGTCGGTTCTGGCGGTGCCCAAAGTGCTGTTGCCAGCCCTCCCTCACTCACACCCGGCGCGAAGCCAGACGTGTCTTCAACGTCAAAAGTGCAGATGTCGACTTCGAAATTTTTGCCCAAATGAACTCTAGGCTCCGCCGTGTACTGATCAGGCAATGACTTGCGCAAATCCATAACGATTAACGCAGGCCACATTCCATGAAAACCTTCCCAGGAACCTTTGTTAAAAATCGGCGGTCGAAAGTGGTCAAGTAGCGGCATTGAGGATAGTCTCCGTGACTTCGAAGTGTAGTCCTTCCATTGTATCCTAGCGATGCAACAACTGCGAAACGACGAAGAAGAAGCGGAGAGGTTGCTTGTTATGTCGGTCCAGGCCTCTTCCTTTTTTGGTGGTTAGGGCCGGATTGCTCCGCAGACCTATTCGTAAATTGGGAAAAAACAACCAAAAGCGGATTCGCAGAATACCCCTGGGTCATTGAATCGCAGGTCTCTGTCTAGAGCGTTAATGCTCTCCATTTCCTGCTGCGTTAACTCAAAGCCAGCCAGATCAATATTCTCACGCAGTCGCTCGATCTTGCTAGTTTTCGGGATAACAGCAGTCCCTCGTTGCACTCCCCAACGAAGCACCACTTGGGCGGCGGTCCGGTTATGGTCGCTGGCGATCCTCTGGACAAGCGCGTCGTTCAATACAGAATCGCTTTCGGTTGCCATACCAATGGGGACGTAGGATGGTGCGCCCAATGGAGAAAAGGCCGTAACCGCAATGGACGAATCTTTGCAAAATCGAATAAGCTTGGGCTGCACTAAATAGGGATGGGACTCAACTTGCAAAACACTTGGTCGAATTCTGCATTGCGATAGTAGATCGCGAACTAGCGATACGCCAAAATTACAAATCCCAATCGAACGCACAAGACCTGAATCAACAAGTTCTTCCATCGCTTGCCAGGTTTCTCGAATTGGCACGCTGTCGGGCACCATTCGTGGTTGTGAAACATTTGGATCAACGAACCAGCCAGCCGGATAGCGAGTCTCCAAAGGGACATACTGCAACGCGATCGGGAAATGGATCAGGTACAAATCCAGATAATCCAGTTTCAAATCATTCAGCGATCGACCCAAGGCTGGTCGGACGTGCTCTGGCCGATGATTGGTGTTCCATAACTTGCTGGTTACCCATAGATCATCCCGTTTGCAAAGCCCTTGACGAGCCACTTCTGCGATACCGTCGCCAACATTGGCTTCATTGCCATAATCGGAAGCGCAATCCAAATGACGGTAGCCAATCTTTACAGCTTCAATCGTCAATGCCGCCGCAGCAGACTGTTCAACTTTCCAAAAACCAAGACCTACAGAGGGCATTGGTTTTGAATTGGGCACGGGAACGGACAAGCTAGATCATTCATTAGGGAGATAGTAATGATCCCCCCGAGTGGAACTCGGGGGCATTTCAACGGCAGTGGCTATGCAAACAGTTCGGGCACTGCGAGAGCCTTGACCAGCTCTCTCGGTTGATTGAGATGGTTGTAAACAATCGTTTCTGGGTCGATACCAAACGAATGGTATATCGATGCCAACAGCTGAGCAGGATGCAGAGGTGATTCGATTGGTGCACTCGCGGTCTTATCGCTCTTTCCATGGACGTATCCTCGTTTGATTCCGGCCCCAGCGATAACTGACGTGTAACAGTATGGCCAGTGATCACGACCATCGTCCGTGTTTCCGTTGCCGCTAGTACTGACGCCGCGTTCCGGCGATCGACCAAACTCGCCTACAGCGACCACCAAAGTATCCTCAAGCATTCCGCGTTGATCCAAATCCTCAATAAGTGTGCTCAAGCCAGCATCCAACATAGGAGCCGATTGGGTTTTCATTCGCACAGAAAGGCCGGTATGGTGATCCCAAGAATGGTTATCGCTGTTGGCAACTTTTGGCCAAATGACCTCGACAACTCGAGTACCGGCATCCACAAGTCGTCTTGCCAGTAAGCAGCTTTGACCAAATGCATTTCGTCCATATGCGTCCCGGAGAACGTCGGGTTCCTGGTTCAAATCGAATGCTTCGCGTGCCTTGCCGGAGACTACCAATGATAGAGCTTGCGAAAAATACTCATCCAACTGCTGGTTCTCGACGGCTGCATTGATGATTGGCATTTGAGCATTGATCAAATCTCGCAACGCTGCCCGCCGCTGCAATCGGACTGCAAACACTTCGGGGCGCAGTTGCAAGTCGCTGACATTGATCTTGTCCATCTTGTTCATGTCCAAGTCGTCGCCGTCTGGGAACAATGTGTACGGATCGTATGCCTTACCGAGAAACCCAGCGTAGCCTCCTTTTCCAACGACGTTGGATTCTTGGAGCGGTCGCGGCAATGTTACAAAAGGCAACATCGGCTCATCAGCCGGACGCAATCGAACGATATTGGATCCAAAGTTTGGAAAGTCTTTGGGAGAGGGCGGTTCAAGTTGTCCTGATGCGCTGACTTTGTCCGTAGTGTAGCCCGTCATCATTTGATAGATGGCGGCTGTATGATTGAAAAGACCGTTCGGCGTGTAACTCATCGAACGAATCATCGTGAAACGATCGTTGATGGTGCTCAGTCGAGGCAAGTTTTCTGTAAATTGAATGCCCGGAATCTTGGTTGAAATATTGCCAAACACGCTTTTGACTTTGTCCGGCACGTTTTCTTTTGGGTCCCAAAGGTCCAGATGGCTTGGGCCCCCTTGGAGATAAACCATGATCATCCGCTTGGCTTTGTTCCAGCCAGGGGCTCGCGTTCCTTCACTCGCTTGGACTGATTTCAGCTTTAGAAGATTCGCCAAACTCAGACCGAATAGGCCCGAACCACCGACTCGCAAAACATCACGACGCGAAATGTTGAGGTGACTATCGCAAAGGTCCTTGCCCGCACTGCCGATCAATCGAAACATGGTCGTTTGCTTTCCTTTAGTATTAGTGATTAAACAAAAATGCTGGACTATTGATTAAGGCCCAAGCAATATCCTCAGCTGCGGTCAATCGCGATTGATTTCGCTGAGACTCACTTTCCTTAACATCATTTCTTAATCGTACCAACTTGCTGTCGTCAGCGAGTGGTGCAGCAAGTCGTTCGATTCGCTTTTTTAGCGAAACAACTTGTTCGTCTTCAGCCAACGGCTTGTTTTCCTTAGCCAACGTTTCG
>JAYTVL010000302.1:0-1656 GCA_043744075.1 Pirellula sp. | reverse complement strand
TTCGAAGAGACAAACCAGCCCTGTTGATTGACTTGAACTCGAATGGAGATAAGCAGACCGAGATTGAGGCCTTCCCGGAACGCTCATGGTCAAACCTGCTCTGGTCAGGTGACCACAGCACGGTATTGATCGGCGAAGACTTATGGCGGATGTCCAGTTTTGATGAAATGAAGCGGATCACAACGTTTGCGTCGGTTACCTACAAAAATTACGAAGAACTTGAAAAACAATTTGCTGAGGTAACCTATGGCAATCAAGTCATCTCGTACGATGGGAATCAGATTGGGGCGGTGTATGAAACGACAGCCATCAATGCAGTACCAATCGATCTCGCAGCAATCGAACTCGCAGCAATCGATCTTACAGCTATTGCGCGTGCTAAGTCTCACGTAGCCAAGGGCAACGTTCTTTTAGAAAAGAACAGCAAGGTAGTTGTCTGGAGGATAAAGGGTAAGCCAATCCGTCGATTCGTAATCGACTTTGTCGGACTCGTTCAAGCCATCGCTTTTTCCCAGGATGGCAACATGCTCGCGATCAGTGGAGTAGATGGAAAAACAAGTCTCTTCGACATTCGCGGTGAATCTCCCCAACGCAAAGCCGTGTTGACACAGGATTCGTACGTGAGCGGACTGAGTTTCCATCCCAATGGAAAATCGCTTGCGATCGCGTCGTCAGAGATGGAGTTGTGGGATATCAGTCACGAAAACCCGATCAAATTGCAGTCGACTTCCCTGTCTCGAAACGAATCGCTTCGGGACTACGGCCTAGCTCTATCCATGGCGTTCAGCCAGAACGGAGCCGCGCTGTTTTTCGTTGACGGCGATCGCGCGGTAAGGAGATGGGATATCGCCAAGCCAGCGGATGAATCGAAGGATGAAAGTCAGCAGCGTTTTGAATATTGCCGACTACTCAACTCGAGCTCAAGCAACAGTCGACTCGTTTCATTCCACAGTTCCAATAACTACAAACTCCCTGGGTTTGGGGGGTATGAGGATGGTGAAGTGCTCGTTCGCGAATTAACTTCTCTGCAATCCAACGCGAAATCGCTGTTCAAGACAGGCCCTCAACCTGTCCGAGGACTCTGCATTTCGAGGGACGAAAAACGAGTTGCATTTTTCTCCAATCGCGAATCGCGAACCACTCTCGAACTATGGCAGGCGTCGTCCGACGGTGCTAAACAACTCGATAGCATTGAGCTGGATGATCCAAGGCCGCTATTCAGTGCAAGTATTTCATTTAGTCCGGATGGAAACATGCTAGTGAGCGGTCATCGTCAAGGTGAAATTCGTGAATGGGACTTATCGAAGGGGAAACTTCGACTTCGCGATACTGCTCCCGGCAATGCACGGTTGTGCGACGTCCGTGGAATTCTGTTTTCACCCGATGGAGCCAATTTCGCGTCGCGAGGTTCCCCAGGCGGAGTGAATTTGTGGCGCATAGGTGCAGCGGGTGATGGTATCAAAAAATTGAAAACGATTGGAAATAGTATCGATGGTGTAGTATGTATGTGCTATTCACACGACGGCAAACAGCTTGCCACCGGGGACGACCAAGGCAGAATTAAATTGTGGTCGATTGACGATGTACGCTCAGAACCGACTATCTTAGCACCCCACTCAGGAGCGATTTATTCTATTGAGTTTAGCTCCAAGGACA
>JAYTVL010000301.1:0-5275 GCA_043744075.1 Pirellula sp. | reverse complement strand
CTACGACACTAATTAATCGCACGATGCTGAATATCGTTGAAACAACGCTGGCAAATAAGGAAATACCAGTCGAAAATATCGATACTCCTCCCTTGCCAATCGAATTGGAAACGTTTGCGCAAGGTCCGAGTTTGGACTCCGAACATGTTCTAGGTAACACCGAATCGAGCGATGAAAACGGTACATTCGAGTCGGAATCGCAATCTGGTCCGGAAATTGTTGCTGCAAAAAACGTTTCCAGTGTGTCAATGTCGCAAATTGTTCATTTGCCAATTGACGGAATTTTGAAACAAATAAAAAAGGTAAAGTCGTTTGTACTCGGTATAGGGTCGGTGGGTAAATCAGATCCGATTTCGGTCCGTTCGGTTGTTACCGATTTGGTCGCTCGATGTTGCATAAAGATCGATCGAAAGGGAATACTTGTCACCGTTCGATCTTCGCATGATATCCTCCAGCACGATTCTTTTCGGAATGCACTGGTTCATGAAGCAAGTTGGTCTTACTTTTGCGATACCAAAGCGGACATGAAGGCTTGGCATGCGCAGCTTGCAGAATTGCCGGGCTGGAAACAAGAATTCGGCCTGATCGTCTTCGATTTGGGAGATATGCGTTTCCCAATGATGCCGCGAATTGGTAGACTTTGCGACGGAATCGTTGTGCAAATGCTCAATCCGTCGGATTCTCGCGATACAATTCACGCATTAAAGTCGCTTCAGAAAGAAAGACTGAAGATTCTCGGGGCTTGGTCGGTAGAGTTGAGCAATCGAAACCAAGCGGCGTAAAGTTGCCCTGATTGCGATTATTTGAACCCGCCTAACCTACTTATTCCTTTGGATATTGTTTATGGTTCGTTGCTTAGTAACCGGTGGAGCCGGATTCATTGGCTCACACATTGTTCGCGGACTGCTGGATGCTGGGCACAAAGTGCGTGTGCTCGACAGCTTATCAACCGGTAAGAAAGAAAACCTAGAGGAAGTTTCAAATCGCATCGACTTCATTGAAGGGGATATTTGCGATCCGATCGCCGTCCGCGAATCGCTGTCTGGGATTGAAAGAGTCTTTCACCAAGCGGCCTTGGCTTCAGTCCCGCTCTCGTTGGAACGTCCTTTGGATACACACCAGGCTTGCGCTACCGGAACGCTGAATATGTTGCATCAAAGCGTTCAGGCTGGAGTCAAACGATTCGTCTATGCCGCTAGCAGCAGTGCCTATGGTGACCAACCCACCTCCTCGAAACGCGAATCGGATTTACCGATGCCACTTTCTCCGTATGCTGTCGCAAAGCTAAGCGGAGAATACTATTGCCAAGCCTACTTTCACAGTTTTGGCTTGGAAACAGTTGGCATCCGCTATTTTAATGTCTTCGGTCCAAGGCAGGATCCCGAGAGTCCGTATTCCGCCGTAATTCCGCTCTTTGTCAGCCGCATCCTTGGAGGTCAGAGGCCTCTCATTTTTGGCGATGGTTTGCAGTCGCGTGACTTCACGTATGTTGCAAACGTCGTTCACGGCAATCTTCTCGCTGCGGAACGCCCCAACATTGGCGGACGAACCATCAACGTAGCCGATGGCGGCCAAACTACATTGCTCCAGCTGCTTAAGATCCTTGGAACATTGCTCGGTAAAACTATCGAACCAGATTTCCAACCGGCCCGAGTTGGCGATGTGCGCGATAGTTTGGCTGACATTTCTCTCGCCCGGAAACTCCTCGGATACGAACCCCAAGTACGATTGGAAGAAGGAATCAAGCGGACAATCGCATACTATCGATCGATCGTTGGCGAATTTGTACATTAGTGCATTGTGACAGCTAAGATTTAGGGTTTGATCGTAGTGGACGAGGCGACAAGTCCCTGCGATTTGCGTCGCATACGGGACTCGTTGCCTCGTCCACTACCCTAATCTTTAGGTTTCCCAGACCACTAGACTGGCTTATTCAACTGAGGCGTAATGATCAGCCGAAAGTTAGCCTGCGGTTATGTAGGATTGGACAACTGTGGGCTAACGGCAAATGGCACTCACTTTGAGCCGCAACGCACTAGCGTGCGGGCTAGCAGGCTTGGAATCTCCTGCGAATCCGGCCCTCATGCTATCGCATTGAGGCTCAAAATTTACAAAGTGAGTACCATTGGGCGTTAGCCTCCGGTTATGGCGGAGTGGACAATTGTGGGCTAACGCCCTTCGGCTAATGAATAATCCGGGCTTGCTGGTCCGCAAGCATGCCTTTACTCGCCGTCACGAATGTGAATAGGATTCGCTTGCACGATCCACAAGTTGCCTTTGTTGTCAGATTCTCGTATGGAAACGCTTGCATTTATTTTGTATTCTTATCCTATTAACACTTGAACTCAAAGGAGCATCAGATGCCAAATGAAGTAAGTCTTATGGTTAGTGCTGAGGGATTGACTGCATTGGCCGACATGGCATTGGCCCCCAAGAACCAATCCAACTTGGACGATCTCTTGGCAAGAAATGCTGAAAGAAAGCTCTCAGAAGATGAATCGCAGGAACTCGACCTCCTGTTGAGAAAAATCGATGAACTCAATCTCGTGAAAGCACGTGCAGCAGTTGCTCTGCATCAGATCCGGACTGAGGAGAAGCGTTGAGCGACTATATTCCAGTCGATCTCAGGCGACGGATTCGCGTCCATTTCTCGCAATGCTGTGCCTATTGCCAGTCGAGCGAAGCCCTTACAGTTGTGACGTATGAAGTAGAACACATTCTTCCTTTGTGCCTCGGCGGTCTGACCGAATTTGAAAACCTCTGTCTTGCGTGTCCAACATGCAATCGGCACAAATACAATCGCGTAGTCGGAATCACCGATGAGGGCCTTGAATCTCGTTTGTTTCATCCACAACGTGATCGCTGGCTTGATCACTTTGATTGGTCGGTGAACGGTACTCTGATTGTTGGGCTCACCCGCGTGGGAGCAGCGACGATCAACTTGTTGCGGATGAATCGACCACAACTTGTTGAAGTACGATATCTTTGGATCATCGTTGAGAAACACCCACCGATCTGATCTAGTCATCTTTCAATCCCGTATTCCTGCATTCGGTCTTCCTCACGCCTCAAGTCTCACGCCTCAGGTCTATTCGAGCTTCCTGGTGGCCGTTCGCTTGGTGGCTTCGATCCGAAAGTGCCTGGTCGGCTTCCGTCGGATTAGTTGCCGAACCGAATGTTGCCGGGTTTTGCATCGAAATAGAAAATGCCAAGACTTTGAAGTGCGTCGAGCAGATTTTGGACGCTGTCCCAGTCAGTATCGAACAGATCGGCGGTTTCCTCGCGCCAGTCTCGAAGAACTTCGGCAGAGAAATCGGGTGGCCGATCGACATATGCCTTGGCAAAATCGAGAATGCACGGCGGGAAGACAACTGTCATTTCGATGATTTGTTTGGTATCATCGAAATCGACAAGGAGCGGAACAGCGAAGCCTTGAATGTCGACGATCGACCGTTCCTGGAGTCGCAAATATGCGTCTCGTTCACGAACGTAAGAGTCTCGGCGCACAAGAGCTTTGATTGCGGTTTGTTGATCGGACTACCAAACCGCCCCATCATTGCCGTCCCCGAGGAACCGCATCAGCGACCGGCCACGTTGTTGAGCGTAGTCAGCCGCAGTAGCCAACAATCGATTTCGGAGATCAGACATGCTCAAAAACGCTTTATCAAATGGCTATTCATCGCAAGTTCGCGGCTGGCTGTTCATCGACGGCGTCCAACTTGGGCTAGCCCAAGTTGGTCCCGACTTCTGCATACTTCGAGAGCCGCTGTCTAGTCAATTATCAATCGCCGACGCTCAACAAGCCGAATTGATCATCGAAGTCGACGGCGACCAACGGACCGTCGTTGTCAATTTGTCTTTAAATCACTCGTCATCTCCCCAAAAATTGCATTTTTCGAAGGTTAGGGGCAGCCCAGTCGAGATCAGGCGATGAGGTCGAGTTCGGTTGAACGCGGAAATGGCTAAGCTACCCAAACTTAGCATTTCAAGCTAAAACTTCAATGAGGCCACACGCATCTGTGGAATGCCTTACCATAGTATCTATCTTTGCACTGCATTCAATGCCATTCGTGCTCGGCACCTAGCTTGCTTCTCGAGGTTGATCGCTTGTGGGTTGGAGCACTCCAAGCACGCTCGGCACCACTCGATGAAGCCTGCACTGCACAGACGGCAATATGAATTACAACTTGGCAGCGGTTGTCGTTGGTTATGTTTGGACAATGGATCATGCGGCCACCCCAAAACGTCACCGTCGAAGCCACCCTCACTTGGCGGATCGCCGTGGTCTTCGCGGTCGCGTACATCAAATCTCAGCTACAGGACCCCTTAAAAACGCAGGTGGACCGATGTTGGTTAGAGCCCGCAAAGGCGTAGGGGGCGTCTAAACATTGGCGTTGTAGTTTGGTACAATCGCAAATTGTGAAAAACTTGTCGAAAAGCAACGAGAAGCGGTGAACATCCTCCTAGACATTTTGCTCACTTACTTCTTCGGCATATTTTGCCGGTCTTGAATTCTTACGGACGGAAAATAACTTAATGACGGGCTTGGAACACTCTTATCAACCTGGCGACCTTGTTCGTTTGAAATCGCGGCCGGAATCGGTCGGTGCGGTTATCGCCGTTAAAGAGTCAGGCCCAGAAAGCCAATACAGCGTACTGTTTGACGGAAAGCCGCGAATGTTTTTTGCTTCGCAGTTAGCGCCGGATCAGGATGCTGAGGCCGCAGAAGAATTCCTCACTGCCGCCCAGTGCCGTGCGTTCCTAACGGCTCGCTACATCAACCATCCTGGAACTTCGACTCTCTATTCGCTCAACGCAGCACGCATCAATCACGTTCCTTATCAATTTAGACCAGTACTGCGATTCATTCGCGCCGATCGTCCTCGATTGCTTATCGCCGATGGTGTTGGAGTCGGCAAGACAATCGAAGCCGGTTTGATCCTAAGGGAACTCCAAGCGCGACAAGATGTCAGCTCGGTCCTAATCATTTGCCCTCGACCTCTGATTACAGAGAAGAAGTGGCAGACAGAGATGAATCGCTTCGACCAGAAATTTGAACACTTTGATGGACCGATGCTTCGACACTGCATCAATCAATGCGACCTCGATGGCGAATGGCCAGAGAATCATCGTTTCGGAATCATTCCGTATTCGATTCTCAGCCAACAAGTTCTTTTGGGCAACGAGAAGAGTAAGAGCCAGCCTTGCCTTATCGACCTCGATCCCGCGCCCAAGTTTGATTTGGTCATCGTCGATGAAGCACACCGAATTGCGA
>JAYTVL010000300.1:0-19915 GCA_043744075.1 Pirellula sp. | reverse complement strand
CTTATTTTGAGGGTAGCGGAACTCGCCAAGAGTTTCGACGTCCCTTATATATCACCGAAAGTCTTGGCGACTTCCGCTACGGCTTGACCCTCATTTTTAGCTGTGACAGACCTAGCAGGCTACATTCATAGCACGGACCACTAGGCCTGAATTTTTGCATTTTGAAATTGGCTAACGATTCGACCCTTCAACTGCCCTTTACCTAGTCTGCGCCGTTGTGCTAGGCTGCTCATTGAGCCACAGCGATCCCTATGGATAGGTCGCGAACATTAAAGGAATCTGGTGAGGGAGGAGCCCTAATATGCACATCATTCGAATGGATATCGACCGGAAAAATTCCGCAGAGCACTTGCAGGTTGGCCCTCTCGGCTGCGGTTTGAATGCTATCTATGCAACTGCACCGTTGGGCAGTTCTACTATGACCCGATTTGTCAAAGGATTGCTATTTCGAGGCCATTGTTCAAACGACCTCAATTGCGACACGGAAGAGGAGACCATTGACGGTTCGCTTCAATGGGCAGATCCGACTGGACATGTCCGATTGATGTCCTCTTCCGGCGGTTCACCGCTCCTGCCTTCTCGATTTGTTCATTCGCCTTTGCACCCCTCGCAACGACCGATTCACGCAGAAGACCGAGAACAGATTCGTGGCCTAGGGAATATCTTTTGGGAGGGGGACGAGTACGATATCAGATGGGATGATCTTCGGGGCGACATTCTTGGAATGATTTTCTGTAGTCCGCTCGGCACCGTCTCGCCAGAAAAGCTATGGTGGGCTGCTAGTCGACTTGGTGTGCACTCCGCAGCGAAAAACGAATTGGACGAGGGGTATCAACGCCTCAAAGCAGAAGAGCAGGAGCTCTTAGATCGACTCCGCAATTCTGAAAACGTTGACCACGATAGAGCGTGGTGGTCTATCGAGCGGGATCGCATCACTGCGGAGCTTGCTCACCTACAGGAAATGAACCAAGAAGCGTTAGAAAAAGCTGCACGCTGCTGCCATCCCTGTTCATCCACTGGGCATGAGAGGCTTCATTCCATTCAAGCTGAAATTGCTCGGCTTCGTGGGCTTCTGCAAGAATCTATTGTCAACGAAGCCAACACGCAACTCAACGAGCATCGCACGGATAGTCTCACGGCGAACACCCATTCATCGCTTTTCAATAACGTATCACTTCATAACGCCGAATCCGGAAAAACCAAGTTTGTTTCTGACCGAGTTGAGCAAAACTCGGAACGCCAACGATTGCAAAAAAGCATTGATCAGTTGTTAGCGGAGCACGCAGCTCTAGAAATGGATGGTCGAAAAACTTCTTCTGTTCACACTAGCCAGCCAGCCAAACGATGGGATGACACACAACTTAGGCAGCAGTACACTTATGCAGAGGAGATGCTGCGTCGTTGGGATCGGCGTGCTCAGTCACATCGACGATTGGCAGAGATTCAATCGCACCTAAGGACCCGATCACCGTACCGACTAACTACGGAGGGATCTCTCATTCCGATCGCAGAGAAATACCTTCGCGAACTGACTTCAGGCGCTTCGCGTCAATTGCCACCTTGGGCCGTTGAAGCCTCCTATTTGAATCAACAGGAAAATCTCGCAAACATTGGCTACCGAGTAGAATCGGGCCACCGTAACGAATACTATGACAAAACTTTGCCCAGCGAGAATACTCGACAACGAAAACTAGTAGACCTTGCTATTAGGTTGGCGATAGCCCAAGCTGCGTTGCCAAGAATTGGCCGGATACCTTTGCTTTTGGACGATTCGCTATGTGGTTTTCGAGGCGAGTTGCTGGAACAGATATTGCATGTCCTTTCGACGTTTTCGCGGGATGGCCGACAACTGCTTCTGTCGACAAATGACGAGTTTATTGCACGTAGGGTTGCCGCTCACGGTGGGACTGTTTCCAGGATGTTGGAAGTTGTTAGGTACGCAAGACCCAATTACGTTCTAGATGGACAATTCGAGCTTGGAATGCATCCAGACATGGAGAAGTCCGCGGTCCTCTTGTCGAATCGAGAAACACGACCACTAAGAATCCTGAGTGCGGATTCTGCTGAAATAGAGATTCGAGAATTGAATCGACAACTAACTGGCTTAGCCAACGAACAAGCGACACACTCATGGTGGTTGCCTAACGGGACTCGCTTGCCAACTCCGCCAACGCAGGTTGAAAGATCGATCGAAATTACGGGGAACGGTAAGAAGTTTTACTTGCAAAAGGAAAGTCCGGTCAAGGATGCACCGGGCGTAGATTCCGAATTGGCCCGCCGATTGAATGCAGCAGGAGTCTATCGCGTGGGGGATCTGCTGCGTGCGCCTTCGTCCAAACTTGGTTCCATGATCCGTGTTGACTTCACCATTTTGGAACAAATTCAACGAGCAGCCGAGCTGATGTGCGGAACTCCACAGCTTCGGGAGTTTGACGCTCAAGTATTAGTAGGTTGTGGTATCAACAGATCAGATTCGTTACGAAGTTTACCAGTCGCGGAACTTGTGCAACGGGTAGAGTCGTTCCTATCCGCTTCAGCAGGGCAAGAGTTGCTGCGAGGTGCAAGCGCGTTTGAAATAGCAAGAATCCGCAATTGGATTGCAGATATGCGAAGATCACTTGGAAATCGCTTGCGCGAAGAAGTAGTGCCAATTCGTTCGGATCGAAATAGAATTCGAGATCGAGCTAATCCGGTTCGTCGAGAATCAAGCTATGACGCTCGACCTCGCATCGTTCGTTCCAATGAGCGAAGGTCCGACAGCAACCGAACTGCTCAATTAAATGTCGCTGGTCTTGAAGCAACGGATTATTCAACGCCTGCGATTTCGACAAATTCCAGCGGTCAGCGTACTAGTTCAAGTCGTTCATCGTCGACTTCTAGATCGGGAAATGTTGGAACGGCATCGCAATGGAAATTCTATTTGGACGTCGATAGCCCAGTGGTAGATGCACCGAGCATTGGACCTCGTATGGCAGAACGGCTTTCTCCGATGAACATTTTGACGGTAGGGGATTTGGTCTCAGTCAACGCTGAGGAAGTTGCCCAACAACTTGCGGATCGAAACGTTTCAGCAGAGGTCGTAAGGCAATGGCAATCTCAAGCATTGTTTGTCTGCCGGGTTCCCAATCTTCGAGGCCATGATGCTCAGTTGATTGTTGGTTGCGGCGTGACTTCTGCTGAGCAACTAGCGGCAACCGATTCAGCGGAACTGTATAGCAAAGTGGTTCGATTTTCGAGCAGTAAAGCAGGTGTACGAATACTTCGTGGTTCCAATGCTCCGGACCAACAAGAGGTATCCGACTGGATACAATGGGCTCAGAACTGCCGTGCCGTTAGAGCCGCTTAGCTTTATGATTCGTGGGGTTACTATCAGCACGAGCAAAATGCAAAACGTTAAAGAGATCGTTGAAATGCAAATCGATTGCGTTTCTCGTTGGCATCGTGATCCTATCGATAATCCCTATGCCAAAAATGGTGTGGTTGAATCGCTTTTCGCGACGGTTTGCCAGCAGCATCAATTTAACTATTTGCTTTGGCATGAAGAAGACATTGCACGAAGCCCAAATGTTTCCGATGCCAAGATTGCACAAGTTAAGCGAAATATCGACAAATTCAATCAAGCGAGAAATGATTGGATTGAAAAGGTCGATGACTGGATTACGTGTGACCTGAAAAGAGAGACTATTCATAGCGAAGCGGGCGCGAAGCTGAGTACCGAGACTCCTGGGAGTGCAATAGATAGGCTTTCGATCATGGCGCTCCGTATCTACCATCTCGATGAACAGCTGACTCGAAGCGACATAGATCAGCAGCACGTGGAGAAGGTCAATATGCGGCTGGCTATTTGCTGCTTGCAGCATAAAGATCTAGCACAATCGCTTGATGAATTGATGGGCGATATTTACTCAGGAGCAAAGCGACACCGCACGTATCGACAAATGAAAATGTACAACGATCCGACGTTGAATCCGTATCTTTATAAGGTCGGGTTGAAACCGTAGCGAAAGTCGCCAAGACTTTCGGTGATTTCCAAGGCCGAAACCCTGGTGTGCTCCGCCCTATGGCACTCACTTTGAGCCGCAACGCGCTAGCGTGCGGTCAGTAACGTTGTGAATCACCTTTGAATCCGGCACTCATGCTAGCGCATTGAGGCTCAAAATTAGGGTAATGGCGATGGTCATTGAAGGGGTTTTGACGACAGAGAACTCCAACGGATCGATGCATGTGTCCCCAATCGGTCCGCACGTCAATCTAGAATTGAGTTCATGGACATTGAAACCGTTCCAGTCGTCAACCACGTTTGCTAACTTGCGTGCATCTTCTCGAGCCATTTTCCATGTTGTCGATGACCCCCTTTTGATGGCCGCGGCGGTTTTGGGATTGTGCAATCGAACAACGCTTTCTGCAGCAATCTCAGAAGGGTTTACGGCAATCCCAGAAGCCTTGACCGCAGAACAGTTCAGCGAATTGACGGCAGCGCGATTCCACCAGGAATTCGGGTGGGTACTCGCTTTGAGTTGCCGCTGGATAGCATTAAACATAGATCAATGGGACGTTTCGACCCCGCGAGCGATTGCCGATTGTTCACGAAGGCATATGGAAGATAAACGCCCTTTTTGGGGATGGAACAGAGCCAGGCATAGTATCTTGGAGTTGGCGATTCTTGCTAGTCGACTTCATATGCTTGATCAAAGTGTGATCAAGGAAGAGTTGAATCGACACAAAATCATTGTAGAAAAGACGGCTGGGCCTCGAGAGATTGCCGCTTGGGAGTTGCTCAACAAGCATTTGTCGCAATAATCGGCGGATGCATCGCTTGGTGCAGTTCAATATCTCCTTCAAAGCCATGCCGAAATGTCTGCACAGTATTGTATTGGAATCGATCTTGGGACGACAAACTCGGTGCTTGCGTTCGCACCGTTAGATGAATCAGAAGCATTGGTCGCAGTCTTGCCGATTCCTCAACTTGTGGCACCTGGAGCAATCGAACGTCGCCTTTCGCTTCCATCGTTTTTGTACTTAGCCAAGTCACTGGACGATCCGTCCTTACAAGTACCCGGCATCCGAAACGGTTTGGGAATTGTTGGTGAGTATGCTAGACGCATCGCCAGTGACCAGCCTGATCGGGTTGTCGCGGCGGCCAAGAGTTGGTTATGCAATAAGCGAGTCGATCGGCAATCGCCTTTCCTGCCCTGGGAGTCGGACTCGAAATTGGTTTCGCCTATATCGGCCACGACTGCGTTCTTAAATCACTTAGTCGACGCATGGCATGCGGAGTTTCCAAGCGTCCCATTTGCGGAGCAGCGAGTTGTTTTGACCGTGCCAGCTTCGTTTGACTTAGTGGCTCGTGAGTTCACCAAGCAAGCTGCATTGGCTGCAGGATTTCCGGAGGACTTTCTTTTCTTGGAGGAGCCGCAAGCAGCATTGTACAACTGGATCTTCTCGCACGGACATCAATGGCGTAAGTCGTTGCATGAGCACGATGTACTTCTGGTATGTGATGTCGGCGGAGGAACAACCGATTTGACTCTTGTTCAGATTCAGTCAGAGAACGGCGAGCTAAATATGAACCGCTTGGCCGTTGGGAATCATCTTTTGATTGGTGGCGACAACATGGATCTGACGCTGGCACACGTTGCCTCGTTGCAGTTTGCGGACAAGGGGACCAAGTTAAATGCGTGGCAATCAATGTCGCTTTGGCATTCCTGCCGCCTCGCTAAAGAAGTCTTGCTGAAAGGGGAAGTTGCTCCCAGTTCGTATCCGCTGAGTGTGTTGGGGCGTGGCAGTAAATTGATCGGTGGGACTGTTTCGATCGAGCTGGAGCGGTCTACAGTTGAGAGGACGCTTGTGGATGGCTTTTTTCCGCTGGTCGGTCGGGAAGAACGTCCTTTTCGCGATTGGGCCAGCGGATTTCAAGAGATTGGTTTGCCCTTCGAATCTGACACTGCGATAACCAAGCACGTCGGAGCTTTTCTTGCAGATCATTTGAGAAGAGATGAGCAAAAACCGATGAAGTTAACGCATTTGTTATTCAACGGAGGTGTGTTCAATTCGGATTCGTTCCGCGTTCGAATGCTTGAGACTCTTGCGTCATGGGACGAAGAGGGTAAAGCGCCTTGCGTGTTAGGAGGCGTCGAAGATCTCGATCAAGCTGTCGCTTGCGGAGCCGCGTACTACTCTTGGGTCAAGCAGCAAGGAGGCATACGAATACGAGGCGGTACGGCCCGCAGTTACTATGTCGGCATCGAAACGTCAGGGCCGTCAATTCCTGGGATGGCGAGACCATTGCAAGCTCTCTGTGTCGTTCCGCAAGGCATGGAGGAGGGGACGCAAACCGACGTCAACAGTCGCGAGGTAGGACTGAAGGTTGGGCAGCGAGGACGATTTCGCTTTTTCTCAAGTACGATGCGAAAACAAGACTCTGCCGGTACGTACTTACGCGATTGGGAAGACAGCGAGCTTGAGGAAACTTCCCCGTTGGAGGTAGAACTGGCTGCAAACGACGGAGAGCAAGTTGTTCCAGTTCGATTTCAAAGCCGCATTACCGAGTTAGGGGTCTTCGAGCTTTGGTGCAAAAGCACTCGGAGCGATCAAAGCTGGAAGCTTGAACTCAACGTAAGAGAGTAGCTTAGTCGGCCCGCAAGGCTATGGGGTAAAACAAGTCGCAAGGCCTCAGCGAGGATTGCGATTCATGTTTAACCGATCGAGGCCATCAAGCCTCGATCGCGGGCAGCACAGAAACGGTTGGACTGCGTCTTAGTGCTTGTCGATGACGAGGAATTGAAAAAGTTAAAATGAGAATTGACAAATGCAAAATGGAGGCGAGGAGCCGGCGAAGTTCCGCTGCGAACCAACTGACCAGCGATATGTTGCCCCAGCCGCGTTTCCGGAATCGCGTCAATAACCTTCCTAACTCGAGCAGCAAAATCCAACATTCGCACTTCCAAATCTTTACCCTTTCGATCCACAACCATTATTCCAAAGAGTAGAACACGCGGAAGACACGGAAAAAAACAGGCAGATTAAGTTACCAAAGAATCTGAAATCCTTTTTCATTAAACTTAAAAACTCGCCCTGGTTTCGAAATGGATAGGTTCTCGGTTCGTGGAAATCGTGGCATAGATTTCTAGCGACTCACACGCCCGAACGTACCTCAGGGCGTGTCACTCCTCAGGGCAAGCCACCCAATTTACAGGTAGATTTCAAACTGCCGCTCGCCTTACAGGACACTTTATTTGCCAGTGTTATTGGCTTCAAACACTTGAGCCTTGTCATCGAGCGGCCGTATCCAGACACTGCGATAACGAACTGGACTTTGGTGATCTTGGAGATACAACGGTCCGGCATCAGTACGTTTAAGGCTGTCAAGAATCTTTAACGTGTACGGAGTTGATTGATAGACATAAGGTGTATATGGCGAACGCGGCTCGGTAAAGCTTACATGGTTTTGCACCAGCACGCCGTTCAGAATGGAAGTTATCGAACCCGGCTCTACGATCTTGCCGTCTTTATATCTTGGAGCGCGGTAAATGACGTCGTACGATTGCCATTCATTGGCTGGCCTTCCTGCGTTAACAAGCGGCAGCTCATATCGATAGAGCGACCCAATAACCTCTTTACTAGGTTCGGTAGAGCCGGCTGTGTTGGAGATCTGCATTTCGTAATGGCCGTGAATGTATAGGCCACTGTTGCCATGCCCATTCCCAGGCACGGAAAATTCCGCATGAATTTGAGCATCACGGAAGTGCAGTTTCGACACGATAAAACCGGTCCCTACGGTCATTGTCCCGTCTTTGACTTGCCAATTGCAAGCCTTGCCGTCGACGCCTAAGAAGGCGTCCGTGGCTCCCCCGTCGAATAGCACGATTGCATCCGAAGGTGCTTTTCCCTGTGTCGCATCTACAACTTTGATGGGAGGCTCTGCGGAAAGGGCGTACGCAGAAAAAATGCTTAAGAAAAAAGTAGCGAGTACAGCAAAATAATTTGATTTGATCATGTTGCGAGGAGGGTCATTAAGGGAGAGTATTGGTCGCAATGGATTCGGAAAGAACCTTACTCTCAATTCTAGCCCAACTAAGCGGTGCTTGTACGGCTGAACGGCATTTGAATCGGATTCGAGAAATCTACATTAAGAAGCGGCACCGAGTACTTTTGGCCCGGCGTCGATAATTGAAATGGCAATTCCACCTGAAAAGAAGGTATTGGCTTCGAGAAATAGTACCCTTGCCCAAAATCGCAGCCAAGTAGCATCAATTTTTCTAGCTGCTCTCGTGTCTCGATTCCTTCAGCCGTAACTTTCATTCGAAGATTGTGGGCCAAAATGATTATGGTTTCAACAATAGACGCATAGCTTGCATTGCTCTCCATCGTCGGAATGAACGATCGGTCGATTTTCAGCACGTCGATCGGAAACTGGTGAAGGCAACTCAGAGATGACTGGCCTGTGCCAAAATCATCCATATGAATCTCAATTCCAAGCTCTCGCAACTCCCGGAGTTTCTTAACAACATTTTCCGGGTTGTGCATCACGACTGATTCCGTAACTTCGATGTGCAACTGGCAGCCGGGGGTTTTATTGGCTTCTAGAATCGTTCGAACATCTTCAATGAATTCATCCTCCGCGAACTGCCGTTTCGAAACATTAACGCTAATGGAAACGTCGCGCTGGCCCTCGGATTGGTCGTTCCACTTTTTTAGCGTTCGACACGCTTCCTCGATCACCCATCGTCCGATTTGAACAATCAATCCTGTTTCTTCGGCTAACTTAATGAAGCTATCCGGCGGGATCAACCGCCCATCTCGGTTACGCCAACGCACAAGCGCTTCAAACTTTGAAATCTGCATAGAATCGAGCGACACGATAGGTTGAAGATGAAGTTCAAACTCGTTGTTTTCGACCGCAGCCCTTAGGTCTCGCTCTAGTTCGAGACGCGCGACGACCGCATTATGCATTTCGCTGTCGAACAGCGCAAATCGGTTTTTCCCACTGAACTTAGCCTGATACATTGCAATATCGGCGTTGCGAAACACTTCTTCCGCGTTGGTAACGGAATCATCGACGATTGCAATACCGATGCTTGTACCCACCATCACTTCTTGTCCGTAAATGTTATACGGAGCCCCAAGCAGCTGATTCAGTCGCTTGGCCGCCACTGCGGCATCCTGCGGAGACCGCAAATCCTCGAGTAGGATCACAAATTCATCACCACCAAGGCGAGCTGCCATCGCTTCCCGATTTACCGCAATCGTGTCGCACTCGCGAAGATGCTGGTTAAGCCGTGCCGCAACTTGGACCAACAAAGCGTCTCCGGTATTGTGTCCAAGGCTGTCATTGATCAGTTTGAAATCATCGATGTCCAAAAAAAATAATGCGTCAATTTTACCTGGATTGCGAGCGTTCTTTGCAAGAGAACGCTCGAGGCGTTCCGTCAATACGAATCGATTTGGAAGATTGGTTAATCGGTCGAAGTAGGCCATGTGACGTAGCTTTCCTTCGATCGCATTGCGATTCGTTATTTCGTTTTCGAGTTGTGCATTTGATTCCTGCAGCGAGATTACTTGTTTCTGCAAGTCCTTGGTCAGTCTCCATTTTTCCGTCATGGCGACCGCGAGTTGATAGACTTCTTCGTTTGTAAAAGGTTTTTTTAGAAACAGTAGCTTGTCAGATCGCCCTAGGCGTTGTAGTACCTCATCCCACTTGTAGTCTGAAAAAGCCGTGCAAATGACCACCTGCAACTCAGGGTCCACTTTCCAAAGTTCTTCTATTGTCTGCAACCCGTCCCAACCTGGCGGCATTCGCATATCAACGAACGCGAGCGCAAAAGGACAATCCTTAATGACCGATGTACGAACTTTTTCGAATCCCTGTTCCCCTTGGTGAGCGTAATCCAGGCCGAAATCCGAGTCCCTGGGTTTGGTTTCAATAGGTTCGTCAAACAGCGCTGCCTCAAACGAGTCCAACGTGTCGTTATTCACTGAAAGCTTTTCAAGAATCGTTCGAAATGCATCATGGATCGATTGTTGGTCATCGATAATGAGGATTCGACTGTTGCGTTCAATTTCCAAGCTCATGATGCGCTCACCAATACATCTAGCTGGAGCGGCAAGTCAATTGTGAAGGTTGCCCCACAACCTAGTCCATCGCTATGAACGGATAATACGCCACCCATCTCTTTGACCGCCAAAGCACTGTAATGCAAGCCAAAACCATGCCCGTCATTCTTGGTGGTAAAACCGTTGGCAAATATCCGTGTTAGGTCGTTGCTGTCGATTCCGACGCCGTTGTCGGAAACGTTGACTCGGAATCGGTCGCGGGAGTACGAATAAAGTCGCAGAGTGATTATTTTGTCTTTTTTCGCACTCTCGGGCTGCCCATTGAACGCTTCCTTTGCGTTCGTAAGGAGATTGACAAGTACCTGCAGAAGCTTGTGCCGGTCAATCATTACAGCTGGCAACTCTTCGAATTCAGTATCAAGCTGAATGGCATGGCGTTCCATTGAAGCGAGCGAAATTGCCAAGCCTTTATTGAGTAAATTCACGAGTGAAGTGGATTCTGTGACACTACCCGCGCTTGCGAAATCCTGTTGAGCATCGACGATCTTGTTCGCGTGTTGGAGACTCTCGGATAGCGAACGTAAATCGTCAAGGACATCTTTGGTCTCACGTTCCCAGCATCGGGACAATTCGACAAAATAGGCTGGCAACTGCTTCCCACGACGGTCTTCTGTCAGAAAGGTTGCAAGATCATTTGTGTGATTTTGAATGAGCTCCGCGCCCTTGGCCAGCCCAGACATCCGTGAGTTTTCGATTTTGGATGTGACAGCGGAGGCAAGTACATTGACGTTGGTTAGTACATTGCCAACGTTGTGGATCACGCAAGTTGCGACCTCTGCCTTGCCAGCACGATGTGCCACCTCCACGAGCTGTTGATTGACTTCCGCCAAATTCTTTTGGATTTTCTTGCGTTCTGTGGTATCGCGGATCAGGAGCGTGAATTGTTGTATGCCGCGAATCGTCAAGCCGCTCACGCAGACTTCAAACGTCTGTTCGCAAACCCAATCAGTTTCCTCTTCGGAATAACGAGCTTCTAACTCTCGGACTCTGGCATTGAGCGATTCAGCCAAGGACTCGCCGCGCCCGAGTGCAGGGAAGAGATCGGTTATCGGCTTACCAATCAGCTCGTTTACACGTGCTCCAAAGTACGTCACGACAGTTGCGTTATACGAATCAATTAACCCATCAGGGTTAAGGGTCAGTATGCCGTCTCGCGATTGTTCGACGATAGCCATGTATTTCCTAGATTCGTCACTTGCTGCAGCCCTCAACGGCTGAATGAGAACAACCCAGAGTATTGGCGCAGAGATAAGAGTGAGTAGTCCAGCATCGCAAAATGCTTCTAAGTTATGGTCAACATTTTCTGCTAGAAAAAACGGCAGCAAGTACCTGACCTCTACTTCGCCGATGAAGATAATCGCTAATACCGCAGCGAAATATCTTGTCGGAGTCCATAGCGATATTTGAGTAGTGTTCATTTTTCACCGGCTTTGGTCCGTTCACAGTTTGTTGACGACCAGAAAAGTTAGGTTCCCAAATTCGTCCAATCATCGATGCGGGCAAATAAAACCTAACAATTGCTTTCTGCAGTCAATACATTCCGCAGATCCCGCATGACCGTTAGGCCTTATTTCCCGGGTGGCACGCCCTGAGCGATAGCGCGATAGCGAAGGGCGTGGATTTGAAGTCCAGTACAATTGACGCTTCACACGCCCTTCGTTCCGCACAGCGTGCCACTCAATTTACAGGTGAATTTCAAACTGCCCTCGCCTAAAAGAGAAGGCAGGCTTTCCGATTTTCCCCATCCAATCGTACAGGTCGAAAAAAATTGCAGGCAGTGTCGATTTGTGCTCAGCCCAAACGAATATATGTCATCGACAACTTTTTCCAATTCTAGAACCTTGGTTGGGGCTTATTGCAAGCCACTGTTTCCACTCTACAATTCAGTTGAATGTTCCCCGTTTTGAATCTTACTTCATCGAAACTCATCTAAAGAAAAAATGCTATGAGCGGTGTCCGAGTCCTTGTTGGTACAGCAAAAGGCGCTTTTATCCTGTCAGCTGACGGGCGTCGTGAAGATTGGAATATCGAAGGGCCCCTGTTTGCTGGCTGGACGGTTTACCATATGAAGGGATCGCCCGTGGATCCGAATCGGATTTATGCATCGCAATGCAGTGATTGGTTCGGGCAAGTCATACAGCGTTCAAATGACGGCGGTAAGACCTGGGAGCAGCCTGGCGGTGATGCGACCCCTGAGTTTACAGGCCAGCCGCCAGGAGCTAGCAACAAATTCGTCTACGAAGGCAATCCTGGAACTCATATGTGGTACGACGGCACGCCACATCCATGGGAGTTTAAGCGAATCTGGCATCTGGAACCGTCGTTAACGGAAATAGACACTGTCTATGCTGGAGCAGAAGACGCAGCCTTGTTCCGCTCGCACGACGGAGCGATGACTTGGAAAGAACTTCCTGGGCTCCGCGATCAACGTAGCGCGGAGTGGGCACCTGGAGCGGGTGGGTTAGGCGTCCATACGATCCTTCTCGATCCGAGCGATTCGAATAGGATCTATATCGCTATCTCGGCGGCCGGTGCATTCCGAACAGATGATGGAGGAACGACTTGGAAACCAATCAATCGTGGTCTGAAATCGAAGTATCTCCCCGACCCAAACGCCGAGATCGGTTACTGCGTTCATAATCTGGCATTGCATCCGTCCCGACCGGATGTCGTGTTTATGCAGTTGCACTGGAACGTGATGCGAACTGACAACGCAGGAGACCTGTGGACGAACATCAGCGGCAACCTACCGACCGACTTTGGGTTTCCAATCGAAGTGCACGCTCACGAACCCGAGACGATCTATGTAGTACCGATCAAGAGTGATTCTGAGCACTTCGTCCATGATGGCAAACTCCGAGTTTACCGTAGCCGCACAGGAGGAACCGAATGGGAACCTTTGACCAATGGACTACCCCAAAAGGACTGCTATGTAAACGTACTGAGAGACGCCATGGCGACTGATTCGCTAGACAAATGCGGAATCTATTTCGGTACGACTGGAGGCCAAGTCTATGTTTCGCCTGACGGGGGCGATCATTGGAAGGCTATTGTTCACGATCTGCCACGAGTGCTTTCGGTCGAGGTGCAGACACTGCCATGACCAGGGTCGCCATCCGAGTTGTGATGCCATTTCATCTGCAAAACCTAGCGAAAGTCGGCCCCGATATTTCGCTCGATATCGAAGGCCCCGTTACGCCTAATACGATCGTCGACGCGATCGAGCTTCGATACCCGATGCTCTGTGGCACTATTCGCGACCATGTAACCAAGAAACGCCGTCCACTTTTGCGATACTTCGCATGTGAGAAAGACGTGTCACACGAATCTCCCGAGACATCACTCCCAGAAGCCATATTAAGCGGAGCTGAACCATTCATCATCTGGGGCGCCGTGGCAGGAGGATGACTCATCTCTATCGATTGAGGAACCTCGCCTTGAAACCAACAAAATCTTCTACCAGATTCTTTCCGCGATGGTAGCCTCGCAACTCGATGATCCGAATCAGTTCTTCAGCTCGAATGAGATCATCGTCGGCCGCTTCCATCAAAAGATGTTGGATATCGACCACATCTTGAGGGCGGGTCTGCGCATCGGCAGCAAGTACCTTGAGCGCGAGTAACGCAGGGAGTGTTGCTGTCCTGATCAACAAATTTGGAAATATCTCAATCGGCTGTGACTCCGCCGCAACTTCGATCTCGATGCCGGACGAGGCAAACAGGAAGTCAACTAAGATACTTCCCTCCGTTCCTTTCGTAAGTCGAACGGTCGCAATTCGACCGTGCTTCGTATGTTCAAGCAAGGAATGAACTTGATAACCGATAAGACGTATTTCTCTAACTACTTCCTCTGCATGTTCGTCGCTTTCGACGGCAACAGCAAAATCTATATCCTTGGTAAAACGTTCAATGGTATGAAAAGATACCGCCAAGCCGCCGATCAATGCATATGGAATCTGGCGCGATTGCAGCCAAAAAACGATCTCTTTTGCTGCAACTTCTAGATCATTCATAGATCAAATCTCTTCGGATCACCTGGAACGCCAACTCCATCCCCAAGCTCCGCGCCTGGTCGCGTTGCATACCAGTTTCTAATGGCAGACTTGACCTCGGCTTCGGTCATTTCAGGATGACGTTTCGACAATTTGTAAACGAACGCTCGTTCGGCGATATCGAGGAGTTGGGCAACGATTTGCAGCTTGCAATTTGGACTGAACCGATTGGTCTCAGAGTTGACATTCATGACAATCAAGCCAGGATTTCTTTAATGACATTTCCGTACACGTCTGTTAGTCGCTCGTCGCGACCTTGGTGAAAATACGTCAATCGCGTATGGTCCATGCCCATCAAGTGCAAGACTGTTGCGTGCAAATCATGAACATGTACTTTATTGGTTTCAGCAGCAAAACCTAGCTCATCGGTTTCGCCATACGTCACCCCGCCCTTCACACCGCCACCTGCCATCCACATGGAAAAGCCGTACGGATTGTGATTTCGCCCAGGTTTTCCTATTCCTTCGCTAAAGGGCATGCGTCCAAATTCGCCCCCCCATACGACCAGCGTTGAATCAAGAAGGCCGCGTTGGGCAAGATCCGTTAGCAATGCCGCTATCGGTTGGTCCGTTTCGCCCGCATGTCGGCCATGATTCTTTTCGACACTTTCGTGCGCATCCCATGTCTCTTCAAGATGACCTCCGCCCGAATACAACTGAATGAATCGAACTCCGCGTTCAACGAGTCGCCGGGCGATCAGACAATTGCGTCCAAACTCTCCGGTCGACGGTTGATTCACTCCATAAGCATCTAATGTAACCGATGTCTCGCCACTTAAATCGACGGCGTTCGGAGTCTCAGACTGCATACGAAAAGCTAACTCATAACTAGCCGCTCTTGAAACTAGCTCAGCACCACCGGGCCGTTTTTGCAAATGCTCTTCGTTGAACTTGGCCAGTAGGTCGAGCTGCTCGCGTTGTTGAAGGCGAGTCTGTGAACCCGGCGCCGAGAGGTCCAAAATCGGATTGCCTTGAGGACGGAAAAGCGTTCCCTGAAACGAAGCAGGAATAAATCCACTCGACCAATTGGGTTGTCCTCCAATCGGTCCGCCACGTTTGTCGAGCATCACGACATAACCAGGCAAATCTTGATTCTCGGAACCAAGTCCGTAGGTCACCCAACTCCCCATCGATGGCCGACCGATAATCGGCTTGCCCGTGTTCATTTGCACTAATGCTGATCCATGTGCATGAGTGTCTGTATAACAAGATCGGATAACGGCCAGTTTATCAACGTGTTCCCGGACACGAGGATAAAAATCAGACACCATGATGCCGGATTCGCCGCCCGGCCGAAACGGGCGAACCGCAGGAGCGAGGTAACCGATCGCTCGTCCGGCGGAATTGATGAACTTCTTATCGGTCGGCATTTGCTTGCCAGCATGCTTTGCAAGCTCAGGTTTGTGATCCCAAGTATCGACGTGACTCGGTCCGCCGTTCATCATTAGGAAAATACAACTTTTAGCTTGGCACGGAAAATGTGCTGGTCTCGACGACAAGGGATTTGTCGATTCCACAGCCCTAATATGCTTAGTAAAGAAGCCATCTTGCTCTAGCAACGAAGCCAACGCTAAGCCTGCGAACCCGCCGCCCATTTGCCAAAGCGATTGGCGCCGAGTCTGGCCACATGGAAACTGTTGCTTG
Organism: Pirellula sp.; assembly: GCA_043744075.1. Taxonomy (GTDB): domain Bacteria; phylum Planctomycetota; class Planctomycetia; order Pirellulales; family Pirellulaceae; genus JBKCUI01. The sequence continues at coordinate 4,108 of JAYTVL010000300.1, read as the reverse complement.
CTCATGGTTAATCCAGGTAGATAAATTCGTTCGTATTGAAAAGTGTATGGCAAAATGCCGACCAAACCGCGAGTTCTGTGTTCGTTCCATCGTTCACAGCGGCCTGCGATTTCTTTAAAAATTCGATAGAGGCGTGTTTTTCATTGGCCGTAGGATTGCGTGCAACCGCTATTCGCCAAGCCGTTACCACTCGATGCTCCAGTTCAGCCGATGAAGCAATAACGCGCTGGGCCATCGCTTTGCTCTCGCCGTGAACCCATTCATTGTTGAGCAGCGTTAGCGCCTGTGGCGCAACCGTTGAAACGTCTCGGCGGCCAGTTGGCGCAGTTGTATCGCAACTGTCAAATACTGTCATCATCGGCACCGCCAAGGAACGTTTTGAAAACATGTATATGCTGCGTCGACGAGTCTCCTCCGCTTCGGATGCTTTGTAGGCTTTAGTCTTCATCGACAGTCCCTCCAGTGCTTCATCGCTGATTGGAGCCATGAAGCTTGGACCTGCCTTTCGCTTGTCGAGTCGACCGCTGCAATGCAGTATTGAGTCGCGGATTTGCTCCGCATCCAGTCTTCGTCGTTCGGCCCGCCACCAAAAACGATTGCCTGCATCCGTTTTGAGAAATTCGGCCTGTTTGGGATGTATTGAACTCTGACGATAGGCCTGCGACATGACCATGAGCTTATGAATGCGTTTGAGTTTCCAGCTACCGTTCATCAAGTCCGCAGCCAACGAATCTAGCAGTTCAGGGTGAGTTGGCGGATTACCGAGGAAGCCAAAATTGTCTGGAGTCTTCACAAGTCCCTCGCCAAAATGGTGTTGCCACAGGCGATTGACAATGACTCGCGCGGTCAAGGGATTCCGCTTGTCAACTATCCATTGGGCCAGCTGAAGCCGACGGTATGCCGTTTTTGCATCTGGAGGCGATAGTGCAAATTCACGATCTAAATCTGCTGAACCACTCAATCCTCCCGGTACAACAATTTGCATAGGTCGGTGGATGTCCCCTTTCTTGAGCAAATGCAAATTGGGTGGCTCGCGTCCGAGGTCCGTCCAGCCTAGGACATCGTAACCAAGCTCTTCTTTCGTTGGGCCACCATTCCATTCACGTTTGCGGTGGGCAACGGGCCCGCCCCAAAATGATGCCGCGACTCGATAGTAGTCTGTTTGCGGAATCGCGTCGAACTTATGGTCATGGCAACGTGCACATTTTACGGTCATTGCCAAAAAGGCCGTTGTGGTCGTATGGACCATGTCCTCCAATCTTTCGTATTGATATTCGATCAGATCGTTTGGTTCGTCGTCCCAAGTTCCGAGACGCAGGAAACCAGTCGCTATTACGCTCGATTCGGAACTATTTGGTATTTCGTCACCAGCAAGTTGCTCAGTCACAAACTGGTCATACGGCATATCGGAATTGATCGCGTTTATTACCCAATCTCGGTATCGCCAAGCGTTTGGTTTCACAGCATCGCGTTCGTATCCATTCGTTTCCGCAAATCGCACGAGATCTAACCAGTGCCGCGCCCAACGTTCGCCAAATTGATCGGATTCCAACAATCGGTCAACAATACGTTCATAAGCACTGCTCGAAGGATTTTCCTCGAAAGAAGCCACTTCATCTGCTGTAGGTGATAGACCAATTAAGTCGAAGTAGACTCGGCGCAATAGCGTACGAGGATCCGCTGGGGACGCGAGGCTGAGTTGCTGTTCGTCTAGCTTCTGCAGGACAAAATGGTCGACGCAGTTATCACTTTTCGAAATCGATTCGAGAGCATTCCAGTTGAGCGGCTGCCAAGCCCACCAGTCTCGACCTGCGCGCTTAGAATTTGTGCGCTCGAATGTGTTCAGAACTCGACCATTTGTCCACTTCGTGCCCGCCTCAATCCAATTTCGAAAAACCGCCAATTCGACTTCGGGTAACGCTTGTGATTTTCCATTCTTTTCGGGTGGCATCTCGCCGTTAACTAATCGCTTGAGCAAGAAGCTGGATTTGTGATCCGAGTCGATTGCCTGTCCGCTCTCACCTCCTAGCAAAAGTGTTTCATACTTTGTGAGGTCGAGACCGCCGCTTGGATCAACGGAGCTATGGCATTCTAAGCAACGTCTTACAATGAGCGGAGCGACATCTCGTTCGAAATCCGGTTCATCGCCATGTACCGACCTGGAGAAAAAAACCAAGATGCCCGCGGCAGTCGCTAGCAACGAATCGTGAAATCTTGGTAAAGTGTGCATGGTGCTAAAAGGTGGGGGAATTTCACTCGAGTGGTACACATCAGAATAGCCAATATCAATTTACGTATTTGCGAAGTGCTCGTCCGATGTGCTAGACTGTTATTTTAGTCGAAAGTTGCCCCCAGCGGCAAACATTGCTTTGTTCCAGTTTGGTTTATTAGCCCAGCCTATCCCCGATCCCAACATGACGAAAAAAACTCCATCTAGCCCAATATATCGACGTTCATTCCTGTTAAATGCGACGGTTGTTGCGGGAACGGTTTCAACAAACTACTTGTTGCCTTGTCACCTGCGAGCTGGGGTGACGCCAGCGAGCGATCGGATTCGCGTCGGTGCTATAGGAGTGGGTGGACGCGGCTCTCTTCTATTGCAGCAGCTTCCTGAGTCTGCAGAATTAGTTGCAATATCCGACTGCAACCTTACGAAAGCAGAAGAGTTTAAAGCCAAAGCCAACGGATCTTGGCCCGTTTACCAAGATTATCGCAAGATTTTGGAACGCAAAGACATTGATGCGGTCATCGTGGCAACTGGTGAATTCCAGCGAATTGTTCCTTGCATTGAAGCCTGTCAAGCTGGCAAAGACGTTTACGCCGAAAAGCCGTTGACGCTCTACATTCAGGAGGGTAGAGCACTCGTCAATGCGGTTCGAAAGTACAACCGAATTCTTCAGGTTGGAACACAACAGCGTTCCATGGAGATGAATAGAGTTGCATGCGAGCTGGTTCGTAATGGGGGCCTAGGAAAGATCCTCGAGGTCCGAGCGATCGCTTATTCCGGTCCGGAGCCATCGCCCGACGAGCCTTTCCCTGCTCAGGATATTCCGCAAGGGCTCGATTGGAATCGTTGGCTAAATCAAGCAGAAAGCCGACCCTACAATAAGAAGTGGATGGGTTGGATGAAGTGGCGTGATTTTGCCGGCGGTGAAATGACAAATTGGGGTGCTCATGGTGTCGATCAAATCCAATGGGCACTAGGAATGGACGCAACCGGGCCCATCGAAATCTCGCCAATTACCGATGGTCGAAATGGGCAAGTCAGTATGAAGTATGCCAACGGCGTCCAGGTCAATTACGTGATTGAACCAGGCAAAGGGCCGATGGGTGGCGCGATTTTCGTGTGCGAAAAGGGAAAGCTTGAAATCAATCGAAACAAGTTCACGTCAAACCCACCTGAAATTGCACAGCAACTGCTCAAATCGTTGAATGTGGAAGAGGAAGAACGCAAGTGGAGTGATAGTCTTGCTCTTTGGCAAGCGAAATGGCATATGCAAAATTGGATCGACTGCATTCGTTCGCGGAAATTGCCAGTGGCTGACGTCGAGATTGGACATCGATCGGTGTCCGTTTGCCATCTCGCAAACATTGCTCGCAGTGCGAACCGCAAACTGCATTGGGACCCAAAAGGCGAGGTCTTCATTAGCGACGAAGCCGCCAACCAATTCCTGACCCGGAAACGACGCCCCGAATTCGAGTTACCCAAAATTGGATAGCACTCGAAAAAAAGACGAGTTTCGCTGAACGCCGCCATGCAACTCTTGCGAAGCAATCGTTTCCGTCGGCTTTACGCCGAATGGCGTTGAGTTAAGCAGTCAACGTCAATTACACGGTGAACCGAAAGCGCTAGCTTCCGACCCAACTCGGTCGTTTTTAGCCCAACGGGCTTAAACATTTTAGCCCAGGGCAAAGCGCAGCGCCGCCCTGGGTACAGACCGGACACGGAGCCAATTGCCCTGAAGGGGCCGAACTAACTAGCCATCGTTGACGCTTACACTTTGTGGAGCCCCTTCAGGGCAACGTTTAGGCGTTTTGTAGTTCCCAGGGCGGCGCTACGCGACGTTCCGTCGCTGCGCTTTGCCCTGGGCTAATATGTTGCTGCCCC
>JAYTVL010000299.1:0-1658 GCA_043744075.1 Pirellula sp. | reverse complement strand
TAGAAGCGGGTGAACGATTCGAACGTTCGGCTTTTGCATGTTTCACGCCCGATCTGCATGCAACGCTCTGCCAACTGAGCTAACCCGCTATTTGGTTTTTGATCTATGTTGCGTCCTTCTTGTCTCGCGACACAAAAGGATTTGGCCGTTTGAATTTCCTGAGTTGTCCCGCGGCCAATATTCGGCCTTCATGGATTTGTTCTTCCTCGAATGCTGGTCGTTCTTTTTTGTGAAGATCCATCATGGCGCGATAAAAACGCAAGTAATCGGCCACGCACAAGCCTCTATTGCCTGTCGCTGCATTGCCGCATATCAAGCACTTTTTTTCGACTGCTTTGGATTCGACTTCCTTTGCGATCGATCGTTTTGCTGTCGTGTCTGCCATGGCTAGCCATCGAGAAAATTGTTGATGCGATTCGAACATGAAGGGCTGAATTCCAATGAAGGACTAAGCACCATCCATAGTTGTTGCAGTCACATCCGAGTAATCCTCCGTGCGACTGATACGGAGATGATATGGAAAGAAAACGCGATGTCAACGGGGATTAGACGCGAAGTCACTGCGAGATAACCGCAAAATCAACGTAACTATTTGCCGTCAAAAGAGTTAGATTTTTCAAAAGTTTTTTGATATGCTTTTGAAATGAACGCGAAAGAAACGGCAATTCAAAGGGACCTAGACGGAAGGTGCGTTATTTGCGATGAATCGCATCTCAGACGAACTCGCGGACTGTGCACAAAACATTACGAGCAATACCGTCGAAAAAGAGATTCGCTTACAGTAGATGCGGCGAATGCTTGGGAGATTGTGCTTATCGAAACGGGAAAACTACTACCAAACAGACAGGGAAATAAATCCATTGACGATGCGTTTGCCGATGATTTCAGTAGTTTTGTCTCGCAAAACCCAGACGCTTTGAAAGTTCAAGATCCTCCACCGCCGACAGCCAAGCAAGCTAAGACTTTGGTCGATAAAACCTTTAGCAAAACCAAGAAGAAACCAGGGTAAATCACACGATGTCCGAACAAGCTCCAATTGCAATTGTTTTTCAGTGTCGAAAGTGCCAAAAGCGGTTGAAGTACCTTGGGAAAAAGCCGGTTATCACTTGTCCTAGCTGTGGTGAAAGCGTTCCGGTCTTAGAGGACATCCAGGAAGTGAAAAATCAGTTGCCGTTGTCAAATCAAGAACAACAAGTCAAAAGCATTAGAAAGCCGCGATCACCGCTTTTTGATTTTGCTGGACCTATTCCAATGCATAGAGCCATCATCTATTGCATTTGGGTTTTGTGGGGAATCGTGGTGTTGGTTTCTGCATTACATGGATTTACTGATTTTTCTCAAGTCTCTGGCGGTACTGTTTACACCCGTCAATTTGGACCAAGATCTATCGGTATGTTTGTTTGCGCCAATCTATTCGCTTCCATATTCTCAGCAGCAATTTATGCAGTATTTGCGGCGATTCCAACTTTTTTGATCTGGAACTACTTTGAACTGCAATCGAAAAAAGCTAGTCGGCAACCCTGATAATTCGCCATCCCACGGGGGTCGGCGTGCCGTGCGGCCAAAGAGTGCAACCAGTGGAGCGATCGATTTTGGCGTAGTCGTAGCTCAGCCGAGAAGCCTGGCGCGGGTCCATCCGAGTTGCCACCAAAACGAAA
>JAYTVL010000298.1:0-19940 GCA_043744075.1 Pirellula sp. | reverse complement strand
CTTTAACAAGATCCACTACCCACAAAATCGACGTAGTCGAGGAACTAGTTCCGCAACCCAGATTGGTTTGCCACTCATGCCGAGGTGTTAGTAATATTATTTTCCGATGCAGAATCGGCTAAAAAGTGCATCGAGAATGTCGTCGGTATAAACAGTACCTGCGACCAAGCCAATGTCCTCTAGTGACAGCCGAATTTCGCTCGCGATTACTTCGTCTCCCCGCCGGTTCTCTGCCGCATCCTTGGCATGAACGAGTGCCTGGACCGCGCTGTTTAGCGAAGCTTGGCATCGAGCCGCCGTGAGCGGCACAACTTGATTGGAATTCTCCATTTTGAAAGCCGCCCAGTCTCGCAATCCACTCAACACGCGGTCAATGCTCTCGCTATGTATTGTGCTAATCGAAAACTCTCGCTCGTAATGCCGCGTCAGCTTTCGGCCTGAAGATTTGAGATCGCATTTTGTTCGAACCAACCAAGTAGGTCCTGCCTGCCAAGTAGGTCCTGCCTGCCGGGCAGGACTGCATTCCATATGCACCTGGCATTGATCGACTTGCCACTCATCGGACTCCGAATCATCTACGGATAAGCAATACAAGATCAAATCCGCGTTCTCAATCTGTTCCTGAGTCAATTCCTGTGCGAGCGCTCTCGGGGTTGCTCCCTCAACATTTTCAAGTCCGGCAGTATCCAATATGTCAACGATCACGCCGTCCATATCCAATCGCAATCGAACATAGTCTCTCGTAGTGCCCGGTTCAGGACTCACGATCGAGATTGGGCGCTTGGCCATCGCGTTGATCAACGAGCTCTTGCCGGCATTCGGCGGCCCCACGATTGCGACTTGCAATTGAACCGTTTGCGCAGCACGCGATTCCATCTGATGCAGCAACTCACGCACCACAGAAATCGCATGGTCGAGCCTCGCGATAATTTGTGACTGGCTAATAAACGAAATATCTTCCTCCACGAAGTCCAGTCCCGCTTCAATGTCGGCAAGCAAATTTACCAACGAGAGCTTCAATTGGCTCAGCGGTTTCGAGAGCCCACCAGCGAGCTGCGACAACGCAACGTTTAGTGATCGATCATTGGCGGCATGAATGACCCCCAGCACGGCCTCGCACTGCGTTAGATCCAGTCGACCCGCTAAGAATGCCCGCAACGTAAACTCACCGGGTTGAGCAAGAACTGCTCCGTTCTCAATCAACCGAGATTGGATCGATTGAAGGATGACGGTATTACCCAAACAATGCAATTCGACCGATGGCTGGCCGGTATAGCTCCTGCCATCCGGCCAGACAAAGAAATCGATATCGATGGGACCAAGGATCGGCAAATCGATCGATTGTTGCAAACGCGTTGCACGCGAAACCTGCCATCGCGAATCGGAATCTTGAGAGAAAGTTCTGGAGACGATGGCGACCGAATCGGGACCGGTGACTCGGATCGTACCTCGGAATGCACCCTCTGCTCCAGTTGCAATGGCGCAGATAGTAGACTCGATTTCGAACCTCATGCGTCGATAAACTTGTATGTCCCTGGCATTGGGACTTCGACTTCCGGTGCAGGTCCCCAATCGGGCTTGTCCGGCCCAAGCTTCATCTCGCTCGCAAATGCATCATTCCATTTGATGACTTGGCCTGAATAAGCTGCTTCGCGGCCCATAATGGCCATCATGGTACTCTTGCACATGTAGTCGCCATTGTTGATCGGTTTGCCATCACGAATCGCTTTCATGAGCGCGACGTGTTCCAAATCGTACATGCTCGGCTTATCTTTTTTGCCTTCAAATTGCCAATTTGTTTCGCCCTTGATTTCGTGGGCTAACACGCGAGCAGTGCCTTTCGTTCCGAAGATAAAATCCTCGGTCTGATTGAAACATCCTTTCATCTGACGCGTGGACGCAAAACATCGCGTTCCATCTGCCCATTCGTACACCACCGAGAAATGGTCGTAGATGTCACCGTATTCGGGTTCGGTTCTCACTTGGCGTCCACCCATACCGCTACAAGAGACAGGCGGAACATCGTTATGAAGCCACATCGCTTTGTCCAAGGAGTGAATAAACTGTTCGACGTAGTGGTCACCGCTCAGCCATCGGTAGTACAGCCAGTTCAAAACTTGAGCATGCATGGGCGTCCAATCAGGCTTGGGAGTTCTGATCCAAAGCGTACCAGTCAAGTAGTTCTCTTGCATCGAAACTATGTCGCCAATAGCACCGGACAGGATCTTTTCGATGGTCGCTTTCACTCCGTAGTCATATCGCCAACACAGCCCCGATACAACGCAAAGCCCTTTTGATTCTGCGAGCGCGGATGCGGCAATCACTCGACGGACACCAGGCGCATCAACTGCGACTGGTTTCTCGCAAAACACGTGCTTGCCCGCCTTGACTGCCGCCTCCATTTGCGCTGGCCGAAAGCCTGGCGGTGTCGCCAACAAGACAACACTGATGTCGGTTTGCAATATTCTCTCGAGGGCTTCCCAACCGGAGAAACACTGCTCCTCCGGAACTTCATATTGGCTACCCAAGTTTTTCTTTAATTGAAGCTTGCCGTCTTCCATCCGATCATAGAACACTTCTGCGATGGCGGTTAAGCGACAGCCTGCATCGGCCTTCATGGCGTTATTGGCGGCACCCATTCCGCGACCGCCGCAACCCACAAGTCCTACCTTGATTATGTCGCTGCCGGCTGCGTGTGCACTTCGTGTGAGGAAGTTGACAGTGCCCGCGATGGCGGTTGCTGCAGCCGAAGTCGTTATGAAAGTCCGCCGGCTGGGTGTTTTCGGCGAATCACTCGATGCGGTTGACGAAATCTGTTCGATTGAATCTTGTTGGACTAATTGGAGTGGGTCGAAAGTCATCTCGAAAGACCTTTTTTGAAGCGGGAAGGGTAAGGAGGATTGGGCGGGAACATCGCTCGCGACGGGAATTCAACAATTACTCAACCAGGTGAGCTTATCGGTGTTGCAGAATTTGCTTATCCTGGGAATTCGAAAATCACGCAATTAATCGGTTATAACCCAATGAACTTGGTATGCAACACGATCCGCTACTGTCCAAGCCCAAAATTTTGCCTCTAAGTGACGAAAGTTCATCGGTTACGTCTCTATTCGCTGAAAATCGACCGATTACAGAAAATAATCAGGAATTGGATACGGTTAGCGAAGATACGGAGGAAGACGAAGAATCTGAGTCAATGCATTTGCACATGCCTGGTCGCTATTATCGCGAACAAGATCGCGCTGCCTTTTCAAGCTGGGTGGCTACTGAGAGGCCGCTGGAACTTGAAATAGGTTCTGGAAAAGGGCTTTTTCTAACAAACGCGGCAAGACGATCCCCGGACCGACGGTTTGTGGGACTAGAGATCGCGGCTAAATACGCGATGGAATGCCAGGCACGCATTGAAAAGAATGGGATTACGAATGCAAGGTTTTTTGCTTGCGATGCTGTCGCGGTGCTAGAACAAGACGTTTCTGACGGCTCGCTGGACGCAGTCCACGTTTACTTTCCGGACCCTTGGTGGAAATCACGACACAAGAAGCGACGGGTCCTCAATGAAACCACGCTGTGCAATATCCAGCGGACACTCAAACCTGCAGGCTCTTTCCATTTTTGGACCGATGTGCTTGACTACTACGAAGGGACATTGGAGCTAATCGATCAAGTGACCAAGCTTAAGGGCCCTTTCTTCGTAAGCGAACCACCGGCAGCCCACGATATGGATTACCTGACCCACTTTGAACGCAGAACGCGCCGAAATGGATTGCCGGTCTATAGGTCACGGTTTACAAAGTGAATTACAAAATAAGCACTCATGCATAATTCTCAATTCTCTTCGTTTAACCGTGTGGGTATCCCCCAGCGCTTTCGCGAGGAATACGCGGCCCGATGGGCACGCGGTTAAACAAGTTGTGTGCGAAAACTTGCGCATGGGTGCGTAGATAGTGCTCGATGCGTCTTGGTCTGCATATTCCGTTGTGTAGAATGGATAACTGTCAGTATTCTAATGCGAGGTTGTACGTATGACGCGAGAATATCAAGTACTCTTTCAAGAAGTCGAAGACGGATGGATAATGGCATCTGTCCCCGATCTTCCTGGCGCTGTGTCTCAGGGCAAGGATTTGATCGAGGCACGAGCCATGATTAAAGACGCGATCGAGCTGGTTTTAGAAAGCTACCGCAGCAATGCAAAGAAAGACGCGCCTGGCAATGCCGTTTTCGCCCGACCACAAATATCGAGCTGCCCCAGGGAAATAGAAACCCACGTGACATCAAACTGTTTTCCACTTGAAGGGTGCGAAAAAGAAGTCCGTTAAGCCAAGCAGCAGGTTGCCGCAAATCGGATTTAGTCGATACGCGAGAAGGAAACAGGAGAGATGGAAGACGCATGGCAACGATCAGCGGAAACACAGCAAACATCCGATACGAAATCCGGACGCATTCCAAATCCAGTTCACCTAGCAGTTTTCGTAACCGACTGAGTGTATACCGTTCATGCGTGTGAACGACTCGATCATGCTCACTGGTCAGCCATTTGTAGGCGGGCAAATTCCAAATGCACAAGCCTCCCGGCTTTAAAGCGCTCGTCAAAATTCGTAAACCTTGAAACGTCGCTTCGATACCGGTTACATATAGCACGTCGTTACTGACGATCAGATCGAATGCGTCGCGGTGCAATTCGGGCTCGCGAATGTCGCTCAGGTAAAGGTCGGCGGCTGGGCATTTCATTTGAGCGTGCCTCAGTGCCAACTCAGACAAATCGAAACCTGCCAGATAGCTCGGTTGCAAGAGCGAATTGAGGTATTGCAAATTGGCACCCGTGCCACATCCAACATCCAATACAACGGGATTTGGATGCAAGCGCATCGAAGGATGTTGCAGGCAGGATCCCATTGCATCACGCAGTCCCATATACCACCAATGTTGGTCTTCAGCCGAAGACATGATGTCGTACTGCTCTCGTTCCATCGATTTGCCTCACTCAGGTCAGACCTGCTTCGACGCCTGACCTCAGCGCTTGGCAAACACGTTCCAAGTCCTCTGTTAGTAATTCAGGAAACATCGGTAGCGATATCACTTCTCTGCAAACCCGTTCGGTTACAGGCAACGCTCCTGGCCCGCCCGCGATCTTAAGGTAGGCAGGCATCAGGTGTACCGGTTGGTCGTAATGAATACCGACTTTGATGTGTTGATTGGCAAGCCATTGAATCCAAGCTTCTCGCTGAGCGACCCGTATCACAAACTGATGCCAAGAGGGTTTGCCATAATTATTATTAGGTATCAACGGCAATTGTAATGGAAGAGACGCTAGTTGTTCACGATAGTAGGCAGCAATCCAGCGACGTTTTTCGAGCGCGTTTGGCAGGGATTTGAGTCGCACTCGCAAACAAGCCGCTTGCAACTCATCTAGCCGGCAATTGAGCCCTTCGACATGAGCCACACGATCCTTGCGAAAGCCATAGCAACTGTGTTCTCGTATTCTCGCCGCCAAGTCGGGATCATCTGTAATACACATTCCTGCATCGCCGAATGCACCCAGGTTCTTTGTTGGATAAAAAGAAAAACAACCAATGCTTCCGAACGTTCCCGCATGGCGATCTCCGACATACGTACCGTGCGCCTGCGCACAGTCTTCCACCAACGCCAAGCCGTATTCGCGACAAAGCTCTGCAATAGGAAAGGCAGGAGCGGGACAGCCGTACAAGTGCAGTGGCATGATACAACGGGTTGCCGGCGTGATCGCTTGGGCGACCAAGCGTGGGTCCATTTGCAGGCAATTTGCATCGACGTCGACAAAACGAGGTGTTGCGCCAACTGCGCGGACGGCTGCAATCGTGGGTACAGGGCCGTTGGCCACCGTGATGACCTCGTGGCCGAGACCGATATTGAGAACACGCAATGCGACAATGAGGGCATCCGTACCAGAGGAGATACCGATTGCGTGCTTACTACCAACAAACTGAGCGAATTCATTTTCAAAAGCTGAAACTTCGGGACCAAGGATTAGCGTTCCTGAATCAAGAACGCGGGCAATGGCTTCCAGGATTTCGCTCCGTTGCGACTTCAAGCCCTTAAGATAATCAAAGGCAGGTACGTCACTCTGCCGCTTTAAGATGCTTTGCTCGTAAGTTCCGCCCTGCGTAATGTCACTCATGCGGCTGTCATTTTTGCGTGCCTATAGAATCGCAACGTGCTTTGCAGTCCCTCGTCTAAGCCTACCTGTGGGCGCCAGCCTGTTGCGGCACGAAATTTCGAATAATCAGCATAATAATCGCCAATATCGATTGCTCGCAATTCGTCCGGAAATGGGGTGATTTCGAATTGTACTGGACAATGCTCCGAAAGTGTTTCGACAAACTCTCGCAGTGTAAAATGTTCGTCGTGTCCAAGATTGAAACTTACACCACTATGAGCCCGACTCGCACCGACCAACGCTAACGCTTGAGTTACATCGGACACGTAGTTGAAATCGCGGCGTTGCAAGCCTGTGCCATAAATGCGAATCGCTTGCCCACTTAGTGCTTGTTGGATGAAAACTCCTACAAATCCCTTTTTGGAATTTCGCAAATCCATTCGCGGACCATACGTGTTGGTTAGTCGCAGACTTACGGTCGACATACCATACACTTGTGCGTAGAGCGTGAAATACATCTCTGCCGCCCATTTGTTGATTCCGTTGATATCCGTGGGAGCAATCGGATGATCCTCCGTTACCGGCAAGAATTGAGGCTTGCCGTAGATTTGACGCGTACTAGCCAATACAAGGCGAACGTCAGGATTCTCGCGCCGACAACATTCCAAGAGTGAAAGCTGGCTTCGGCAATTAATGTCTAGATCAACCAAGGGCTCGTGCATACTGTCGAGATGACTGACTTGACCTGCTAGACTAAAAATGACTTCTTGATCGCGTACCAGATTCGTTAGGCTATGCTGATCGCGGACATCTGAAAAACTGACGGCTACAGCATGACGGATCGGTTCGATGTTATTGATACATGCTCCGTACGCGGGAATCATGGAATCCACGAGCGTTAAGCGTGCACCGCGCTGTTGAAGTTCAATCGCTAGATTACTACCTATAAATCCGAGTCCACCGGTAATCAGTACCCGACGTCCTTCGTAATAGTCGCTCATGGTTTGTTGCCCTTATCAACCTTTTTGCGGATTATAAATTGAGGCTGGCCATTGTTTGCCAAAAACACACGCCCTAGGTATTCGCCAATTATTCCAAGGACCATCAACTGCACTCCGGAGAAGAGGACAATGCATGCGAGCACTGTCGGAATGCCGGCGGTAACGCCAGGTGTAATCCACAGTTTGTCGATGACGATAGCAATTAACCAAACGCAACTAGACGCAGCAATCACAAGCCCAAAGAGACTTGCCAGACGCAAGGGTACGATCGAAAACCCTAGGAACATATTAAACCAAAGTCTCATCAATCGAACGAATGTATAGTTGGATCTGCCAGCCAATCGTGGAGCGTGTTTGACTGGCACTTGCCCCAATCGATTCGTCGTGCGGCAGATCAGTCCGTCGATATATGGGTATGGTCCTGAATACTTGATTATTTCGTCGACGATAAACCGATTCATCGCTTTGAAACTAGACAAATAAAGACCTCGCGGTTTTCCAAGCATGATATTTGCAATTCGATCATTGAACGCGCTCCCCAATCGTCGGAACCAATGGTGTTGACGTTCCAAGTAAAGGCCGTAGACCACATCCAATTCCTCCCTTTCAAGCATGGCAAACATAAAGGGCAATTCTTCCGGTGGATTTTGGCCATCGTCATCAAGTACAGCTACCATAGGTGCTCGAGTCTGTGCTAGTCCGGCAAGAACTGCACTGTGTTCGCCGAAATTGCGAGACAACTGCACGAACACGATTCGCCCTCCATTGTTCTCAGCCAATTCTCTGCAGACCTGCGGACTGTCGTCGACTGAGCCATCGTCGACCAATACAATTTGAGTGATTCGGTTCGTAAACACAGCGTGGATTCTCGCAACGACTTGGGCAACACTTCCGTGGCAATTGAAGACTGGTATGACAATCGAAATATCGGGCAGTGACGCGTCGACGGACAAATTCGCTCTCTCCATTATCGCGAGAATACTGCATCCGAATAAACAGTTGATTCATTGGTAAAAGTTATGAGGTCGTCGATGGTCTCAGTTGTCGCTGCGCCCTTCAAAATGCAATGATTCGTTCTAGCGTTGAGTTTCAGTCCGTTGGTGGATTGAAACGCTGCATAGTCCATGAATCCGCTGCGAAACGATTCGTTAGATTCAATGCAAAAGTGATCCGATATTAGCTTTGCGTATTCGCTATCTCGACGGATGAACTCCCCTACATCCAAAGTATGAATGATTCTTCCCACGAGATTCAACGGATTTCGCGTCGGCACATCTTCCCAGACAAGCAGCTTTCCGTTCGGTTCCAGCACTCGACTGATTTCCTTTAAGACACGATGTGTCGTGGCCGAATCGAGATGGTGGATAACGCCCGAAACAATTGCAGCATCGAAGCTATTGTCAGAGAACTCCAAACGTGTTGCGTCCATCACTCGAAACCGGTGCTCGGGAAAGCACGTTTGAGCCCGTTCAATGTAGATCGGCGAAATGTCGACGCCAATATAAGACTGCGACGGAAAGAAATTGGAATAGATCCCTGTCCCGCAGCCGCAATCGAGTATCCGTCTGGGTGGTTGAGGAAAATGACGCGATAACAGTTCGCGATGCGGCCCATAGCCTCCCTCAAGTATCCATCGCAGGCAGTCGAATGCCCAAGGTAATTGAGAAACGCGTTTAATTGTGCCGCGAAGCGGTATTGTGATCTGGTTCATGGTGAACTTTCGGTATCAAGGTTTTCAAAACTAGATGATTCGTTCAATTCGTTGCGTTCAAGAACTAATAAATGATGTTCGCGGCCAGTCGCCCATGCATTCCACGGCAAACGATCAACCTCGTGCCATCCGGGCCGCTGACCGACAGATAAAGCAATGGTCGCTCTGCCAGACCACCATTTACTCGTATCACCGTTTCGCGGCAAAGAATCTGGATCTTCATCTAGCCGCAACCAAGCGTTCACATCGCGTCCAGCATCTAGCTTTTCAGCAAGCGTTCCCGCAGCTAGTTGATCGTTTACGAATCGCCAACGGGTGTCGTTCCAGGCAAGCATGTCATGCGCGAATACAACCGAGATCCCCAGATGCAATACAATCCATATTGCTGCCCATGCCGTTGCAAACCGCGATAGTTTCCATTCGCAAATAGCAGCAATGAGAAGCCACGAAATAATCAAAGGAGGAAAAACGAACAGTAAATAACGATCCATGTGTGGTTCAACCAAGAAAAGGATCGCAACCGCGCTCAGGCCAGTCATCAGAAACAAGCCAAGGGCTGCATCCAGACGAGAATCCGTCATGTACGTTGTACAGCTGCACCATTGCACTGCGGTCCAAGCAACCCACCAGACAATCGCACCGATACTCATCAGTGCAAGAACGCTAAGCGCCGTCCATACCCGAAGCGGCCACTCTACGCCGCCCAATTCTCCCCATCGCCCAGGCTCATCCATGTCGCTCAGAAAGATTGGACCAAAGTGCCCATTCTGAATGAATGCACCTGTTGAATTCGTGATGCACGCACGTCCCTGGGTCAGCACAAGTGGCAATAGACCGAGGAACAAGACCAAGCAAGCAATCGAGGTGCATATCCGTCTCGAGCCCAATGTTAATTTCACTCTCGCGCGCAATGCTTCACGAACCATCAATGGCAACCATGGAATTGCAATCCAACCGCATAGCAACAAGTATCCGTAGGCCGCGATCACAACCCGTTTCGCATAACCAGAATCTGGGCTGGGCGATACATCGTCCACTCGCCCCAGGCTCGATGGCAAAAACAGGCCGGTTTCCAGCAATAGGCAAGAGAACCCAAAACCAATGAGCACCGCTGCAAACTGCTTCAAGCCCGGACGCATCGATGATTCGCGTTGCCATCGATTCAAATTCAGCGCGACAAGCGGTGCTAGAATTAACATTCCGTTGGTTTGTCGAATCCAATATCCCCAGCCAACAGCCATCGAACCAACACACAGATACCGCCAATCGTTCTTTACACAACCCCATACTAGGAAAACACACGCGATACAGGACCACGCTGTCGCTGGTCCATCGGTCATAAACGTAAACGCATGTCCAAAATACAAAGGAAACGAAGCCAAAGAAAAGGATGCAAAGATTGCCATGCAAAAAGAAAGACCGAGAGCTCTCGCCAACAAATAAAGTGCCGCTGCTCCAAGGGATTGCTGCGCTATACAAACCAAAAACAAAGGTCGAAAGGCAAACTCCCGACCTATCACAGCTAACATGCCCGTAACAACATGAGCAACAGAACTAGCAGTCAACTCTCCGCCCTGGCGTACCCACTGAAAACCGTCCCCGACCGCCCAAAAAGCAATTGGCTTTGCGTAAAAAGGATCGTCGTTAAGTGGCCAGCCTCCATACTCCGCAAACACAACCCAAACCGCGAGAAACGGTACTGCCATGCAGCCCCAAAGACATAATCCACTCGCTAAACCTTTTGAGCTAAAACGATAAATCTCCGAGCGATTCACAAAGGACATAAGGGCAAGATCGAAAGAGTGAAGTTGCTGGAACGGTTGCAATCGCCGTTTCCGCCCCGCTAATAAGCAACTAATGTGCCATGAATGGACATAAGAAAAATACCCAGCTTTTTGGTCAAAAATTTCGACTTTTCGCGAAACCACACCGACAGTGGGTGCTAGGTTGTCGTAGTGCCGTCCGCTGGGAGCGACAAGCTGTCGCGATGTTCATTAAGTTTTAGCTCTTCATCCTGACCTGTACCGAGCCCCCACAGTTTCAATTTTCGTTGGAGGGTTCGGACCGAGATTCCTAGTACAGCCGCGGCTAGCGTGCGATTGCCAGAATGCTGCTTGAGAGCTTCGAGAATCGCTGCCCTTTCAATATCTCGGAGCACAGGGGTATCTGATTCGCGAACGGTCTCTCTGATCGCATGCCGAAGGGAATTCGATAGATCGTTCATCCCAAGCTCATTGCTATGGCTCATGACTACCATGTTTTCTGCAACATTCCGTAACTGCCGAACATTGCCTGGCCAATCGTAACTCTCGACCCATTTCTCAAGTTCGCTCGATGCGACTGGACGATTCAATCCATGCTTAATCGCGGATTCTGACAAGAAAGTAGAAAACAGCAAAAGTATATCTTCTGGCCGATCACGTAAGGCGGGCAATTCGATAGTTAATACGTTGATGCGATGCCAAAGGTCATTTCGAAATTGATGCAAGCCGATCATCTCAAGCAAATTCCGATGCGTAGCCAAGACGGTTCGGACATTGAACGCTTGTGATTCGCGGCTACCGACTCGGCTGACTGCAGCACCCTCCAGTACACGAAGCAATTTCGGTTGCACATTTAACGGCAGTTCGCCAACCTCATCAATGAACAGCGTACCGCCGTGAGCAGTGGCAAACAGACCGTCTCGATCGTGGGTTGCACCCGTGTACGCCCCTTTAGCAACACCAAAAAGTTCGGCTTCGATCAAACTGACTGGTAACTCACTGATATTGATCGTAACGAATGCCTGTGCAGCCCGGCGACTATGTTTATGTATGGCTGCAGCGACCAATTCTTTGCCTGTGCCTGATTCACCGGTTATTAGTACAGTACTGTCCGACGCGGCAGCGCGTCGAATTCGCTCAAACACCATTCGTATCGCCGACGATTGACCGATCATATTTTCAAAACCTGGCGCTCCGCTCGCAGTGGAGGTCGGTTGCGATGCCGCCAACAGTCTACGGATTAGCGATACAAGCTCTGATGGATTTAATGGCTTCAACAGATAGTCGATTGCTCCCAACTTCATTGCGTGGACCGCACTGCCTACTTCCCCATAGGCAGTGACCACAATAAAAGGCAATCTAGAATTAGAACTTCGCAGTTTTGTTAATAGGTCTATCGCATTCTCATCGCCCAATCGCAAGTCACTGACGACGAGATCAACGTCCTGATCCGCCAAAGCAATTGCTTCAACGACACTCCCAGCCGACGCGACTTGAAAGCCCTCGCTGCGGAGCATTCGAGCCATTGCTTCGCGCTCGCGTGGCTGATCTTCAACGACAAGTATTTTCCCAGCTTTACTGGCCATTTCTTGACCTTTGACGACTGCGATCGATTGGGAAAGTGAGAATAAATTCCGCGCCCCCCAGTGAACGGCTAATCTGATACTCGATTGCTCCTCCAATGTTATCTATCATACTCCGGACAATTGCCAATCCCATGCCTGTTCCCGATTCCTTAGTCGTCACGAAGGGTTCAAACAGCCGTGAACGAATCTTTTCATCAACCCCTTTTCCGGAGTCCGCAATGACCAAGCGAGCTTGATAATCAATCGTTTCTAGGGTCACCTCAAGGCGTCCGCCATCCGGCATTGCATCAGCAGCGTTTTTCATGAGATTTAGTAGGATCTGTCGAAGTCGACGACGATTGATCAATATAGTTACCAAGGGGGTATCGTTTCGGAACACTACCGTAATGACCTGGCGCTCAAATGTCGACTTCATAAACTGAATGGCAGATTGTATTTCGTCCGCAACAATGACATCGTCGTCGCAATCGTTTTCAATCCGAGCATAGCCGAGCAATTGTCCGATTAGGCTTTCTACTCGTTCGATCTCACGGACAGATTCCGAAAGCATGTCTGAAACGTCTTGCTCACCAAGTTGCGATTTACCCCGAAAAATTCGGTCTGTTGTGTGAAGATTGAGTCGAATGGAATTGAGCGGATTTCGAACCTCATGCGCCATTCCAACCATCAGCGTACTCAGTTCTTGCAAACGACGCTCCTCCGCTAAGTGCAGTTTGCGTTCAAGCAAATTGGCATGTCGCCCCTGTCGATGAAGAACAATTCCAGTGAGCAACACGATCGACATTGTGTAAGCGATGACCGTTATCCATGCCCGCTTCGAGCTAGACTGTTCGTTAGCGATTAACTTGTTTAGCCAATCAACTGGCACGCCAACATGGTAATTTCCCACAACGCTATTGGATTTGAAAATTGGTATCAGAATGTCCAGGACTAGCAAATCCCCAGTAAGTGCCGAGTCCTGGCTCTCAAACACTTCGTCGCCAAACTCTGGCACTCGTTGGGATTCTACAGGTGGATTCACCCTCTTTCCTATCGCGCGATTGTTGGAATGCGCCACGATCATGCCGCTACTATCGACTATCGCCCGATACGCTCGCCGCGGTTCCGCCATTCGAACAAATCTCCATCGATCACGAAGCCATCTAGCATTCGAAGCAGTCCCAAGGTCAACCGAACTTGATTGCTCCATTTCTTGCTGCAGTCGTTCGACCGTACGTTCCGCATGCGACTTGGCTTCAGAAACCTGCGACTTGCCTACGGACCTGCGAATGGATTCTAGTTCGTGTAGCATACCCCAACAACCGACACCGAAGACCAGCAAAGCGGATGTGGCAATCCGTACATAGACGGAGTGGAGCAAAGCTATTGCTGATTGATTGACGGTCGCATGAAACCTATTTCGCACTCTTCTTAGCAACACCAAGTTTCTCCAGCTGATCTGCCAAATCCTTACCATGCGTCTCGGTGTTTACTTTGGATTCTACTGCCAGAATCTTGCCGTCCTTGCCGATAATAAATGTATTTCGGCCAGCTTTCGTGCCGTCGGCGCTTAGGATGCCAAACATCTTTGCATTGTCCCCTTTCGGATCGCAAAGAATTGGATAGTCAAGTTCAAGGCTCTTTGCAAAATCGTTATTTTTATCTACTGGATCGGTACTGGCTGTAAAATACGCGACGTCATATTTTTTCAGCAACTCGCCCGACTCCTTCATCGATTTGCATTCCTTGGTACAGCCACCGGTAAAGGCTCGCGGAAACCAAGCGATGATAACTGCTTTCTTGCCAACGAAGTCCTTTGCTTTATAGTTCTTTCCGTCGCTGCCCTGCATGTCAAATTCCGGTGCGGTATCACCAACCTTCGGAATCTCGGCAACGGAGCGATCTGGAACCATCGCAAAACAAGTAGCAACTGCAACAAATGCACATCCAAACAGCGTTCGCATAATAAAGTACCTTCTAATAGGGTGGGAAACAGGTGGGATTGGAACAACCTCAAGTATATTATTTTAACAGAGTCTGCTAAAAATAAGGGCTAATAATTTCAGGAAACTTTATCGTGGCGGGAATTGTCCTCAATTCCCGTATTCCCGTGTACGAGCAGACACGGAAGGAATTGAGGACAATTCCTTCTACTTTATCCGGCTGAGGACAACCGGACCTACATCCCACTATTTGAAAGAGACCAAAAATGAAACTCCTCACTCCGCTGCTTGTTGCCTTAGCTTTGTTGGTAACAAACGTTCAGTCGCAAGAAATAACTCGCAACATTCCCTATGCGGAACCTGCCCACGAACGACAAGTCCTCGACGTATATTCTTCAAAGGGTGCAAAGAACTTGCCCGTCGTTTTTTGGGTTCACGGGGGCGGCTGGCAGACGGGAGACAAAACAAGCGTGCAAATTAAGCCACAATCATTTGTCGACAAGGGGTTTGTTTTTGTGTCGACAAACTATCGCCTGTATCCGAATGTCGACATGGAGACCATCGTCCGAGACATTGCGAAATCGATTCACTGGGTCCACAACCACATCGCTGATCATGGAGGCGACCCAAAACGAATGTTCGTTATGGGCCACTCCGCCGGCGCTCAACTCGCAGCTCTCATCTGTACCGATGATCGCTATTTAAAAGCCGAAGGAATTTCATTGAGTATCATCAAGGGTTGCGTGCCGGTAGACGGCGACACCTATGACGTGCCAGCCATCATTACTACCGCGGAAATGCGTCGCCTTGCTCATGGTCAGCCTCAAGTCAAAGTTGGGCACCGCGAAAAGTTCGGCAGCGATCCGGAGAAACATCGCAACCTGTCTGCCGTCTTCCACGTCGCCAAAGAAAAACATATTCCACCGTTCCTGATCCTGCACGTCTCCAATCATCCAGACACAACTGCCCAAGCACAGCGATTTGGCAGCGTACTCAGCGCATCTGGTATCCCAACGAAAGTCTTCGGTGCCAAAGAAACGACTCACACCAAAATCAACGACGATCTAGGGCTGGCGGACGATCCAGCGACAAAGGCAATGTTTGAGTTTGTGGCTGAGTCGCTGAAGCGATAGTTCGGTTTTTTTGCTACCACAGTACGAGCTCCAAAAGCCGTTACTTCGTTGACAAATCGAGCAATTCCACTTTTCGAAACTCGATCGGGTGGCTTTCGGATTGAAGTGAAATCGAGCCGGACGCAAGCATCTTGTCGCCCGACTTTTGAATCAGTTCTTTGGCATGTGCGTCGCGATCATCAAGCTGCGGCTTGTTGTACTCGAGTACCATTTCGCCGTTAACGTAATGCCGAATCACTTCGTTTCCTTTCACTTCCACTTCTGCGGTTACCCACTGATCGCCATGGAATGTTTTCGATTTGGAGTTCGTACAGTGCGCCAAGATCAGCTTGTCGTTCATCACGACGTTGGTCCCTGGCGTGCATAGATTGGATGTGGTTCGTGGGTTCGTCCCGTTTCCTCCAAGCAGTTGCACTTCAATGGAAGCGGGAAAGTCTTGGTCTTTGGACATGGTTTCTGGTCGCTCGCCGTGTATCATGATGCCACTGTTGCGAAGTGCCCAGCCCGGTCCTCCTTTGGCCTGATCGCCGAGGAATCGGTACTCAACACGAATGCGATAGTGCGAAAACGAATCTTTATAAAATAGATGACCAAAGGTTTCTTTGAATTCGGAATAGCCGTCGTACCCAACTTTGAGAACTCCATTTTCAACGCGAAAGGTATTTGCGAAATTATCGCCTTGATCGTGGTAACGAATTTTTGGTGTCCAACCGTCCAGGTCCTTGCCATTGAAAAGCTGTACCCACTTCTCGTTGGTTGTTTTGCTTGCGTCCTGCGCTGCGATAGTTCCAACTGTTATGCAAAACACAAACAGAATGGCAAAGATGTCGGTTGGACGTAGATCTAATGGGAGCAGGACTTGAGTCAATCGCATCGCGTTTCGCCTTTATTGCGGAGATGGTATATAGAGACTTCTGAGAAAGGTAATCTTACCGTTTCCAATTGACCTGCACATTGAGGCGTCAGGTTTTTCGGATCGTATGACGTGGATTTCCCAGCAAGTCCGACGTTTTACCCAGTGCCCGCACTCGAGGCTTTGGGGCCTCGAGCGGTTAAACATCAGCGCGACTTGCGACTTATTTAACCCGCGCAGCGGCTGGCGGACCAGAGCACGCTTCAAGCTTCTTCCTCCGGGTCATCTGAACTATCGGGTTCATTAATAAATACGAAGTCCTTTGCAAATTTGCTGATTCCATTGCGGATTTTGTCGCTGGCGTCCATTAAGTCGTCATCGCGTAAGACTTTGTCGTAATGTGCGCGACAGACCGGAAACCAAGGTAGCGAGTCAGAGTAGCGATTGAAAAGCTCGCGAGATACACCATTGTGAAATTCGTGTATTTTTTGGTTGACCTCGAACGGCGAAAGCACCTCTTTATCCATTTCGGTAATGGCTATCGCAATCTTGTGAAGCTCCGCGCGGAGTTGACGCTCCCAAGCGAATTCAGCAAGTTTGCGAATAGTTTTTCGTTCCGATTTCGTAAATTCAATTGTCATAAGAACCAATTACTCGTCTGTCACGCAACCTTCGCTTGCGCTCTTAACATTTTTGATGTACTTGTAAAGCGTACCCCGCGTTGCTTTGAGAGGCGGAGCTTTCCACTTTGCTCTGCGCGAGGCCAGTTCTGTGTCAGAAACAGCTACGTCTAGTCGCTTGGTATTCGCGTCTACGGTGACGATGTCGTTGTCCAGCACTAATGCCAATGGCCCCCCCTCCTGTGCTTCGGGCGTAACGTGCCCAACTATAAATCCGTGGGAACCACCGGAGAAGCGTCCATCGGTCAAGAGCGCAACGTCGGAACCAAGTCCAGCCCCCATGATTGCGGATGTCGGCGTCAGCATTTCGGGCATACCCGGCCCTCCCTTGGGCCCTTCGTAGCGAATGATGATGACGTCCCCTTTTTGGATTTGCCCCTTTTCCAGCGCTGTAAGCATGAGCTCTTCACTGTCATAGCAGCGTGCAGGTCCGGAAAATCTCATGCCCTCTTTTCCAGTGATCTTCGCTACGGACCCTTCCGGCGCGAGGTTTCCAAATAGTATCTGAATATGTCCGGTAGTCTTGATCGGGTTGTTAATCGTATGAACGACGGTCTGGCCGGATTTCAAATCAGGCAATGTCGCAACATTTTCAGCTAACGTTTTCCCAGTAACCGTCATGCAGTCGCCGGTCATGAAGCCTTCCGCAAGCAAATACTTCATGACAGCGGGTGTTCCACCGACTGAATGCAGATCTTCCTGAACGAATTTTCCTGATGGCTTTAGGTCAGCCAGAAACGGAACTCGATCGCTTACTTTTTGGAAGTCATTCAATTTCAAATCAATACCGACGCTTCGGGACATCGCGATCAAGTGAAGGACGGCGTTGGTGCTTCCACCCAGTGCAACCACAATGACCATGGCATTTTCGAATGCTGCACGGGTCATGATGTCTCGCGGCTTGAGGTCGATTTCCATGAGGTGCCGAATTGCCTTGGCGGCCCGCTTGCATTCATCGATCTTGGCGGGGTCTTCTGCTGGAATAGAGGCAGAATAAGGTAACGACATACCCAACGCTTCGATTGCAGACGCCATCGTGTTGGCCGTATACATTCCACCGCAAGCACCCGCACCCGGGCAGGACTTTCGAACGATGTTGGCTCGCGTTTCTTCATCGATTTGGCCTGTTATGTATTGTCCGTAGCATTGGAATGCCGACACGATATCGAGTGAATGACCGTTCCATTTTCCGGCTCGAATTGTCCCGCCGTAGATCATGAGCGAGGGACGGTTGAGCCTCCCCATGGCCATCAAACAACCAGGCATGTTCTTGTCGCAACCAGGCAAAGCGATCAGTGCATCGTACCATTGAGCGCCCATGATGGTTTCAATAGAGTCAGCGATGAGATCTCTGGACTGAAGGGAATAGGACATGCCCTCTGTGCCCATACTGATTCCATCGCTTACGCCAACCGTGTTGAAACGCATACCGACTAAGTTTTCTGCGACGACAGCCTTCTTAACTTCGAGTGCTAAATCCAGCAGGTGCATGTTGCAGGTATTACCCTCGTACCAAACGCTGCCGATACCAACTTGGCCTTTGTTCATGTCCTCAGGAGTCATGCCGGTACCGTAGAGCATCGCCTGGGAGGCACCCTGGCTCTTCGGTTGCGTAATGCGTGCGGAGAATTTATTTAGTTGGTTCATGGATCAAGCTTGAATATGGGATGACGGACGAGGGTTGAATTGCTTAAAAAGATCGGAAGTAGCATAGGCTTCCAGCCGGCTTCCAGCCTGTGGTCTTCAAATCACAGGCTGGAAGCTTATGCTACGTTCAAAATCGGACGTTACATTCGAGCTCGTGGGTGCTTCATCGAACACCATGCCCCGTTTTGTGCACTGCTAGCGACGCATTGCTCGATGAAATGCATGCCCTCGACACCGTCGTTTACATTTGGATAATGAGTGTTGATTCGTTCAATTGGCTTGTTTTGTGAGACATCGACCATTGCGTCATATGCTGCGACATAGATATTGGCGAAGGCTTCGAAGAATGCTTCTGGGTGGCCGCTTGGGAGTCGGCATGCAGCCTTGCCGCTCGCGTTCATAAACGATGCATTTGGATCGCGAGTGTAGAGTTTATGTGGTTGACCGTTTTGTCGAACTACCATGACGTTCGGTTCTTCCTGGCGCCAAGAAAGGGCCCCTTTGGTCCCGTCGATTTCAATGGACAAATCGTTTTCGCGGCCATGGCTGATTTGACTTGCCGTAACAGTCCCGAGCCCGCCATTCTGGTAGCGAACGATGGCGGTTCCGTAGTCATCGAGCCGGCGGCCTGGCTCGAAAATCTTAAGATGACAACTTATTTCAGCTGGTAATAGGCCCGTCATGAAGCGACCTAGATTGTATGCGTGAGTTGCAATGTCGCCAAAGCAACCTGCGGCTCCACTTTGCTTAGGATCGGTTCGCCAGGCTGCTTGTTTTTGGTCTTGGCTTTCGAGGCGAGTGCGTAGCCAACCCTGAATGTAGTTGGAGCGAACAGCTTGGATTTCACCGAGTTCGCCGCTTTGGATCATTTCTCGCGCTTGGCGTACCAAAGGATAACCTGTGTAGTTGTGCGTTAGTGCAAAGACAGACTTGGATTTGTCGACCAGTTGCGCGAGTTCTAACGCTTGGGCTAAATCAAAGGTCATCGGTTTGTCGCAGACGACGTGAAAGCCCGCGTGAAGGGCTGCTTTGGCCACTTCAAAGTGCGTGTGATTCGGAGTGGTAACAGATACAAAATCGATTCGTTCACCAAAGGGCTTTTTAGCCTCGGCCTCGAACATTGCTTGATAAGATGGATAGGCTCGCTCTTGAGAGACATCATAATCGGGAGCGGAAGCCTTGGATCGCTCGGCGTTGCTGCTAAATGCTCCAGCAACGAGGGTGGCTCTGTTGTCCAAACATGCAGCAATGGAGTGAACCCGACCAATAAACGAACCTTGTCCTCCGCCTACTATTCCCATCTTGAGCTTGCGATTCATCGGTCCATTGGTCATGTTGTGTTTCCAAAAGTGTGAGAAGGAAATTTGTTCAAACGCTAGATTAGTTATGTTTTACCAAAGTTGCATTGGTTTTCTAGTGCATTGTGACAGCTAAGATTTAGGGTTTGATAGTAGTGGACGAGGCGACGAGTCCCTGCGATTTGCGACGCATACGGGACTCGTTGCCTCGTC
>JAYTVL010000297.1:0-19958 GCA_043744075.1 Pirellula sp. | reverse complement strand
AAAGAAATATCGAAACTGCTATTTGTCGCACAGCCCAGGCAGAGCCTGGGATGTGCGACAAATAGCAGTTTCCAAGGCGGAGCCTTGAAACCAGTTGGTGGCGTCGAAGGAAATCCACGTCGGTCGGATGTCCTCAGACGAACGATAGGCCTTAAAATGGCTTATCCCTTGCGTTCCACAACCGCCATTGCTAGTTGGCGGAGTGAAGCGACCGATGGACTAGCTGGTAAGTCATCAAGAAACTGCACAGCGTCTAGAACGAGCGACTTAGCGAAGTTTTTCGTGAACACCGACGCATCGCACTCATCCATTGCCAACCGCAACTCTTCTGCCGCCGACTTCTCGCCATTATTCAGTCTTTTTATCATTATAGCACGGCCTTCATCGGGCATCCGATTTAGTGTTCTAATGGCAGGCAATGTCGGTTTGAAAGAGGACAAGTCCGTTCCAAGTGTTTTGCCCGCTCGATCCTGCTCTCCCCAGACATCGAGCCAGTCATCGAATACCTGAAAAGCCGTCCCCAACTTCAATCCATATTGTTGCATTCGATGACAAGTCGCTTCGTCCGATCCAGCGCTATAAGCTCCGAGCGAGCAGCTTACGGCGCATAGGGCACCAGTCTTTGCCTCTAGCAAGCGTACGTATTCAGGGATCTCCAATTCGAAATGACGGATGCTCATTCCCTGCTTTATTTCACCTTCGCACACCTGTTTGGCGGCATCCGCAATCCATCGCCCGGGAATCGTCGACGATCCTTTGTTCGCAAGTCCATATGCATGAGTGAATAGCCAGTCTCCGACCAAGACACTCGATGGCACGGACCACTTCTTGTGAACGGTTTCTTTGTGTCGCCGAACGAGTGCGCTGTCGAGAATATCATCATGGACTAAAGTCGCAGTGTGAACCAGTTCGACCACAGCACAGAGTCTAATCGTTTCTTCCGATGCGAGCCCAGAAGTAAGACTCGATGCTTTAGCCGACAATAGCAATAGACATGGCCGAAGTCGCTTTCCCCCTAAATCAGCCACATACGAAAGCATCTCGGTTATGCTGGATAGGTTCCCCTGCAATTCCTTGACTAGCACCTGCTCGACTAGCCTAAGTTCCTCGCGGATTGGGGCGGTTGCCGAACGAAGTTGATCGCGTAACACATCGAATCTCAATGTGTTAGGAATCCGCCTCGTTTCATCTTCTTCAATTACCTTTGTTGGATAGCCACTGGACGAATTACCCACCAGAGTTTGAGAAGGGCCAAGATGTACCTCGACAGAATCCATAGTGGTTTACTCATTTCTCTGGTAATCTCCACGTGTCCCGCCTGTTTTCGCTAGCAGCATGAGATTGGAGATTGTCATTGATCGATCGATTGCTTTGCACATGTCGTAAACAGTCAACGCCGCAATACTTGCCGCAGTTAACGCTTCCATCTCAACCCCTGTTGACCCGGTCGACTTTACCGTGATCCGCCATTCAAGCTCTACTTCCGAAAGCCACTCGTGCTGGACCTCAACCGAATCGATCAAGATCACGTGGCATAACGGTATTAAGCTACTCGTTTGCTTTGACGCTTGGATGGCGGCGATGCGCGCTACCTGTAAACAATCGCCTTTTGAATTCGAATTTGTCCTGATCGCGTTTGATGCTTCTAGTGACATAGAAATTCGACTACAAGCGACGGCGGTTCGATGCGTATCGCCTTTACCACCGACATCAACCATTCTCGCTTCTCCACGCTCGTTGACATGCGTAAGACTCGAATTGGTAACGCCAAGCGGCAAATCCATGGTTGTTTTCGATTCCTTGGGGGTTGACATATTAATATTGTATTCGTTTGTTCCCGTAATTCCGCAAGAAACATAACAACCTGAAACTGCCAACGGGCAATTTCAGATGGTACATTGGCTTCATCCCAACGTTATAGCCCTAACCCGGATTACTCACCGGCGTTTCCCCTCTTGCCAATTTGCGGGGCAGACCTCGCCCTTCTTCTCAACAAATTGTAAGGCTTGAACCATGCGCAGGGCTTCGTCGACGCTTCGTCCGAGTTGGAAATCGCTCACAACTTGATGACGAACAACTCCGGCTGTATCGATCAGAAACAATCCTCGAATCGCCACGGAATCATCGAACAAAACGTCATAGTCCCGAGAAATCTGTTTGTTTAGATCGGAGACCAATGAATAGTCAATTTGGCCAATTCCTCCCTGTGCCCGCGGCACGTTTCGCCAGGCCAAATGCGAGTACTCGCTGTCGACGGAAACGCCAATAACCTCGACGTCAAGGTCAGTAAATTCCTTGACCCGATCCGAAAAAGCAATGATTTCCGTTGAGCAAACGAAAGTGAAATCGAGAGGATAAAAGAACAGTAAAACGTATTTCCCTTTGAATTGACTCAGCGTCAAATCAGCAAACAAACCATCCTTGAGAACAGCCTTTGCTTTGAAATCCGGAGCTGGTTTAGTGACAAGTACTGCCATCGAAGTATCTCCTAGTAGTTTGCATCAAAACTGCGAAAATGATTGGATCACGGAATTCGAACTCATAACAACATTGAGCCCAAGCTCCAAATTGCTGAGTTGGACGAAACAGCACGAATCGTCTTCATTGTCCGCCAACCGTCAAGGCTTATGCTCATGGACCCGCTCAATCCTGGAAAACTATCCGATTCAACCGCTACGATCGATGATCTCAAGGCGGTGGTGAGCGGATTTGTCAAGGATCGATCTTGGGAGTCGTTTCACTCCCCGAAAAACTTGTCGATGTCCATCGCAATCGAAGCGGCGGAATTGATGGAGCATTTTCAGTGGACAAACCCACTTTCCCCAACACTTTCGATATCCAATGATTCCGAAATCGCTCAGGAACTATCTGACGTTCTCGCTTACGCACTTGCCTTAGCAAATGCCCTCGGCATCGACCTGAGTCGGGCGCTCGAATCCAAAATGAAACGCAACGAACTCAAGTATCCAATTGGTGCGGAGTACGTCCCAAAAGGCATAGCTGAACCGTAGCCACTCCCTCCGAGCCCGGATTTCAAGCCCTAAATAGTGCTTGAAAAATATTAAATTTCCTAAATTTTTCAGTGACTTTTTCAAAAAAAACCATTTTTTCAATGTTTTCTTTATGAAATTGGTCGAAATCCAGGGTTTTTATTAAAAAAACACCGTTTCCCGGTTGCATTTAAACCAGGGCGACCTTTAATTCAGCCAATCGTATTGTCCTACGTTGGACATGATTGATGATTTCAGGTTCGTTGAAAGGGATTTATCGTATGGCAAAAGCAGCTGCTGCCAAAACAGAAAAGCCATTGACCAAAGTCCAAATCTTCACAAACATTGCTGAAGCGACTGGTCTTTCGAAGAAACAAATTGCAGAAGTATTTGAAGCGCTCAAGACAGAAATTTCCAATTCGGTTGGCAAGAAGGGCGTGGGCGCGTTCGTTATCCCTGACCTATGCAAAATCGTCCGCATTCAAAAGAAGGCATTGCCAAAGCGTCAAGTCCGAAACCCACAGACCGGCGAAATGAAGTGGGCAGATCCAAAGCCAGCTTCCACCGCAGTTAAGGTTCGAGCTCTAAAGAAACTAAAGGATATGGTCTAATTCCTAGACCAGATTCGATTTTGTTTATTACGACTTGGGCAAGCGATCATGCTTGCCCATTTTCGTTTCATGCTCCCGTCCATTCGAGGCTGCAATGCGATTGATCTTAATGGGAACTGGTCCTTTTGCGATTCCTAGTTTTCAAGCCCTTCTACAAAAGGGCTACGAAATCGTGCATGTGGTCACTCGCCCTACGGTCCCTCCTCCAAATAAAAAAGTCGTTTCACACGGCCCTGTTCGGCAATGGGCAACTGTCCATCAACTGCGAATCTCAGATCCAGTTTCCATCAATAATCCTGAAACGATCGAATGGCTTACGTCGTTAAATGCAGACTTGTTGGTTGTGTGTGATTATGGCCAGATCCTGTCTCGTGCTGCATTGGCCACGACCAAGCTTGGCGGCATCAACCTTCATGGCTCATTGTTACCCCGCCATCGCGGCGCGGCACCCGTTCAATGGTCGATCCTATCGGGTGACAGCGTCGCTGGCGTCTCTATCATTCATATGTCACCAGCTCTAGATGGTGGCCCGGTTCTGCACATGCTCTCAACTGAAATTGGCTCGTCGGAAACAGCGGCTGAGCTCGAGGTAAGGCTCAGCAATATTGGAGTAGAGTCAACTTTGAAATCGGTTGCAGTACTCACGTTAAAAGAGTCGCTCAAAGAATGCGAGGCTCTTGGGCAGCGACAAGACAAATTGCTTTCGACCAAAGCACCTCGGCTTGCAAAAGAGGATGGAGAACTGAATTTTCATTACCCGGTTCGCTGGATCGATCGCCTAATTCGAGGCTTGCAACCCTGGCCAGGAACCTTTGCCCATTTACAATTCCCAGACGGCAAGACAATTCGAGTCATTATTCCGCAAGCGACTCCAATCGAATGCGACATTAGCTCGCTGCCGTTGAAACCGGGCGAACTTCTCTACGGCAATCCGCTCAAAAGTTTCTTAGAATCGTGTCCAAGCCTTAAAGCAAATGTGGAAGAATATTCGCTGTCATCTTCCTTGTTTGCGGTTGCCATCGACGGACTCCTTTCGATTCCTGTTGTCCAGCCAGCAGGCAAACGACTCATGTCGGCCGACGAGTTCCTGCGTGGCCACACACGGTATTCCTCAATGAAGTTCGACTGCGTTCCAGGTACTCATCGCTTACTCAATCAAATCTCATGCAGCTAAAAACCGTCCTGAATGTCATGCAACAAATAGCACCGCTCGAATTTGCTGAAAGCTGGGACAATGTCGGGCTCCTCGCTGGCAATCGCAACCGAGAAATTTTCCGAGCGATGACTTGCTTGACTCTAACAGGCACTACACTTGACGAGGCGATCCGCGAAAAAGCCGAGTTGGTGATCTGTCACCACCCGATTCCATTTAAGCCGCTTTCCAAAATCACAGACGACACCACCACCGGACAACTCCTTCTTCAAGCCATCGAATCAGGAATCGCAATCTACTCACCCCACACTGCCTGGGATAATTCGAAGACAGGTATCAATCAGCAATTGGCAACCATCCTTGGCTTAGAGTTGGTGAAGCCATTACAGCCTTTCGCGTCAAGCGTTTCAGACAATGAATCGCTCGGTGTGGGGCGACATGGCAGACTCTCCGCTCCGCTCACCATCGACAGTGTCATGGAGCGGATTCGAACGACGATCCCGGCAATTCAATCGAGGCACACACACGCTGCTGACCACCGAATATCAAAAGTAGGAATTGTTTGTGGCAGCGGCGGCAGTATGCTCTCGTTGGTAGCACGGAGCGGGTGCGATGCCATGCTGACCGGCGAAGCCACCTACCACCAATGCTTGGAGGCGGAAACGCTGGGCATTGCAATGCTGATGGTAGGTCACCATGCGAGCGAATCGTTCGCTATGAAGGACTTGGCTGTGCAGTTGCAGGCTTTATTGCCAGAATTGCATGTTACGACATCCAAGTTGGAAACATCGCATTTCTGAAAATCACCCTCGCGACAAGTCGCTTATGGCTCTTCCTTGTTCTTCATTGTTTGGCCCTTCCCGTTTCCATCAGCATTGGAAATTCGGTACTACGGCCTCTGGTGACTTCTGCGTTGCCCAAACCTGATTGCGCGGGTCTGTTCCTGGATTTCAGTCGTCGAGACTGCTGGATTGTTGATCTTGGCATGGTCGCGAAGGTTCGTCCGTGCTTAATACTCAGCATACCTGCTGATGATTGCTGCGAACGTTGTCGATCTTATCGGTCCACCAATCGCCAAAAACGATGAGTATGAAGGTTGGTCATTCTTGGGAATAGGGGCTCACCTAAAGCAATGGTGTTATGGCACCTATGTTTGTCTTGAGAATATTTTCATCGTCGATCCCTTTTTGATGGTGAGACCCCTTCCAATCAACCTTCGATGGTATAGATACACAGATGATGACCCCGTGATCGATTGGTACAGTAAAGAGCCGAAACTCAGCCGGTACGGTAAAGGTCAGCATGAAGTAGGCGCAAGGCAGCAGTTGGCCAAGTTGCTTTTGCAACCAAGCTTGAGTTCCGATTGGACTTTAAGCTTTTTGAGGGTAGGCCAATCGCGAGGACAGGTTTTGGAGAAGAAGAACTTTAA
Organism: Pirellula sp.; assembly: GCA_043744075.1. Taxonomy (GTDB): domain Bacteria; phylum Planctomycetota; class Planctomycetia; order Pirellulales; family Pirellulaceae; genus JBKCUI01. Next base: position 13,775 of record JAYTVL010000297.1, on the reverse strand, counting down.
GGAGCAATATGCAACGTTGATGGTGCTGTTGCACCATTGGCGTTGGTTTTTGATGCGGAGGAGGTAATTTCGCAGATCATTTTCAGTGGCGGAATCTGGTTCACGCTCACGGAAATCGGTAAGCTTTCGGAGCATACGGATGTAGGATTCTTGAGTTCGCTCGCCTTTTCCGCTATGCTGCAAGTCCTCCTTCATTTGCAGTGCGATGGGGGAGAGTCGATTTGGATCATTGTCTTTGGTCAAGGTTGGCTCCTATTAAAAACAGTCAGCGAACAGTGACGTTTAGAAATAGACGTCTAGGAACAGTCGCTGACCGAGGAGCCACTTTGGTTCAAAGAATTTGATTCTGCAATGAGCTTTGCAGAAAAGGCATTGGCGAGAGCTAATGCTGAACTATCGATAACTGAACTGCCGCAAATTTACTTGCCACCGCTCGGTCATCGGGGGCGTTCGGTTCAAAATCCACATTCCTGCATCCACCTTTTTGGAGAGTCCATGTCCAAAGCGTCAAAGCGAGAAACACCATCGGTCACCGGCTTGGGCTTTGGCGTGTACTTCTTTGCCGGCCCCGTCGTCGTCGCCCTCGCAGGAATCGGTGCGCATTTTGGCGCGCGACTCGCGGGCCCTATTGGCTACTGGGTTGGTTGTTACCTTGCAGCCATTGTTGCTGCAAGTGTGGCTGGGTGGCTTTTTGCGAGGCTTTTCCACGGGCACCCACTTTATTGGGCTCTTGGTGGGCTAGGAATGTTGCTCGGCGGGCACCTAACTTGGTTTGCGCTCGGCGGCGCGGCCAGTGAGACCCCGACCAGTGTGTCTGACCAACAAGTCCTGGTCATCGCAGCACTTGTCGGCATGTTCCTCGGTTTTGCCGCCGCGCACACAATTGTGACACTCCGAACGAGCGTATTGCCCGACGAACCCGCGGCAACAGACAGCCAACGCGACTAACGGTTCTCCAAGTTATGTCGAACTCCACTAAGCGACGAGGTGCACTCGGCACGAAGCCAAGGCACGTCAACTCGCCACCGCATTCAGGGCATTTCAGCGTCGGCCTCTCCAGTCGCAGTGACGCAATGTATGCGTCGAAATGCGACGTTTTTCCCAACCCAATTGACTGAGTAGTTTTTTGATGCATCCCTGCACTGACGATTCGCTCATGGGGACTTCGGCAGCCGGAGCCATGGTATGGTCTTTACTTTCGGATGGGAAGATCCAAGTTCGGTTTCGATGCGTCGCGTAGTACAGGCGCAGAGCGATGAGGGTTGACATTGGGAGAGGAACGAGCCGATCTCTGGCTCCCTTGCCGCGATGGATATGAACAAGCATCCGTTTGGAGTCGATATCTGAAATTTGCAGATTGAGGGCTTCTTGCAACGTTGATGGTGCTGTTGCATCATTGGCGTTGGTTTTTGATGTGGAGGAGGTAATTTGGCAGATCATTTTCAGTAGCGGAATCTGGTTCATGCTCAAGGAATTCGGTAAACTTTCGGAGCATACGGATGTAGGATTCTTGAGTTCGCTCGCCTTTTCCGCTAAGCTGCAAGTCCTCCTTCAAACCCAAACCGAAGAGAAAAGTAGAGAACACATGTCAACCGAAGCAAAGTGCCCAATCGTTCACCCTGCAGGCACCGGCACGTCGAACCGGGATTGGTGGCCGAACCAGTTGCGATTAGACACCCTGCAGCAGCATTCCTCGAAGTCTGACCCGATGGGCAAGGGCTTCGACTACGCGAAGGAATTCGAGAGCCTCGACTACCAGGCGCTGAAGAAGGACTTGGTCAAGCTGATGACCGACTCGCAGGACTGGTGGCCAGCGGACTTCGGCCATTACGGGCCGCAATTTATCCGCATGGCCTGGCACGCCGCCGGAACCTATCGTATTCACGACGGCCGAGGCGGCGCTGGCTGCGGCCAGCAGCGTTTCGCCCCGCTCAATAGCTGGCCCGACAACGTCAATATCGACAAGTCGCGCCGCCTGCTGTGGCCGATCAAGCAGAAGTACGGCCAGAAGATTTCCTGGGCCGACTTGCTGATCCTTGCCGGCAACGTCGCGCTGGAGTCCATGGCCTTTAGGACCTTCGGTTTCGGCGGCGGCCGTGCGGACGTGTGGGAACCCGACGAGGACGTGAACTGGGGCGGCGAGATCGCCTGGCTGGGCGTCGACATGCGCTTCAGCGGCGACCGCGAGTTGGTTCCGCCGTTTGGCGCCACCCACATGGGCCTGATCTACGTCAACCCGGAAGGTCCGAACGCCAGCGGCGACTACATGGCCGCTGCCAAGGACATCCGTGCCACCTTCGGCCGCATGGCGATGAACGACGAGGAGACCGTCGCCCTCATTGCCGGCGGCCACACCTTCGGCAAGGCCCATGGCGCCGCCCCGGAATCGCACAAGGGTCCCGAACCGGAAGCCGCTCCGCTGGAGGCGCAGGGCTTGGGCTGGATGAGCGACTACGGAACGGGGCATGGCGGCGACACGATTTCGAGCGGCATTGAAGTGACTTGGACCAAGACCCCCACGCTGTGGAGCAACAACTTCTTCGACAATCTGTTCAAGTACGAATGGGAGCTGACCAAGTCGCCGGCGGGTGCCAAGCAATGGGTGGCCAAGAACGCGCCGGAGATCATCCCCGACGCGCATGACCCGTCGAAGAAGCACAAGCCGACCATGTTGACCACCGACCTGACGCTGCGCTTCGATCCGGAATTCGGCAAGATCTCGCGCAGGTTTTACGAGGATCCGCAGTCCTTCGCGGATGCCTTCGCGCGTGCCTGGTTCAAGCTGACGCACCGCGACATGGGCCCGCGCGCCCGTTATATCGGGCCAGAGGTGCCGAAGGAAGAGCTGATCTGGCAGGATCCGATCCCCAATCTCAACCACCAGCTGATCGGCGACAAGGAGATCGCCGACCTCAAGGAAAAGATCCTCGCCTCGAAGCTGTCCGTGGCCCAGCTCGTGTCCACCGCCTGGGCGTCGGCCTCCACGTTCCGCGGCTCCGACAAGCGCGGCGGCGCCAACGGTGCGCGCATCCTACTCGCGCCGCAGAAGGACTGGGCCGTCAACCAGCCGGCGCAGCTGGACATGGTACTCAAGGAGCTCGAGGGTATCCAAGCGGACTTCAACAAGAAGGCGAATGGCGGAGATAAGGTGTCGATCGCCGACCTGATCGTGCTCGCCGGCTGCGCGGGCGTCGAGCAGGCCGCCAAGAAGGCCGGCGTCGCCGTGACGGTGCCGTTCAAGCCCGGCCGCATGGACGCCTCGCAGGCGCAGACGGACGCCGTGTCCTTCGCTGTGCTCGAGCCTCTCGCCGACGGCTTCCGCAACTACGTGAATGGGAAGTTCGGGGTATCGACCGAGGCGATGCTTGTGGACAAGGCGCAGCTCCTGACGCTCACCGCGCCCGAGATGACGGTCCTCGTCGGCGGCCTGCGCGTGCTCGGCGCCAACGCTGGCGGCTCGAAGCATGGGGTCTTCACGTCGAAGCCGGAGACGCTGACCAACGACTTCTTCGTCAACCTGCTCGACATGGGCACGGAATGGAAGCCGGTCTCGAAAGACGCAGACGTGTTTGAAGGACGCGATCGCAAGACTGGCAAAGTCAAGTGGACAGGGACCCGTGTCGACCTCGTGTTCGGCTCGAACTCGCAGCTCCGGGCCCTGGCGGAGGTCTACGGAAGCTCAGATGCGCAGACGAAATTCGTCCAGGACTTCGTGGCGGCCTGGAACAAGGTGATGAACCTTGACCGCTTCGACCTCGCCTGATCGCAGGCATAGCCCAACGCTCGATCTATCCCTCGGCTTCGCTACTCTCGGGATAGATCGATATACGTTCGGCGTTGCTTAGAATAACGTTGGTTTGCATCGTCACAATTACGTCTAGAGATTCACAAAGCTGTATACTAGTGGCTTTGATTAGCGCAGTCGTTGGTATGGCATTTCGAAACGGACTGTTTCGCAAGCCCGTAATGAATCCTTGATGTGACAATGGAAACAATCGATGAACGATCCGGCAAGAATTTCGATCACCGAAAACGCTGGATCGAAGAAAAGCTCATATATGGCCAAGAAAAAAGCTACTTCAGAACGTGTTCACCGTGAACTCACAGAGAGCGAAAGGTTAAGGCTAACGACTGCTCGGCGCGAAATTGAAAGGGCCAAGGACGAGATCTTAGCTGAGGGGAGATTGCGAAAAATAGCCCGGACTAGAGTGAGGCAATAAGTTACACAAGCAATCGCGGAATTGCGAGGGCGGCGGGAATCACTTGGATTGTCACTAGCAGATGTCGTAGCCAAATTGGGATTAAAGTGAAGTGCACTTTCGAGGCTGGAAAATAATTCCGAGAACGCGAACCCAACCCTACTTACCCTGCATCGTTATGCCGAAGCAGTTGGTTTGACCATTTCTACATCTGTGACTCAAGGTTAACGACATTCGTCCTCCATTGTTCGTTTGTGAAAATGGCAGTCAAAAAGGGAGTCAGCGCGGCAGCCAAAAAGGGGAGCAGTCTAGCTGCTAAGCCAAGGATTTCGAAAGAAAACAAGCTTCTACCTCTGACAAATTGGACTTGCAATCGTGGCGGCGAATGTTCCGCTAAATGACGTGAAGGGTAACTGTGTCATTAAAGAATCCCATTTGGATGTTTTGCAACTATCGATCTCTTGGACATAACAATCTTTCGATATAGAAGCATGGCGGTATTTCCGGGATATTCGCATGATTAGTGAAATCAGTTGGCGAATAGATTAATTTTATTTAATTGCGGAAATCAGTTGCTGAAAATCATTTCATGCAGGTTTACATGCTGGACTAACCTTGCTATCCTCAGGCCCTCAATTTCGCGTTTTTGTGGCAATAAACGAATCAAAGTCATGTAATGGTCGACCGGTTTGAGATTTCGAAGGGATTAGTCATCCCGATTGAAGGCCAACCCGAGCAACGGATCGATACGAAGTCGGTGGGCCAAGTTGCGTTGGTAGCCAACGATTATCTTGGGCTACGTCCCACGCTTCTCGTTGCCGAAGGAGATCAAGTCAAGATTGGCCAGCCAATTATGGTTGACAAGCAGACGGATGGCGTTGTTTTTACTTCTCCAGCTGGTGGAAAAGTCCATGCAATCCATCGAGGCGAAAAACGTCGCTTTTTATCGATCGTAATCGACGTTGGAGACAAGGAGTTTGTCCAGGAATTTCCTGGGATTGAAGCTGGCCAGATTTCGAAGTTGACCCGCGAGGAAGTGTCAGAGCGAATCGTCTCGACAGGTTTATGGACAGCTTTTAGGACTCGCCCTTTTAGTAGGATTCCATCGCCGAAAACCGTGCCAGCAGCTATTTTCGTAAATGCGATGGATACCAACCCGTTGGCGGTTCAGCCCAGCCTTGTCATTGGGGATGCAAAGGATGATTTTGCCGCCGGACTCGCTGCTGTTACCAAATTGACTGACGGAAGCGTCTTTTTGTGTCGGTCTTCTGGAACGGAAACCCCCGGCGAGATGGTTCAAAAAGTTCGAGTAGTCGAATTCAATGGCCCGCATCCAGCTGGTTTGGTGGGTACGCATATGCACTTTTTGAGGCCCGTATCGGCAGGTCTCGTCAACTGGCACCTAGACTATCAGGACGTTATTGCGATAGGTCGCGCGTTCACTCAGGGCAGGCTCGACCCGACGCGGATCATTTCGTTAGCCGGTCCAGTTGTTTCAAAACCTCGATTGCTCAAGTCGCGTCTTGGTGCATCGCTTGCTGATTTGACCGAAGGAGAGCTGACAGGTTCAGGCAATCGTATCGTCTCGGGTTCGATCCTTTGTGGACGACAAATCGAGGATAAGATGGGCTACGTCGGTCGATATCATCTTCAGGTTTCGTGCCTAGCCGAGGGGAATCAACGTGAATTATTGGGCTGGCAGATGCCTGGCTTCAATAAGTTTTCCGCTACACGTGCTTTCGCAGCAGCATGGTCAGGGGATAGGAAATTCGCATTGACGACTAGCCTTGAGGGCAGCGAACGAGCAATGGTGCCGATTGGTACCTATGAAAGAGTAATGCCGCTAGATATCTTGCCGACGTTGTTGTTGCGAGCACTGATTTCGCGTGACACGGTAAGGGCTCAGGAGTTGGGCTGTCTTGAATTAGATGAAGAGGATCTTGCATTGTGTACGTTTGTCTGTCCAGGCAAGTACGAGTACGGCAGCATTCTTCGCGATAATCTGACTACAATTGAGAAAGAGGGATAACTGGCTAATGAAGTTCCTTCGAAATATGCTTGACCTCGCACATCCGCTGTTTGGAAAGGGGGGCAAGCTTGAAAAGCTTTATCCCGTGTATGAGGCTGGGGATACTTTTCTCTATACCCCAGGCAACGTGACCAAAGGACTGACTCATATTCGCGATGCTTTGGACTTAAAGCGCATGATGACTATGGTCGTGGTGGCTTTGATCCCATGCACATTGTTCGGTATGTGGAATGTCGGCTATCAAGCGAACCTGGCAATTCAGTCTCTGAAAGAAGTCAAGTTGGAGCCCTACTTGGATTGGCATCACGCTGTCCATACAGCGATGGGGATGAAGAATAATCCAGGAAACCTGATCGACTGTTTTGTCTTGGGGGCCATGTATTTCCTGCCGATCTATCTGGTTTGCATGACAGTCGGTGGGATTTGCGAGGTTATATTCAGTATTGTTCGCAAGCATGAAATTAATGAAGGGTTTCTAGTTACCGGTTTGCTGTTTCCGCTTACGCTCCCTCCTGATATTCCGCTATGGCAAGTTGGTCTAGGAATTGCATTCGGAGTGGTGATTGGCAAGGAGATTTTTGGCGGTACCGGCCGCAATTTCCTAAATCCTGCACTGACCGCAAGGTGCTTTTTGTATTTCGCATACGCTGGCCAAATCAGCGGTGACCGGGTCTGGATTGCTTCGAAATTCTTGGCTGGAGGAGGGAAGATTGATGGATATTCCGGAGCGACAGCGTTGGGCCAGTTGGCTGCAACTGATATGACGAAATATCCAAACACGATGGATTCGCTCGCACATGTTATGACAACCGGTGGTGAACGCAGTATTACTTGGTTTAGTTCGTTCATTGGTACGATTCCCGGTTCGATTGGCGAAACGAGCACGTTGGCCTGTTTGATCGGTGCCGTTATCTTGATCGCGACCAGGATCGGATCATGGCGGATCATGGCTGGAGTCTGCTTGGGGGCACTAGCCGTATCCACGCTGTTTTATTTTATGGGGAGTAAAACCAATTCGATGTTCAACGTTCCACCATGGTGGCACTTCGTGATTGGTGGGCTTGCGTTTGGCACGGTCTTTATGGCGACGGACCCTGTAAGCGCATCGATGACTGAAGCCGGCAAGTGGTTTTATGGACTGTTAATAGGTGCGATGACGATTCTGATTCGGGTTGTCAATCCGGCTTTCCCTGAGGGAATTATGTTGGCGATCTTGTTTGGCAACGTTTTTGCTCCGTTTATTGACTACTGTGTGATTCAAGCCAATATTAGACGGAGGGCAGCTCGATATGCTTCCTGAGCAACGTGATTCCATCACCAATACGTTTGTCGTGACGATCGTTCTTTGCATCGGATGTTCGCTATTGGTTAGCACTGCGGCTGTCGCCCTGAAAGATGTACAGGGAAAAAACAAGCTATTGGACCGACAGCGAAATATAATTGAAGCTGCGGGACTGGGTAAGCAATCAGGTGCGCTCAAGGCAAAAGAAGTCTCTGACATGTTCACCGATGGAACGATTGAACCAAAAGTGGTCGATCTTCAAACAGGTGAATATGTTGAGGACAAGTCAATTGCCAACGAGGCCTTCGATGAACGCAAGGCGGCAAAGGACTCAAAGATGAACGCTGCGATTAATGCTGGCAAGTTCGGCATAGGCATTGAAAACCGGGAAAAGTACACCTGGGTCTACCTCGTGAAAGACAAGCAAGGAAAATTGCAACAGGTAGTCTTGCCGATTTACGGCAAGGGACTTTGGTCCACAATGTATGGTTTTGTGGCCTTGAATGGCGACCTCAAAACGATCAACGGGTTGACTTATTATGAGCATGGCGAAACGCCCGGTTTAGGTGGAGAAGTTGAAAATCCAAAATGGAAAAAACAGTGGCAAGGAAAGCAGGTTTGGCGAGGCGAATCGACCGACGCAATGTTGGCAGTTGGCGTCGCCAAAGGAAGTCCTACGCCCGAGAACCTGCCCTACATGGTGGACGGACTATCGGGTGCAACAATTACAAGTCGTGGTGTAGATAGCATGATTAAATACTGGTTCAGCAGTGATGCTTTCGGTCCCTATCTCGAGAAACTAGCTTCTCAGAAAGGAGCTTCGGATGTTAGCTCCAAGCCCTAAAAAAGTCCTTATCGATCCGATCATAAACAATAATCCAATCACGTTTCAGGTGCTTGGTGTTTGCTCATCTTTGGCCGTTACAACTCAGCTTTCAACGGCATTAGTCATGGCTGTCGCTGTGACCTTGGTTACGGCTTTTTCCAGTGCAGCGGTGGCGGCACTCCGGAACTATATTCCGAGTAGCATTCGCATGATCGTGCAAATGGTCGTGATTGCATCGTTGGTGATCGTGGTTGATCAGATTCTGAAGGCCTACTTTTTCCAGATCAGCAAGACGATGAGCGTGTTCGTCGGCTTGATTATTACCAATTGCATCGTGATGGGCCGCGCAGAGGGTTTCGCGATGAAGAACACTGCTTGGATGAGCTTTGTGGACGGAATTGGGAATGGGGTAGGTTACAGTTTGGTTTTGATACTAGTGGCATTTGTTAGAGAACTTTTTGGATCAGGATCGTTGTTCGGCTTTCCTATTCTGGCTAAAGTCACCGACGGTGGCTGGTACACTCCGAACGGATTATTGCTTTTGTCTCCAAGTGCGTTTTTCCTCATTGGAATACTGATTTGGATTGTACGAACGTTTAAACCCGAGCAAGTTGAGGAGGCGTGAAAACCATGGAAATCCACAGTTTTGAGCATTACCTAAGTCTGTTCTTGACCTGCGTGTTTTTGGAGAACATGGCGCTCGCCTTCTTCTTGGGGATGTGTACGTTCATCGCTATCTCGAAGAATCTAAAGACAGCCATTGGCTTGGGAGTCGCGGTGACAGTTGTTCAAGCGATTACTGTTCCTGCAAATAACTTGCTGTATCAGTACTTGCTTTCGGAGGGAGCTCTGGCTCACACCTTAGGACCAAGCTTTGCTGCAGTTGACTTGAGCTTCCTCGGGTTTATCAGCTATATCGGTGTGATAGCGGCGATCGTGCAGATTTTGGAATTAGTACTGGATCGTTTCTTTCCAGCTCTCTACAACGCACTTGGGATTTTTCTGCCGCTGATCACCGTTAATTGTGCGATCTTAGCCGGCTCGCTTTTCATGGATCAGCGTGGCTACGACCTGGGCGAGAGCATCGTCTACGGTGTTGGATCAGGTTTTGGATGGGCATTGGCGATCGTTGCACTTGCCGCCGTCCGAGAAAAAATGCGTTACAGCAATATTCCTGTTGGGCTACGTGGGCTGGGGATCACCTTTATTACCGTCGGCTTAGTTGCGATGGCCTTTATGGCTTTTTCCGGCATTCAGCTCTAAGTGCAAACAAACGCTGTACGGGATTTTAGAAACACGATTGGTATTTGGAATTAGCAGCTATGACCGGCGTTTACTTGGTTCTATTGGGTGTCTTTTTTTTCACAGCTGTTGTGTTGTCTTTGGTCATTGTCATTCTGGGCGCTAAGAAGGTGCTTGTTGCGGCTGGCGACGTGAAAATCGTTATCAATGACGGTAAAACCATAACAGTTCCATCGGGCGGAAAGCTTTTGGGATGCCTTGCAGACAATGGGATATTTGTTTCGAGCGCATGCGGTGGTGGCGGGACTTGTGCTCTATGCAAGGTGAAGGTCTTATCAGGCGGCGGCGAGATTTTGGCCACCGAACGAACGCACATCAGCAATAACAAGGCTCGCGAAGGTTACCGCCTGAGTTGTCAAGTTGCGATCAAGCAAGACATGAAGATTGAGGTCCCGCACGAAGTTTTAGAGACTAAGAAGTGGGTCTGCACCGTTCGCTCGAATCACAATGTCGCAACGTTCATTAAGGAATTAGTTCTTGAGTTGCCGGCGGGAGAGGCCGTGGGCTTCAAGTCCGGTGGATACATACAAATCGACGTACCGCCGCATACGGTTCATTACAAAGACTTCGATGTCGAAGAGCAATTCCGTGAGGATTGGGATAAATTCAAAATATGGCGGTATTCGTCGATCGTAGAAGAGCCGGTCTTTCGCGCTTATTCGATGGCCAATTACCCAGGCGAGACGGGGATTATCATGCTCAATGTGCGTGTGGCTTCACCTCCGCCTCGTGCCCCCGATGGGACTCCTCCTGGCAAAGTTAGCTCGTATATTTTCGGTCTAAAACCCGGCGACAAGGTCACTATCTCCGGTCCGTACGGTGAGTTCTTTATCAAGGATACCGACAGCGAGATGGTTTACATCGGCGGTGGTGCGGGCATGGCTCCACTTAGAAGCCATATTTTTGAACTGTTCCGCAATCGCAAGACCAAACGCAAGGTGTCATACTGGTATGGCGGTCGAAGCGTTCGCGAACTTTTTTACGTGGATCATTTCCAAGCTATTGAGAAGGAATTTCCGAACTTCAAATTCAATATCGCTTTGTCCGAACCCAAGCCCGAAGACAATTGGACAAGCTACGTCGGTTTCATCCACCAAGTGGTTCTCGAGAATTACCTCAAAAACCATCCGGCACCGGAAGACGTTGAGTATTACCTTTGTGGACCTCCAATGATGAATGCAGCGGTCTTCAAGATGCTTGACGAACTCGGTGTGCCCCAAAGCAATATCGCTTACGATGATTTCGGCGGTTAGTATCAAGCGGATAAAAAGTAGCATAGGCTTCCAGACTGTGGTCTTCAATTCACAGACTGGAAGTCTATGCTACGTTCAAAAACCGATGGTAAATCAATGATCCGCTTATCACCAAATCGCTTCATTCTAGCATTGACATTGATTTGTTTGTTTGGGGCTGGCTTATTCTGGACCGGTCGCAAGAAAAACAATCCCATCGACTCCCAGCAGTTAGTGCAATTGTTGCAGGGGCGTACGATGGGAACGACCTACACGATTCGGTATCTTCCAGTGATAGGTAGTCCGTCGAATGAGGAAATGCAGAGATTGATTGACGAAGAACTCAATCGTATCGATCAGCAGATGTCGACCTACCGCAAGGACTCGGAAATCACACAATTCAACGATATGAAATCGACCGATTGGTTTCCAGTTTCGGTAGAAACTGCCAATGTAGTTGATTTGTCGCTGCAAATATCGGTAGTATCGAATGGAGCGTTTGACGTCACGGTTGGGCCACTTGTAGACCTCTGGGGATTTGGTCCAGTCAAAGGCAGAAAGAGTATTCCGACGGACGAGGAGGTGGAGACAACAAGGTCTTCGATTGGTTATACGAAGTTGGAGGTCCGTTTGGATCCTCCTGCTTTAAAGAAATCGGATACAAGGTTGCGAGTTGACTTATCGGCCATTGCGCCTGGTCACGGTGTGGATCGGGTCGGAGAAATAATCCGCACCAATGGCATTCCTAACTATTTTGTTGAAATCGGTGGCGAAATTTTTGCCCGAGGAAAGCGAGCCGATGGTCAACCATGGCAAGTTGGCATCGAAGCGCCTCTTGATTTCAAGCGGTCGATTCAAACGATTGTTGGCCTGTCGGGAGCAGCCCTTGCGACTAGCGGTGATTACCGCAATTTTTTTGAATCGGAAGGAAAGCGATTTTCACACACAATCGATCCAAATACAGGTCGTCCGGTTACGCATCAGCTTGCATCGGCATCGGTTGTCGCCGATAATTGCGCGTTGGCAGACGGGATCGCAACCTGCATGATGGTCTTGGGTACCGAGCAAGGGCTAAAATTGGCAGAGTCAAAGCACTGGGCTGTACTTTTGATGGAGCGAAAGAGCGGCCAGATTCCGTCAACATGTTCGACTCGATTTTCAGAACTTTTTCCACAAGTTTGCAAACAGCTTACAGTGGCGAATTAGGTATATCATGACTTGGATAACGGTGTTCGGACTGACTTTAGGCATTTTCCTTCTTGTGATTATCGGAATGGCCGTCGGGGTGATACTAGGAAGAAAGAGGCTAACGGGTTCCTGTGGTGGCATAGCCAATCAGCCCTCATCGGACGGCACGTCGAATTGCTCCCTTTGCTCGAATCCAGAACAAGCGTGCAAAGATCTCGCGCGGCGAAAAAATACTGTCAAATCAGCCGACTGACAGCATCGCCATCGCAACCCGCTGCGTAAGCGAGGGATCCCAACCCGAAGCGTAAGCGAGGGACTTGACAACAATGAGCAGCAGCCGACCACTTGGGAGTGTCAGGTACGATCATACCGGGCGAGTTGTATTGGTGACCGGGGGATGCAACGGTATTGGGCGAGCGATCTGTGAAGCGTTTGCAGAGTCCGGGGCTCAAGTAGTATGCGCCGATGTAGACGATAAAGCGGCGTCGTTGATTCGACCAGGCATCGTGTTTCGACGAACCGACGTTTCGGTCGAAGACCAGTGTTCGCGAGTAGTTGAAGAGACTGTTTCTGAATATGGTGGATTGGATGTTCTAGTAAACAACGCGGCCATCCAACCCCCAAGTTCGTATGTTCGAGTCGAGGATATTCGTTCTGAAGACTACCATCGAATGTTGGCGGTTAATTTTTCCGGTTACATCTACATGGCCAAATTTGCTCTGAAGGTTATGCGACAACAACAGAGTGGCGTTGTCGTCAACATTGCAAGTGGACAGGGACACCGCACTGCCCGCGGAGTAGCGACTTACGGCCCTATCAAAGCAGCCAATATTTTGCAGGCCATGCAATGGGGGATCGAGTATGCTCGCGACGGTGTGCGGGTCGTCAGTGTATCGCCTGGAGCGATTGATACTCCATTAGTACGAGCAAGCCTCGAAGCACAAGGTGGCGAAGCTGAGCTCGCGAATCGACATCCCTTGGGCCGTATCGGGAGGCCCGAAGAGATAGCACATGCTGTCCTTTGGTTGTCGAGCAGTGCAGCTTCATTTATTACAGCCACAGACTTATCCGTCGACGGCGGCCTCCAGGCTTTTGGCGCCTTCGCCGATCCCTACCCGACGAACTAAATGTTATTGCATGAGTTGCAGGCGGACGACGCGCAATCCGGCCTTTCGCGGCGATGGCACGTTTCACCACGTCTTTGACGGTGGGTGGTTCTGAATGATCCTTCGCCTCCACCTGTTTCGTCTAACCGATATGCTACAATTCAGTTGAATCGAAACCGAGAATTCGAACACGAAGCGTGCAATTAAATCATGCCCAACGATCCCGCTCAAGATGTCACACAGCAGCATGTCAAGCCCGTACCGGAGCTTGACATCACCGAGCAACTCCCTGGAAAAATTGGGCGGTTTGTCATTGAGAGCATTCTCGGTCGCGGCGGCTTCGGTGTCGTGTATCTGGCCACCGACCAACAGCTTCAACGCAAGGTCGCATTGAAAGTACCGCATCCGCAATTGGTCCAAAGGCCCGAAGATGCCGAACTCTATCTCAAAGAAGCCCGAACCGTCGCGGAAGCCGCAAAACGTACTGGTTGATTCCGCTGAGAATGTTTATCTCGTCGATTTCGGATTGGCTCTCCGTGACGAGGAGGTTGGCAAACGTCTACCAGGCGGTGGTACTCCCGCCTACATGAGCCCCGAGCAAGCCAAAGGGG
>JAYTVL010000296.1:0-19981 GCA_043744075.1 Pirellula sp. | reverse complement strand
TCGATCACAACATGGTCAGCAAACCGTGGGCTAGCGCCCTTCGGCTAATCAGCCGCAACGCGCTAGCGTCCGGTTCAGCCCGACTTATGATCGAAGCCGTGCCTAGCACAACCTTAAGTCCTTGCTACGATAAGTCTTCATCAGGTTTCCTTTTGACGCCGGTTTCCGGTCTATTTGAGTCCAAAAATGAAAACATTAGTCTTGATTGCCGTGTGTATCGGAATCGGTTACGGAATCGCGTTGAATGAGTTCCGAAGCCGTACGACCAATATCAAGAATGTTTTGGGTTCGGAAACGGACATGGCCGCCGCTCTTGAAAAAGCCAAGGCAGCTGAGGCAAAACGAGGCAAAATTGAGGTCGTTGGAGGGTCGGAATTCGATTTCGGTACGATGAGTCGAGGGACCAAACGGAATCACACTTTTGTTTTCAAGAACATTGGAGACGCTCCAGTCGAGTTGGCAAACAAGGGATCGACTTGCAAATGCACCGTTGGCACTCTGGATGCGAAACGGCTTGAACCCGGTGAAGAAACACCAGTCAAACTCGAATGGCTTGCGGAAGGTTTAGTAGCAGATTTTGCTCAAACCGCCACAATTGGAACCAGCTTGTTCGATCAAGAAGAAATAAAGCTCACTGTCAAAGGAAAGATTGGCCAAGCTTACGTGTTTGACCCGCCGTCTGCCGATTTCCGTGATTTTCTTGCAGGTGAGGAAAATGAGTTTAAAGGAAGGCTCTATATTTTTGATGAAGCTGCTATCGAGTTTTCATCGCTAGCTTGGTCGGATGCGACTCTATCGTCAAGAATAATCGGGGAATTGGGTGAAACCAAGAAGCTCGAAAAAGGCGAAATAACGCAATTTGCGGACGCTCGCACTTATTTCGATTTCAAGATATTACTGAAAAAAGGGATTCCAGCCGGAGCGCTCTCGGGAAACATGGTTTTCACCAAAAAAGCTGAAAATCAGGAGCAGACAAAGACGGAAACGATCAACTTCCCAATCAATGGCAGGTCTGTTGCCCCAATCCGAGTGATCGCTGGTCCGGATTACATTGAGGAACGGAATATTTTTTCTCTGGGGACTGCTAAGTCCGAAGCGGGGCTGAAAAAGAGTTTCGTACTAGCCATCAAAAATGAAGATGCCGCAAACATCGAAATCAAGGTTGGTAAGGTGAGCCCAGCCCCAGCGGAAGGGGCGCTGAAGGTGACGATTACTGAGCTAAAAGTTATGCCAAAACAAAAAATGTTTTCAGTTACGCTAGAGATTCCCGCTGGGACTGCTCCAATCGAGTTCGGAGGAGCATACGGCAAGGATTTTGCAAAAATTGTTTTGGAAACCAATATGGAAAGTGCTCCTCAGTTTCCGATGTTTATCAAGTTCCGCATTTCGGAATAGTTGAGAACGACCCATGGATTGCAGGAGCTTGGAACTGTGGCTAATAATCGACACGATCCCCGTGGGCGAAGAAAAGCATTCAAAACATTGCTTGCATTGAGTATCGGCTTCACCGTTTCGATCGTTTTGCCAAATCTGAGAGGAGAACCGCCCGCTGGATCTCGCCAGAATGAGGAACGAAGGGACAGCAAAGTCCAAATCCGATTTCCAAAAAATGCGTCGTCTGGAGTTATTGACAGAAAACTTTCTGCGGATGCTGAGAGAGCTAGCTCTGGCAAAACAACAAAAGGCTTAGTCGGCAGCATTCCAGTCAGCCAGGCCAGCTCTGAGGAAAAAAACCAAAAGATCGCGGAGGATTGGAAGGATCCGCTTTTCGTGTTCTTCGTCACCGGAAATCAAACTGGGTACATTGAACCTTGTGGTTGTACGGGGCTCGAAAATCAAAAGGGAGGACTAAGCCGACGAGATACTTTTCTAACTTCGGTTCGGCAACGCGGTTGGAACGTAATTCCTATCGATGGCGGTGGCCAAGTCTTTCAGGAACACGAATTGCGTCGACGTGGTAGGCAAGCGGATATCAAGTTTAAATGGACTGCCGAAGCATTCAATTTGCTCGATTACCAAGCGACTACCTTCGGCGAAGATGATTTGATGCTTACCGTCGATTCACTGATGCATCCCATGATTGACAAGCCTGGATTATTTGTCTCCGCAAACGTTAGTATCTTGCCTGAGTACGACGTGAAGTACAAAACGCTAACTGTTAAGAATAAAAGAATAGGCATTACGGCAGTCCTTGGTGACGACAACGCAAAGAAAGTTGAAAACGAAGACACCACGATCTCGAAGGCCATTCCGGCTCTCAAGGAAGTGTCGCAGAAGTTGCGAGCAGAGAAATGCGATTTCACGGTGCTAATTTCACATGCATCACTTGAAGAAACTCGCGAAATTGCAAAGGCGGTCCCCAGTTTTTCTCTTGTGATCACTTCAGGTGGTTACGGAGAACCAACATATCAACCTGAACAGATTGCAGGCACATCAAGTCTAATGGTTCAAGCTGGAACGAAGGGTATGTATACGGGATTGTTTGGTGTGTTTGATAATCCCAAGCAGCCTTTTCGATACCAACGCGTCGCTCTCAGTTCTCAATTTGAGGACTCCCCTCGCGTCACGGAGCTATTTGGCAAATATCAAGATGAACTCAAAGCGGTCACGATTGAAGGGCTAGGAAAACGCCCAATGACACATCCAACAACCCGAGAATTCGTCGGCTCAGAGAAATGCGGTGAATGCCATACAGCCGCCTTTGAGATTTGGAAAGACACACCACATGCACACGCAACAGACACAATCGTTCAGCCACCGGAACGCCCAATGGCAAGGCACTTTGATCCGGAATGCTTGTCCTGCCACGTCACGGGCTGGAACGCTCAGAGCTTTGTTCCTTATCGAACAGGATACGAGTCGCTTGAACGAACACCTCATATGGTCGCCAATGGATGCGAGAACTGCCATGGCCCAGGTTCAAAGCACGTTGCAGCGGAACTAGGCGACGTTCCAGCCGAGGCCGGATTGTTGGAAAAACTGCGGAATGAGATGAAACTGCCTCTTGATCGTGCTAGCGACAAATGCGCAGAATGCCATGACCTTGATAACAGTCCAGATTTTCACAAGCCCAATGCATTCGAGGAATTCTGGGAAAAAGTAAAACACTACGGCAAAGACTGAATTCCGTTTCGAAGGCCGAGAGAGTTTTTCGTTTGCTGGACAAGCTATCAATCAGGCTCTAAAATTAATGCGGCCCATTTGCTCAAGAGGTTTCTATGCAAAACCAACTTACACCAGCTGCTGATCTTGTTGTGCCCAACTATGGCTTCGCTATTCGCAAGTTCACTATTCCGGAATATCATCGAATGGCAGATTCCGGTGTTCTTACAGAGGATGACCGCGTGGAGCTGCTGGAGGGATTTATTTCACCAAAAATGGTTCATTCCCCAATTCATGATGCAACCGTGTCCTCTTCCGAGTATTTGATAAGGCCATTGCTTTCGCAGGGTTGGATATTGCGGATTCAAAGCGCTATTTCTTTGACGACAAGCGAGCCCGAACCGGATGTGGTAATTGCCCTTGGTCCGCCTGCAAGATATGCAGAACGACATCCGAATGGAAAGGACATTGCGATGGCGATCGAGATAGCGGAGACATCATTGCTCAGAGATCGCAGAAAGGCGAATATCTATGCTTCCGGCGGGGTTCCAATTTATTGGATAGTCAATTTATCGGAACGCACACTGGAATATTTTGATATTCCTAACCAAGGCGGCTACGAGAGATGCAGAGTTTTCACTTCAACTGACAAAGTTGAGTTGGGACTCGACTGCATGTCGTGCGATTCCATTTGTGTTTCGGATTTATTCGTTCCATTGAAGTAACGAAGCTCCCTTGCCTTGCGAGAATTGCATGATGGACGCACGTTACCTGATCCTCGACAAAAACGAAATTCCATCTCCAGCGCTCATTGTTTTCGAAGAGCTGCTGCTGAAAAACCTCGATAAGATGATCGAGATCGCTGGAACACCCGATCGACTTCGGCCTCACTGCAAAACGCATAAAATGCGTGAAGTCATAGAGCTTGAAATGAAGCTCGGTATCCGAAAACACAAGGCAGCCACACTTGCAGAGGCCGAGATGTTGGCATTGGCCGGCGTCTGCGATGTATTCCTGGCATATAATCTTGTTGGTCCAAACATTTCTCGTGCCGTAAAATTCCTTGAGCGGTTTCCGCAAGTGACGCTTGGCGTCACGTGTGATCATCCTGCTCCTCTAGCAACTCTCTCCTCAGCCGTAAACGCTGCCGGAAAGAGAATAGACGTATACTTGGATATCGATTCCGGACAACATCGAACCGGCGTACCTGTTGGCGTACAAGCAAAAGAACTCTACCGAAAAATGTCGTCGTCGCCTGGAATAAATGCTGCCGGGATTCATCTTTACGATGGCCAGAATCATCAGAAAGAATTGAACGACAGAACGCAAGCCGTTATGTCCATTTGGCAACAGGTTGCTTCGTTTCGAGATGAACTTTTAGCCGCAGGGCTGGCCGTCCCGAAGATTGTCTGCGGAGGCACTGGGTCGTTTCCGGTCTTTGCGAAAATTGACGATCCATCTATTGAGCTGAGTCCAGGGACCTGTGTTTTTCATGACATAGGCTATAGCGAGCTCTTTCCGGATTTAGAATTTGTTCCAGCTCAGATGATCCTGACGCGGGTGATCAGTCGGCCTGCCGACGATCTGATGACATTGGACTTGGGATACAAAGCTTGTGCGGCTGACCGGCCTGCTGGTCGGAGGTTGTTTTTTCCCGAGTTACCGGACGCGGAAGAAGCATTGCAGAATGAAGAGCACCTTGTGCTTCGTACGCCGCTTGCCAAGGACTTTGAACCTGGTGATGCGCTCCTAGCTGTGGCTCGACATGCCTGCCCAACATCAGCCATGTATCAACATGCTTACGTTATTCGCAACGGAAAACAAGTCGGACTTTGGAATGTTGTTGCCCGGGACCGACAACTAACGATTTGATTATTTGTGTTTGTTCCTTCGGCAGGCGGTCGACCCGGCGCATCCCAAACGGACAAAGATGGCAAGTATGTGCTCAATTTCAGTGGTGGCAGAAAAGGCTCGATTCCAGGAAAAAACAGCGTTCGCATAAGTACACTGGCCGACGCATTCTTGGACGCCCAAGGAAACAACCTTGGCTCTCCTGAAACCGTCCCGGTCGAATACAATCGTCAAACGAAACTCGAATTTGATGTCGTAGCAAACAAAAAGAACATCGCAGATTTCGAATTAAAATCTGGTGGCAAAGTTATAAACGAAAAAGCAACAAATTGAGTAGAAGCCAAACTGAGCTTGAATACCCAACGCGCAGAAATAGGAGGGCAAAAAATATCGTGGGCCTTCGGCAGGGGGCCCCCCTGCCCCCCCTTTTCCAGTGCTCATGAATGTTTGAGGGCAATCGTTCAGAGGCCCCGTTTGGCTTTGTGCCATACGAAGCCCAGATTGGTCGGCTAAGCCAATGCATGACTGAAGGCATTGATTCTGCAAATGGGCCGCGAACAATTGTGTTTAATATATTGGGAACCATTGTGCTTAGAATCGCCTTGCTAATCGAAAGGTCGTTTCTTACGATCTCAGGCCAAACCGCACCTAGCGATGGAATGATCGGGTAAGACGTTAATGATACACTGCGTCGATTCCGATTTTAATTCTTTTGTTTGCGTGCCAACTCATCTCGCAGCTGCGCTGCCAGTTCGTATTCTTCGGACTTGACTGCGTGTTCTAATCGTTCTTCGAGACTTGGTCCCATGTATTCCTCCTTGAGCGAATCGCGAAGCTTGGCCAATTGAAGCACCATTTCATCCTGTTCGAATTCTTCTTCTGCTTCGTGCTCTTCGAAAACGGTTCGCATCATTTCCAATCCGGAATCAATTTCCGAAATAGCCTCTTCTGCATCCGATTCCTCGAGCGCTGCCAAAGCAGAGGCCTGAGTGCGATGAAACAATACAAACGGTCGGTACTGTTCATGACTCATGGTCCATTCCTCTTCTGGCGAATGATCTCGGCACACATCCATCAGCGCGAGGGTGTGGTCAGCATCCTCCACCGCGCGGTGATAATGCTGCAAACGAAGCCAAGAAATTCGGCGGTGGTAAAATTGAACAAATTCGCGGTCCGCTTCGAAACACTGATCCTCATCCATCACAAAATCTTGATCGCTTTTCTCGATCTCTAGCATACTATCAAGGAAAGTAGCGAAACCATCCGGAGTCAGTCCATCTGGCCTGCCCTGCGTTTCCATTTGAAGGACTCCTAGATCGACTCGCATTTGAATCACATCTCTGCCGTCGTCTCCTTTTACCAGACGTACCGATAAGGCATGTGGGTCGAATTCCCAGTTTTGAAGGATGCCATCAAGGCCTTTGTGCGAACTCATTTCGACCTTTCTCAATTTATTCTTGTAATCATAAGGTCGTTTCGTCATTTATTAGGCTCCCACGCGGTATTGCTCTCACACCGTCCGGCTGGGACAGCCAGACCTACGTGATCCTCTACCAAGTATAACACCGCTCTTTGCCAGGCGTAGTCTAATCGGTTCCGCTGAATCCGATCAATGGTTGAGGATGTGCAAGTGTTCGCGTTCGGCTAACAGAAGAATAGTGGCCACCAAATGAAAAGTCGCCAAAACTATGCCACTTTTTTGCGTTGCTATTCGCGAAACAACGATTCTGATACGATTATGAGTGGTTTGACGGATTTGTGGATTATGATCGCAATGATTCAAATCTTGAATCTATCGGGAATGCGGTGCGGCAATTGGACATTTAAACTCTATGGACGATCCTCATTTATGGGAGGGAATTGCCAGCTCGGAAGCGACGAATTTGTCGCGGTTTCCAGGCTCTCTACCCATTGCGGATACGATTCCCAATGTTCACGAATGCTCTTATCTTGACGGTCGAATTGCCAATTTGCCGTTGAAATTGCCGTCGCGACTTTTAACTCTCGACGAATTTGACCAGGTATTGGCCAGCGGAATTCGTCGATCGGGCGTTTTTCTTTACCATACGGCCTGCCACGGATGCTCGGCATGTGAACCTTCACGTGTCGACGTTCGGAAATTTGTGTGGCGAGATTCGTTCCAACGTGTCCTTAAACGAGGTGATAAGTGCTTAACCATTCGGGTTGGACGACCGTCCATCGACGAATATCGGCTATCCATTTTCAACCTTCATCGAACACAACGGGGACTCGGAGATTCCGACAGCAAGTACCAAATTGACGACTACAAAGGATTCTTGGTAGACACTTGTTTGGCCCAGACCTTGGAGCTGAGTTTTTGGATAAATGACGCTTTGGTAGGAATTTCAATTGTTGACTGCGGTCGTACCTCGCTTTCAGCGGTTTACACGTTTTTTGATCCGCTGCATTCAAAACTGTCGCTTGGGACTTACTCGATTCTAAAACAGATCGAGTACGCTCGCGACTCTGGTCGGCAATACGCATATCTTGGCATGGTTGTCCGCGAAAACCAGCGATTGAACTACAAAACGAGATTCACGCCTCACGAACGTTGGATACAAGGAAACTGGGTAGAGTTTAGTTAAGCAAGCTCTCCATTCGAGTGTGGCCACGGGCACAAGGCCAGTGGGGCCCCTTGAGAGTGCCCGCGATCTGCGCTAATCGCTCCGATCGGTTAAACATGAGCTTCAAGCTGGTACTTGCTTACCCCGCGCAGCTGCAATTTCCACAAGTTTCGGTAATTGCTGCTTCGAATCGCGTTTTCTGTTTGCGGCAATTGCGAGCTGTTCCAGGGACGGATCAACTAACTGGTATCGTACATCGCGTTGACGTGCCGTGTATCCATACTCTTCGATGGCACTACGTATTTGATCCAAAGTTAAAAAGTGCACGGTACCGGCCTCAGCAACCACGTTCTCCTCCAGCATGAGTGACCCCATGTCATTGGCTCCATATGCAAGTGCCAGCTGTCCGATTTTGAGTCCTTGCGTGACCCAACTGCTTTGAATGTTGGGAATATTGTCCAAGTAAAGTCGTGCAACCGCCTGTGTTTTGAGATATTCAAAGGCTCCAGTCGGCGGAATGTTCGCGAGGCGCGTGTTATCTGGCTGAAACGTCCAACAAATAAACGCAGTAAAACCATGAGTCTCAGCTTGTAACTGTCGTACACGTTCAAGATGTTCAACCCTATCAGCCAGACTCTCTACGTGCCCGAACATCATTGTGACCGTGCTGACGCCTCCCAGTTCGTGCCAGACACGCATTACGTTCAACCAGTCGTCCGTCATTACCTTGCCGCGTGTAATCTCACTTCGAACGCGGTCGACTAGGATTTCCGCGCCGCCACCAGGGATGCTACCAAGTCCGGCTTCCTTGAGACGCTCTAGAACAGTACGAATCGAAAGTTTGTTTACTTTGGTGAAGTGATGCAGTTCGGGTGGGCTAAAGCCGTGAATGTTGACTGTTGGATATTCTCGTTTAATGTCCCCTAAAAGTTCTTCATACCAATCCAAAGTAAAGCTCGGATGCAATCCTCCTTGCATTAGGATTTGGTTACCGCCGAGCTCAACTGTTTCACGTACTTTTTCAAGTAATTCCGCTCGGGGCAAGACGTACCCTTCATCGCTCTTGGGAGACCTAAAAAAGGCACAGAAATCGCAGACTGCCGTGCATATATTTGTGTAATTGATGTTGCGATCGATATTGTAAGTTCGATACGACTCAGGATGGAGCCGTTGAGTGATTTGGTTCGCGGCTGAACCGATTGCAGCGAGTTCGCGGCTTTCAAGTAGAATTAGGGCATCCTCTTTCGTCAGCTGCTTACCGTCCAAGACACGACCTAAGATGAGTGATACTGTTGCATTGGAAGTTACCATATTCAGTCCTTTTTACTCAATTCGAGATTAGGCCCAACACCTCACAACGGCGACGGAACTCGTTCAGACCTGCAAGTTCGTCATCTCGCAAGAAGAACCGAATAAAGTTCGTAAGGTAGTCTTGGCACTGTTCAACGGACAATTGGTACTTCTCTGCTGAGTCGACAGCAATCTCTTGAACACGTAGGAGTCCGAAATCCCTTGTCTTTTCAAGAATGAGCTTCCACTGATCGTTTGCAAAGTTCCGATTTCGTGCGACCCACATTGCAAAAACGAATGGCAATCCAGTCTCTTCAAACCAAGCTTGCCCCAGATCCCAGTCGCTTCGAAATGCTGGGTGAAACGATTCCGGATGCATTGCTCGATCTCCGATTACCAATACCGCATCGGCGAGAGCCGATACGGGGTTGTCGGCCATCTTTAACTCGATAGTATTCGGTACAAAGCCAAACCGCTGATGAAATAGGACTTTGATCAATGCTGCACTTGTTCTCGAACCTTCATCCAAAGCCAACGTCTTAACTTGACTCGGTTCGCAACGAAAGAAGGCTCGGACGGACCAAACCGGCCCTCGACAAGCGATCACAGCATTAGAAACCAACTGGAACTCCGGATGCTGAAAATACTCTACGACCGGTATAAGTCCAATGTCGATAGCTCCTGTTGCGAGTTCCGAGGCAAGCTTGCTAGGCAAAGCCAATCTCAGCTCGTCGTGTTCACCTAGTGCTTTTTCAAGGCCGAAGATCAGCGGTTTTGTGTTGAGATACGAAACCGCTCCAATTCGCACTGGCTCACACTTGCTTTCCGTTAGAAAAGCCTGTGATTGATCGAGTTTAGGTTGAGAAATTTGCGGCATAAGTTGTGTCATTGAATCGCTCCCGTCAAACCGGTCTAACCGCATTTTGCGCCAATTCTTAACTCCGGATCAGGACGTCGGTCATGCTTTCCACAAACATCCTGCCCATGACCAGCCGACGCCAAATCCGACAAGAACATTTTGACTTCCAGGAACAAGTTTCCCTTCGTTTCGTAGATCGTGGATGAGAATTGGCAAAGTGCTTGAAACAGTGTTGCCTCGGTCGTGCAAACGGATTGGTAGCTTTTCGTCGTTAACATTCAGGGCCGTCTGCAGATGTTCAAGCATTTTTCTTGTGGCTTGATGCATTAAGAAGTGATTGACATCGGAAAGCTGCAAATTCGCATTGCCAACCATATCGCGAACCAACTGCGGAATTGCTCCAATTGTGAAGCTCATAAGACTAGGACCGTCCATATAGAGTCGACTAGACCAACGTTTGCGATGTCGCGGCGTGATTGCTTCGTCTTTGCACCGAGCACCTCCGTCGCCAACGATAAGCGTATCCGCGCCGCTTCCGTCCGTACCAAACTCGAATCGCGACAGGGCAGCTTCGTCGCACGCATCAATCAAAGTGGCGGCAGCCCCGTCACTGAAGATGGTCCTCAGCGATCGATCATCTGGGCTGATGTATTTGGAATAGGTTTCGGCTGTAACCAACAGTATACGTTTGCATTGACCGCTTGCTATTAATCCCTGAGCCAGTGAGAGGCCATAGACGAATCCCGAACAGCCCAAATTGAAATCGAGAGCACCACAGTGAGTGCTCAATCCCAAACGATCTTGAACCAAGCAAGCTGTTGTGGGTAACGGGTAGTCAGGAGTTTGAGTGCAAAGGAATAGGAAATCGATGCTTTTCGGATCGATGTTTCCTTCCGCAAAGAGTTTTTGGCAAGCTTTCACCCCTAAGTCCGAAGCGGTTTCATTGGGTGCCGCTATGTATCTCAGCGAAATACCGGTCTTTTCTGCGATCAGCTCCACATCCCAATCCGGGTTTTCCGCTTGCAATTGTTCGTTCGTTTCCACTCTTTCAGGGAAATGAACGGCGATGGGGCCGATTTGAGAATGTGGCACGATTGCCGTCTTCGACAAAAGAGGAATGGGTATTTATTGTGCGGAGATGATAACCTTTCGGATTCAAGTGCGAAAGATCGCTACTTTCCATTCGACGCGTCGATCACAACATGGGCCGTTGACTGATTGGCTACCTTTTGGCATGGGTTGAATCTAGGGTAGTGGATCTTGTTAAAGATCCGGAATCGCAAGGATCTTTAATAAGATCCACTACGGTTCAGCGGAATTTTCACCTCTAACCTTGCTCGACTTAAGACCGACGCCCCATTCGAAGGCAAAAGAGGGTACAAAAAAAACCGCAGGTCGCCCTGCGGTTTCTAACGATCTTTCATTGATGAAAGGTCTTCTGAACTAGTTTGCACAACCGCAGCCGGAAGCTGGAGCTGCAACAGGAGCTCCACACCCACATCCGCTAGCAGCAGGTACAGCAGCTCCGCAACCACACCCGCTTGAGGCCGGTGCCGTAGCTCCGCAACCACATCCGCCTGTGGAACCGCTCGAAGCAGCACCTGCACATGGGTTGAAGGTATACGCGACCAACCTTGGAACCATTTTGCAAACTTGGACCTGAACTTCTCTGGTCGTTGGAACCTGAACGCTAACGATATATTCCTCAACGACGTCGTCGGTCACCGTTTCATAACGTGTCGTCTGAATCGGCTCTACCGTTTGCGTTGGAACATTCACGGTAAAGGAAATGTCCTTGGTCTTATTTTCAGTTTTATAGGTCACAACAGGGTACGTTTCTTGCTTCGTCTGAGTTGTGTAACTCAAGACGCGACGAGATCGTGTTCGTTGTTCGTCGGTATAAGTGACGACTTTGCGAGTTCGAGTGCGTGGCTCGGAAACGTATTCAACAACTTTCTTTGAGCCGGTTCTTTGCTCAGGTCGATAAACAACATAAGCGCATTCGTAAGGAATCTGCGTGCTTTGTTGTTCATAAACTGTATACGCAACTTCTTCACTTTGTACCGAATTGGTAACCACAGGGACTTCTTCGGTCACAACGCTTGGAACCCAAAAGCGACGTGTGGCTGTCCTGGTTGCCGGAGCAGCTGCAACACTGGTCGATACGCCGCATCCGCCCGATATCGAGCCGCCATAAACCACGTTGCCACTCACGATTGCATTCCCGCCACAGCTTGAGCCTGCGGAAGAACCGCAACTAGAACTCACCGGTGCACCGCATCCGCAAGATGGCGAGGCAGGAGCGCCGCAACCGCAACTGCCAGAACCGCAGCTAGCGGATCCACATTTGCTAGAGCGGCATCCGCTCAGTCGGCATCCACCAGAGCGACCGAAGATCCCATTACCGCATCCACCGCCAGATACGACGGTCGATGCCATGGCTGCATTGCCGCAACCACCAGAGTAGGACATTGCTGGCGCACTATAAGATATGGACATGGCAGGTGCTGACGATACAACGTCCGTTGCACCATAGCAGGAGCCTGCGACTTCCTCAACAACGGATTCCCAATGTCCGTAGTCCTTGGTAACGGATTGAGTCGAATAGCTTGGTACAGTTCGTTGTACAGTTCGAGTCTTGACGACAGGAATCGAATTGGTAACCGTTTGCATCTTGGTCACGGTCTCTGTTTGAGGCACAAAGACATTGTATGTGAACGACTCGTCTCGAAGACGAGCAACATTGACATTGTACGTTTCAGCTACATCGCTGATTGTGGGCACCTTGACAGTATAATTTTCGGAAACTTCATTCCAAACGGGGACCGTTACGGTTACGTCCACTGTCTTGGTCGATTGCTCAGGTACCAATACGGAGTACTCAATCGTTTTGGTTTCGGTAGTCGGAACCATTACAGTTTTGGTGCGGAAATCTTCGACCGTAACGAGCACTGACCGCGAAACTTGTTTGACACGCGTACGTGTCTCTTGTCGTGTCTCCGTTGCATTCACGTATTGCGTTTCGGTAACAAAGCTGGATTCCATTACGGTTCGATAACCAGTAACTGGCTCGCAAACTACTTGCGGAGCGATTGAAACCGCCTGCTGGCAAGGCGCTTGGCTAACCATTTGCGACGGAGCATGCATCACTTGAACGTGAGCATAGTTCATCGATGGTGCAGTTCCGCAACCAACCGATGGTCCATACGACATTCCATAAGTGCCATCTGAAGCAACAGCCCCACAAGAATCTGGACTCGCTTCCACAACAGAATGACCACAGCCGCCTACGCTGCCACAAGATCCGGCTGCTGAACGCCCACATCCAAGGTTCGAACGAGTTGGACGGCATGGATCGCTACATCCACCGCAACGAAACCCCGCATCGGCGAGGTTGACCATAGCTAGGGCCAACGGCAATACCGAAAGCCAAGTTACACGATGCTTCATCACGGAAATCTCCAACCAAAGGAATGCCAAACGGAGGCGAATCAAAGTTTTGCTTCCAGAAAAACGGAATAACCGCTAAATCGGGTTTGCAATGAACTTTAATCATCCCTCTGCTGACGTCAACTAAACAAATTCTGTTTTCCAACTGTTTTTCCTTGTGTCTTTCAAATTGCGGGTGGGCACATCTTATTGACTGAATTCGAATTTAAGCGAAATATCCAGGATTCCCTCCGAAACTTTTGGATTGGCGGTAAAATTAACTGGCCCGAGTCCAGCCGTTTGACAATTGCGAGACTCTATCATCTGTAACAAAAAGGATTTCTCCTAGCGTGCTTGCCATGATTCAGTTTCGATTTCGATTGTTTTTCATATTTCTTGCGGCTTCCATTACGATTTCGATCCCGAAACAGGATTGCTTTGGTCAAGCGCAATCTTTGCCAACATCAAGTGTTCCGCAATCCAAAAAGATTAACGAAACGGTTTTTACCGAACCGATGGTCGCTCGTGTCGAATTGCGTCTGACTATCGGAGACAAAGAAGTGGATGTAATCGAAAAGGGTGATCTACTAACTGTTTTAGAGGAAAGAGAAAAGACGTTCTTGATCCGCACTTTTCGAGGTATCAAAGGAGCGATTGAGAAGCCAAACCTTGTAACATTAGCGGAATCTGTTGAGACATACGATGAGATTGTCAAAGTAAATCCGAAGTCCGGCCGGTATTACACGCTAAGGGCAGGCGCTCATTGGGCACGGGGGGAGAGCGTTAAAGCACTCGCTGACTTCGATGAGGCTATCAAACTCGGTTATGATTCAGCAAATGCATTTGCAAGTCGAGCATTGTTCTTAACGGGATCTCATCAATACGAAAAAGCAATTGACGATTTCTCAAAGGCCATCGAAAAGGGGGACAAAAGCGAAGCAACTTACGTAAATCGAGCTGCCGCATATTTGCAATTGGATATGGTCGACGAGGCCATCGCTGACTACACCGCCGCGATCAAACTAAATGACAAGAATGCTGGAGTTTTGCAACAACGGGCCACAGCTTTCAAAGTCAAAGGCGATCTCGACAATGCGATCGAGGATTTTTCGAAAGCCATGGACCTAAGTCCAAACTTCATTCCAGCGACCATGGGGCGAGGTTACGTTTACTTTCAAAAGGGAGATCATAAGAAAGCGATTGACGACTTCAGCAATGTGATCGAACTTAACAATCGGGCTGCGGTCGCCTATAACAATCGTGGATACAACTACCAACAAATCGGCAAATTCACCGAAGCATTATCAGACTTTAAGAAGGCTGTAGAATTGACGCCAGACTATGCGCTTGCGCATCAAAACCTTGGATGGTTGCTTGCCACTTGCAGAGACAAGTCGCTACGAGATTCCAATGCGGCAATTGCGTCCGCTACGAAAGCGTGTGAGCTCAACCAATTCAATGACCTAAGCGACATGGCTGCGTTGGCTGCATCGCACGCTTCTGCAAAAGAATTTGACTTAGCCATCGGTTTGCAAGAAAAGATTGTGGAACGTGCACCCCAGCCCCAGAAACCTCTGGCTGAAAAAATTCTTGAACTCTATAGATCAGAGAAACCGTTCGATCCGGAACTGAGTGTTGACCCAGCAAGCGAAAAGCCTGTTCCGACCAATGGTTCGGAACAAAATGAATCCGCAAATGTGAAACAATAGACCTGCATTTTATGAAGCAAGTCATCGCAATTATTCGACCCTATCTAGCCGAGCGCCTGCTTGAGAATCTCCGCCTTTCGCCTTTGGAAGCGTTGCAGGTTACTGAGGTCAAGGGATTTGGCCGCCAAAAGAGCTACCTCGATCAATATTTGGCTACTGAATACTCGCTCGCATTTCTCCCCAAGGTCGAGATTACCCTCTATGTCGCCGACCTAAGGGTCGAGGAAGTTCTCAAAACGATCATCGATACGGCGAGAAGTGGCCGAATGGGGGACGGCAAGATCATGGTGATGGATGTCGCAGAGGGATTTTAGGGGATCGGTTAACCGATCGATTGGCTTTTCGAATCGACCTTGCTGCCCTACACTCTCTTTCGCAACGTGAAACCGAGTCGTGAGCGCGAAAACCGAGGCATTAGTCGATGCGATTTAGGCAATTGGACAAGATTACGGAATTGGTTCCGGGCGAGAGAATCGTAGCAGTTCGGCAGGTAAGAGCGGACGAAGACTATTTGAGGGACCACTTTCCTCTATTTCCTGTGATGCCAGGCGTCCTTATGCTTGAAGCACTCTTTCAAGCGTCCTGTTGGCTGATTAGAGCCACCGAGAATTTCGAATCCTCTTTGTTGGTCTTAAACGAAGCCAGAAACGTACGGTTCGCAGATTTCATGGAACCCAACGAGACGTTGCGAATCACTGCAGAGATTCTCAAATTCGAGAACGATAGAGTTTCGGTCAAAGCTATGGGAATGAAGGGGGAGACGGTGGCCGTTTCGGCTCGTTTAGTAATTGGGAAGTCAAACCTGAAAACGCGCGACGCTGAATTGTCGCCGCTTGATGAATTCATGCGAGAGCGAATGCGAGTGCAATTTGAACTGTTAACGGCTCGAGCTGGGATAGACATCCAGACTGTCTCAACCGACGACGGACATGCGACAGGCGATTGAAAAAGTTGAAATGAGAATTGGAAAATGTAAGGGATGGATGTGGTGTTGACGTGTACTTACTTAACTAACGCTACACTCTGGAGTAATGATTTTGGATCGAAGAGATGAAGATCTGGAAGAGCGAATGACTCCATTGCTCGATGAAGTTCAACAACTCTGCAACATCGTCGCCGGATGGGCCCAAATTTTGCATTTTCAAATTCTCATTTTAACTTTTTCAATTCCTCGTCATAGATAAGCTTCGGCTTGCAAGCAACTTCACGCGATGTTTGCCTGCGGCGTCGATCAAAAGTCGGGCAGTCGGATTGCAAGCATTGACAGGCTGACAAAGTTGATTGGAACAAACCTTTGGAGTTCTTCAAAATCACTTTCCGACTTCAGTTTTGACAGCATACTTTCCTGCCCAAGTTATGATCGACGCCAAATAGACAAAACAGCGTAAACATTTTTCCTCAGCAATTCCAGCACTGATTGCACGTTATTTCTTGATTTGGAAATCAAGATGGTTTTGGCCAAACTTGTGGGCTTTCATGTCCTCGACAGTGAGGCGTAGCTGATAGTTTCCGGCCGCAATTTGTAGCGGCATGAATATCTTGTAGACGATGAAGTAGTCGCGGCGATGATTCTGGCATACCTCTGGTTCCATCGGTAGCAGTTGGTCCGCCACCTTTCGTCCCTGCGAATCAATTATCTCATAACTTCCTTGAAGTTGCGACTCAAAGCCTTCTTTCACTTTGTTTGCCGCTACATTTTCAATCTCGCAATACAGCAACAGTTCCTGATCGGCTTGAAACTGGTACTTGGGAAACTTGGTTATAACACCGTACCGTTCAACTTCGGTACAGAACGCGACCGATTTGACTTCGAGATTGCTTGCGGCAGCAAGATGGTTGGTCGCTTCACGTTGACTACTCATCACGAGAGACCAATGCCGAGATCGAACCGGCATCGCTTCGGGATTGCTTGCTTCGTAAAGGGCATGCATTTGATGGCGAAAATACTCTTGCTCGTTTTCCGATAATTTGTCGATCGGTCGCACGGCGTCTTCCAGCCTGCGTTGACTCGCGTAGAGCATCCTTAACGTCACCTCTTGACTGATTCGCAAATTGTCATCGCTAGCAGGTGTTTCTTTAACTTGCTTTTCTAACTGCTCAATGGCTTGAGTAAGCAATTGTCGCCAAGACGATGGGATTGAGGGCGAGTATGCATTCCCCGATGGGTTAGGAGCTGAAACTGGCGATGCGATCGGCGAAATGGCAGAAGCTTGTACGATTCTTGACGCCGAATCGAGCGGCGCAACTACGGAAGCGGACGCGGGTGTCGCAGGCAGACTAGTCCCAATTGCCGACATGATTGATGCTGAATTTGCAACTGGTTCCATGGAATATGCTGTCGAAACGGAATCGCGATTCTGGACTCCTGCGTCGGTTATCCGGATCGAAACGGAACTCGCTGGGCTCTTATCGGATGCTATTTGCTGCGTTTCGGCATTGGTACTGCGGTTGGAAGCTTTCTCGAAGTTCGAATGAGCTTGGTCACGGATTTGGCTAGTGCCATCTGAAAGTGAACGCATCTCGATTGGCTGCGTTTTAGCTTGGGTCCGTTCGTTTGTCGCTATCGAGCCTGCTTGTTGCTGAACAGCAATCAATTGCTTCCGAAGGACCTCTCGATAAGCTGCAGGCACGGTTGCCAATGCGCCTTCGATATCGATTTCTTGATTGGGTGAGTTGATGATTGTCGTTTGATCGTTCTCGGCCGGACCATCGCTTGATGGTCCGTATCCGACCACGGCAGTCTGCGACGGTTTCGCTCTGCGTTCATTGGAGTTGAAGCGATTTTCAGCGGTCAAACTGATCGGTTTGTCTCGGCGGTTTTGTGTTTTGAAGTCACTTAAACTAGGACGCGGCACCTTGCTTTGCGGTGATTGAGGCAATGCCCAATCATCTTGTTCCGCCATCATTTGAGTTAGCTCTTCATCGCGAGCTCGCACTCCTAATTGCTGGCACCCTGACATAATCGACGAAGACGCAAACATAGTTGCAAACGCAAGTCTACGAAGGCTTTTTCGATCAATTGGCTGTCCACGGAATGGGAATTGTGAACGGAGTTGAATTTGCTCGTTCGACGTCATGAATTGTCTACCCCGCGTTTTTACGATGCAACAGATTGAACTTCGACGTTGGATGTGATTCTTGCGTCTACTGCAAGAACCTCGTAGGCTAGAGACATATAGTCTTCGGAACCATGGCTATTGGGAGCGTATGCAAAGATAGACTGACCAAAGCTCGGTGCTTCGGCCAATCGAATATTGCGGCGGATCTTGGTTTGAAAGAACTTGGCTTGAGCCCATACAGGGCTTTGTGCCGCACTGACTTGTAAAAACTCCTCGACGTCGCGACTCACTTCAGCGGCCAGTCGCGTACCGGACTCGTACATGCAAAGTACGATTCCTTCCAGTTTGAGTGTTGGATTCAGTCGCTTGGACACCAGCTCGATGGTTCTAAGCAGCTTGCTCAATCCGTGCAAGGCTAAGAAATGCGGTTGAAGCGGCAAGAACACTTCGTCGACTGCGGTCAATGCATTGAGTGTGAGTACACCCAGAGAAGGAGGGCAATCGAGAATCATAAAATCAAAGTCGGATTGATCCATCTCGATCTTGTCTTTGAGGATCACTTCTCGTCCAACTTCGCCGGCCAACTCCATTTCCGCAGCCGCCAGATCGAGACTTGCCGGTACAATGGCCAAGTTCGGCAGAACCCATCGTCGAACATGCTCCAACAACGCATCGCCGCAGAGTAGATCGTATATGCTGCTTTCGTTGTCGTTGAGGGTCAGCCCCAGATGCAACGAAGCGTGAGCCTGAGGGTCCAAGTCGAGAACGCAGACCTTCTGGCCGCATTGCGCAAGCCCAGCAGCTAGGTTGACGGCAGTGGTTGTCTTGCCGACACCACCTTTTTGATTGAGAATAGCAATTTTTCGCATGGTAAAGTGCCTTTTTTGCGGTTTGAGTCACGACATCTGCCACAACGGATAAGCGGAACGGGATTTCACTTGGATCAATACGGGTTAGCAGATTTCATCGGACGGTAGCAAAACGGCTTGGCATAAATCCAGGTCAAACTTGGCTGCCCGTTGACAATTTCAGCAATTCGAACATCCTTTTGTTCTATTTACCCGCGATCCCATTCCTAAGAAAGTAGTTACTCGTGAGAAAATTTTTTATTGCTGGCAATTGGAAAATGAATCTATTGCGAGACTCTTCGGTAGCACTAGTCCATCAACTAATGGATCAGTTACATAGCTCAAGCAATGTGGATGTAGCCGTTTGTCCACCCAGTGTTTACCTGCATGACGTAGGGGCAGCCATGCGAGGCAGCCTCATTAAATTGGGGGCTCAAAATGTCTACCACGCTGCTGAAGGTGCTTTTACAGGCGAAGTTAGCTGTGCCATGCTCAAGGATTTAGGATGCAGCTACGTCATTATTGGGCACAGCGAGCGACGTGCGATTTTTGGCGAAACGGACTTGGACGTAAATACCAAGCTCAAGGCGGTCCTGAAATCAGAACTGATCCCAATTGTCTGTGTAGGCGAAACACTGGCACAACGCGAAGCAGGATCGACGCAATCCGTGGTCCGCGGTCAATGCACTCATTCTCTTACGGGCCTGACTGCAGAACAAATGACCAAAACAGTCTTGGCATATGAGCCCGTTTGGGCGATTGGAACTGGCAAAACGGCCACTCCAGCACAGGCCGAAGAGGTCCATGCCGACATTCGGCAGTTGCTTCAGTCGATGTTTGACAGTTCAGTCGCAAATTTGGTGGTCATTCAGTACGGTGGTAGCGTCAAAGCGGACAATGCAAACGAACTTTTGAGCCAACCGAACATCGATGGTGCACTGGTCGGTGGGGCTTCGCTAAAGGCAGAATCGTTTCTGCCGATCGTTCAAGCAGCCCAAAAAATCAAAAAATAGCGCAAATCGATTCGCTTTTGCCTTGGCCAAACGATAATATCAATGGAGGGGCACAGCCTGGGCTGTGCAACAAATAGCAGTTTACGAAAAATGCGTTGATGCGAGTTTTGTTCCGTTCTGCGATCTGGATTTTCAGGTTGGTCGGGGGCTTGTCCCCCACCAACCTTGTTTTGGCGTACTAACTGCCGTCTCTCACTAATCGACCCGTTCCCCACGGCTTTGCCCGCCTCTGGCGG
>JAYTVL010000295.1:0-5295 GCA_043744075.1 Pirellula sp. | reverse complement strand
CGATGACGGGCGCAATCCGCTGGACGCCGACGGTGGATCAACTGGGAATGCAAGAGATCATCGTTCACGCCATGGATCCACAAGGGGCAACGGCTACGCAAAGCATTGCGATTACCGTACGCGGCTCGAACCTTCCACCAGCCATCTCGTCGGCTCCAAGAACATTGGCGGCAGTGGGCAGCGAATATACCTATGCGCTGAAAGCATCCGATCCCGAGGGGAGCCCGCTGAATTATTCGTTGATCGCTAAGTCAGGCAACATGGCCATCGACTCGACGGGCATGATTCGCTGGACACCAACGACGGCTGAGCTTGGCAATGTCACTGTCTCAGTCCGCGTTAGCGACGATCAAGGTGCAACCGCCGATCAAACGTTCATCGTCGTCGTGGGGGCTACGGCTCCAAACCAGCCACCGATCATTACGTCGCAACCAGTTCTCGTCGCGACGCTCGGCCAGCCATACCAATATCACGTCACGGCGACCGATCCCGAGGCTCATCAAATAAGATTTACTTTCCTGGAAGTGCCCGTCGGCATGACGATTGATGAAAACACCGGCGACATCAATTGGACATCGGATCTATCTGGCATCGGTCGTGTTACCGTCTTAGTTCAGGATATCGATGGCGGCGAAGCCGAACAATCGTTTGAAGTTACCGTGCGGGCCGCGAACTTACCGCCGAAAATAACTTCGACGCCAGTTGTGAACGCAGCCTCGAATGCAACCTACCATTACGACGTCCAAGCCACCGACCCGAACTTGGATCCGCTCAGCTTCAGTTTGACCTCGGGGCCGACCGGCCTGGCCATCGATAGTTTGGGAAGAATTACATGGTCGACGAGTACCGTCGACGCTGGATCGCATCATGTCAAGTTCACGGTCTCGGACGATCGCGGTGCATCGGCAATGCAGGAATATGATTTAGTCGTCGCAGCTGACACCGAAGCTCCGAAGGTACGCATTCAAGTCAGCAGCAATCCGATCGCGCTCGATGATACGCTTGTAGTTATGATTACGGCAACCGACAACATCGGAGTAAAATCTCTTGACGTCACCATCGGTGGACAACCGGTAGCCTTGGACAGCAACGGCCGCGCATCGCTGGTGATGAGCAAAGTCGGCTCGCTGCCAATTGTGGCCGTCGCCACGGATGCAGCTGGCAATGCCGGTCGTCAAACGAAAGATGTACTCGTCATCGATTCGACGGTCACCGGATCGCCAACCGTCGACGTAACCTCGCCACTGGAAAATGCAACGATCACTGCACCGACCGATATCATCGGTACCGTTCAAGATGCCAATCTAGTTTCTTGGAAATTGGAAGTCGCACCATTCGACAGTGGTGACTTTACTCAAATCGCTAGCGGTACAACGCAAGTGACCAATGGCAAGCTCGCGACCTTCGATCCGACGTTGCTGCAGAACGACACATATGTATTGAGGTTGACCGCCTTGAACACCGGCGGCCTGACGAGCAGCATCGATACCACGGTCAACGTCAGTGGAAATTTGAAGCTTGGCAATTTTACGTTAACGTTTACCGATATCTCGATTCCGGTCGCGGGAATACCGATCACAGTGTCGCGAACGTATGACACGCTTGTTTCGAAGCGAGATGGTGAACTGGGCTTTGGCTGGAAACTCGCCTTCCGAGATGTCGATTTGCGAACAAGTTTACCGAAGACGGGCGACGAAGCGGGCGGAATCTTCACGCCTTATCGGGATGGAACTCGAGTTTATGTAACTTTACCCGGCGGTCAGCGCGAAGGTTTTACATTTCGGCCTAAAGCTGTAGCACTGTTCGATCAATTTCAGCGAGAGCGCGACGTTCCGCCCGAGTATCAATCCGGGAATGGCCTCAATGCGGCTTACTTTGTCCCGTCGTTCGTTCCCGATAAGGGAGTAACCGGAAAACTGAGCGTGTCTCGCTATCAGCTTTCGAAACAGGGCCATGAGTATTTTCAGTTTGGCGGCGGTTTTCCATACAACCCGGAAGATCCATCCTTTGGTGCGCGATTTACGCTGACGACCAAGAATGGAACGGCCTATAGCATTGACGCAACTGCCGGAAACATCTCACGAATATCGCAACCCAATGGTGACAATCTTTCTTTTTCGGACGATGGATTTTCAAGCACAAATGGGTTGACCGTAAACTTTAGTCGCGATGCGAAAGGACGCATCGTAGCTGTAACCGATCCTCAAAATCTAACGATAAACTACGCCTACGATAGCAAGGGGGATTTGGTAGCATTTACCGATCGAAAAGGCAACGTCATGAAATACGACTATCTATCGAATCCACCACATTATCTGGACAAAGTGACCGATCCCTTGGGGCGAGCAGGCATACGAACAGCCTATGACTCCAACGGAAAGCTGATTGGAATCATAGATGGTGCCGGCAATTCGGTGCAGCAAATCAACGATTTGGTCCACTTCACCAGAACTATCATTGACGCCTTGGGGCGAGCGACATCCTATCAATTTGATGATCGCGGAAATATTGTCACCGATATTGATGCTCTTGGAAACCAGACCAAGCGAACCTTTGACGAGAATAACAATGTGTTGAGCGTCACGAACGCGCTACTGAACACGACCACCTTCAGTTACGACGACGCCAATAACGAATTATCGATAACCGATTCATTGGGAAATGTGATCCGCACCACCTTTGATTCCAACAGTAAACCACTAACGGTAACAGATGCCTTAGGTAATACGACTACCAATACCTACGACGATCGAGGCAACTTGATTTCGAGCATCGGTCCGCTTGGTCGCCAAGAGAAAACAAGCTATGACACCAGTGGCCAGCCGACGGAGATTACCGATGCTGCTGGGAATACAACTCGATATGTATACGATAAACGTGGAAGGCTCAATCAGTCCGTGGATACCCTCGGAAACATACGAGGTTACACGCAGGATGCGAATGGCAATACAACATCGATGACCACTTCACGTACTGGCAGCGGAGGATTGGTCACTCAAGCTATCAATCTTGGAAACGACGTCGACGGGCGACTCACCAGTCTTCAGGGACCGGGGGGGGTTACCTTCCGTTCGGAGTATGACGCAGCCGGACAATTGATCGCTCAGGTAGACGGAAATGGACAGCGTACTGAATATAAGTATTCCGCTGCAGGCATTCTCATTGCGACGTTATTTCCAGGTATGCCGGGCTCAAGCGCAACGCAATCATCGTCTGAATACGACGCAGCCAATCAACTTGTTGCCTCGACCGACGAGATGGGACGACGCACTCGCTATATCCGCGATAAACTGGGGCGACTCGTCGAGACAGTCTTTCCTGACGCAACGCCAAGTGATGAGACGGATAATCCACGTACGAAATCTGAATACGATGCCATCGGAGGAATTGTAGCTTCTATCGACGAGCGCGGTAATCGCACCTCCTACACCTACAATGCGGCTGGTCGACTGATTCAAACTCGCGACGCGTTGGGGCATGTTCAAACCAATACATTTGACGCAAATGGGGCATTGATTGCAACGACTGATGCGCTCGGCCGAACCACACAATTCTCGTATGATGCCGACTCTTTTCCAATTGGAACGATAAATGCCGATGGGACTTCAACGGCCAAAGCATATGATTCACGCGGACTGCAAACAAGTATAACTGATGAATTAGGTCGTGAAGTGCAGTATCAGTATGATTCGTCGGGGCGAATGACGGTTACAGTTGACTCACTTGGCCATCAGACAAAGTTTGCCTACGACGAGCAAGGGAACATCGTGAGTCAAACGGATGCAAACGGCCATACGACTCGCTTTGAATACGATAGCCTCGGGCATCGCGTTGCCACTCTACTTCCTCTCAGCCAACGTTCCACCGCAACCTACGATGCTTCGGACAATATAGTTAGCACTGTCGACGCCAATGGTAAGACGGTCAAGTATGAATATGACGCTCGCAATCGCATAACAGCCGAGCGACTCCCTGATGGTACGTCGATTTTGTATTCTTATACAATCAATGGTCAAATAGCGACAACTCAAGACGAGCGCGGGACGACGGTCTTCATCTACGATGAACGCGACCTTCTGATTTCCCGAGCTGAACCAGACGGGCGAATCGTTCGATATACGTATGATGCCGCTGGCAACCGAGCATCGACGATAACACCGTCCGGAACGACAAGTTACGAATACGACGAAATTAACCAGCTAACGAAAGTAACCGACTCGGCGGCTGGAATCACAAGCTACGCTTACGACTCGGTCGGAAATCTGACGCAAACTGTTTTCTATAACGGCATTGTTGAAAAGCGTACTTATGACGTGATGAATCGACTTGTATACATGGAGCAAACTGGGCCAAGCGGAACCGTTGCAACTTATCGTTATACACTCGACGCAACCGGACGTGTTAAAACCCTGCAAGAAGGTAATGGTCGGACGGTTCAATATACCTATGACCCCCTTTACCGACTTACCAATGAAACAATTACTGATCCTATCGTTGGAAATCTCACAGAAATATTTAGCTATGATTCAGTAGGGAATCGTTTATCGGTCGTCGACAGCAAGTTCGGCACGACGACCTACGTTTACAATGAAAACGATCGGCTATTGACCGAAAGTAACGGAGGCGATGTAACGCAATATACCTACGATTCTGCAGGAAATGAATTATCGCGTTTCCATACCGCTTCCGACCAAAGCGCCATGCAGTGGGACGCTCTCGGCCGCATGGTCGGCGCGGATGTAACGACAGCGCAGGGGACCAAGCACGTTGTCAATCGTTATAGTCCAGACGGACTACGGGTCGCTCAGTTGCTTGAAGGCGTCGAGACTCGCTATCTGCTGGATACCTTACAGCCCAATGCGCAAGTAGTCGAAGAATATACTCCGGGCGGTATCGTGCTAGCGCGATATGTTTATGGCCAAGATCGTGTCGCCGAAGTGCGGACAAGTGCTCCAACTTTCTACTTAATGGATGGTCACGATGATGTGCGAAATCTCGCTTCTTCAAGCGGAATTATTACCGATACATATTCCTATGATGCCTTTGGCCGGCTTTTAGCTCAATCTGGCACCACCAGCAACTCGTATCAGTATGGAGCGGAGCAACGCGATTCGGTTCTAGGTCTCGACTACCTGCGTTCAAGATATTATTCGCCGGCCACTGGGCGATTCATTAGCAGTGACAGTTTCAATGGAGTTGCCACCGTTCCGTCAACTCTCCATCACTACAACTATGTACATGGAGATCCGGTAAATGGAAGCGACCCAAGCGGGCATGCGGAGTTTAGCTTGGTGG
>JAYTVL010000294.1:0-20065 GCA_043744075.1 Pirellula sp. | reverse complement strand
TTGTCCGTCTGGGCCATTTCCCTTGGTAATTGCCCAGGCATCTTCGCAAGGCATTCCTTTCTTCTCATGTTCTCTACCTGCGACACTTCCCGCTGTAGCGGCAAAATGAAATGTCATGGGCGCAGAATTAATCTGTTTTCCTTCTTCCTCAGGTAGAAATGACAAGCGAAGTTCCCTTGTTCTAAAGCAAGTCCAGTTTAGGACTCAATCTCGCACCAAGTTTTGCCGTTAGCAGACGGTTGTGTCGGGTCAGGTAGATCAAGCCGATCCCCTGCGCTTGATTCTGATGTCTTTGTGGCAGATGCCGAGAGCCATTCAAAAAACTCGGCGAAGTTATGCCCATTGATCTTCATTACCCCCCTTTTCTTTGAAAACTTCTTCAACTGATTAAGGTCCGCGCCACTTCCAATCGCAATCGGAAATACGATCAAGTCTTTTTTTACTTCTCGATCTGAGACTAGCTCCGCAAGTGGTTCGAATGCCGGTCCGGAGTTGTGGCCGCCGTCGGACATAAACACGAACCATGGTTTGTATGACTTGTTCCCGCTGGCTCGATAGACTGCCTTGACTTCACTCAGAGTGTCTAGTCCGAGTTGAACTGCCTCAGTAAAGTTAGTGCAGCCAAGATTCGCTTCTAATTCAGGTGGAGTTGCGCTATGCACAGAGCAGAAAGTAGTAGAGAGCGTTGCATGATCGCCAAAAGAGACTACAGCTACTTCAACAGAATTTGAAGCTCGCTCGTGTTTCTGGCAAGCCTCGTAGAATGTTCTTATCCCTTCATTGAGCTCATCAATGCATCCTGCCATCGAACCTGAACAGTCAACGACCAATACTACTGGCAGTCGCTCAGCGCGTTCATTCATCAACTGCTCAATGCGATCAGTCTCAAACGTCCCTTTGTGTTTTTTCTTCGATCCAAGTGCCATCTTCTCCCCCACTTCTCTCCAAAACATGTAAGATACTGCCGAGCGGAAATTGTAGAGTAGTAGCGTCGCAATTGCAATTTTGCTAGAAGCATTACAAAGCTGGCAATTTCTGTACGGTTTGCGTCTTACGCGGTTCCTAATCCCTGTAGTTAGAAACGCTTTGTTGCATTCCAAACCACCAGTGATGTAAAAGGGCTATGCTTTTTTCATGTACCTACGAGCTTTTCCCTTGAACGCAGCAAGAAGGTAGTGTTCTAGAGTGTCGGAATACGTGACGGCGTCACGCTCCGAGATTTTTGCCAGAAGCTCAAAAGCTTTCGACGATATTGTTACGGTCTTTAGTTCTGCATGCCGTCCAAGGCGTTCACGTCGTTTTCGGATCGCGAGCTTTAGCTTCGCCCACTCCCCGGAATCTAGATACTTCTCGCACCAGGCGTTTAGTCTGGTCGCCCGTTTGTCTTTGTCTTTCGTATCCACTGCTTCGCGAAATTCCTCTTTCGCTACCTCAACCGAAGCCTTCTCCGTAAGTTCTTGCATCAAAAGCCGCGTCGAAAGGTAGAACTTTGCGTGCGTAACGTCAGACGTCGTAATCGTGTACTTAGGCCTTACCATTTCGGATCTCCTCAAACCCATTATGAGCAAAGGAGGTTTGCGTGTCTAGGTCACGGTAACGGGATTTGGCGCCGATATGCTTCCTGTGTGTCAACCCGGTGTGAGCTAGCCTTCGGGGCAAAATTCTCTTCGGTTTGGCCAATTTCCGCGAGTTTTGGTTTCGCATAAACCGACTTCGTTCAATGCTGCGACCGAAGAAGGCTTGGGGTTACCCGCAAGGCGTTCTGGTTCCAAAAAAAGTGAGAGACATTTACTCACGGCGACAGCCAGCCACCCCGCGAAAGTGGCTCAGTTCTCAACCGCGATTGATATTCCGAATTAGCAAATCGAAAAATCTATCTGATTTCGCGTCTTCGTTGAGCACTCGCTTGCCCGTATTGACGAACGCAATAGAATTTGTCTTTTGATCTAGCAATGCCCGTACTTGGTGCTCGCAGACCGATTGGCCCAAGAGGTATCTTGATACAGTTGAGAAAGTAGCCGCCATGAATTTGAATTCCACTGCTAGTGACAAGTCATAGTTTCATCGAAAGTCCCCAAAACATGACCGCACTATTTGCAAAAAGATTTGTCGAGCTTGAGGCACAGCTTGAAGCTGTTTTGGGAACACAGATTACCACGCACTATCCAAGCATCAGAGAAACGGTAGTCGACATAGACTGCGATGCATTCCTTGAATGGAGGGTAAAAGCTAAAAATCTGTTGGTAAAAGTCTGCGGGGAGCAGTCTGAGCACTACAAAGCCTTCTCCGAAAACGAAATGCCAGTTGCTTATGGCACATATCAGGGAGCGGCAAAGAGCGTTCGTGCTGTGTTTAGAGCAGCAAAGGAAGACTTCGACGCGGGATTGCTTCGAACAGCTCGTTCACTAATTCAAGCCGAATTGTTTTCATCAGAGTTAGAGCAGGCCAAAGAGCTTTTGCGGGCTGGTCACCTTGCCGCTTCGGCAGTCGTTGCTGGTGTTGTTCTTGAAACTACGCTTCGTGAGCTTTGTGACAGAGAGGGGATCGCACAGGGAAAGTTGGACAAGATGAATGCCGACCTTGCAAAAGCTGGAGTTTATAACTCAATCGTTCAAAAAAAGATTGTGGCTAATGCGGGTGTACGCAATGCAGCCGCGCATGGGAAGACATCAGAGTACACAGCCAACGATGTTGAACAAACGATCACTTCTGTCGAGTCATTCTTGGAATCAATCCTGTAGGAGGCAAGAGCCTTGGTGGCCGAGTATAAAGAGCTGCGTTAAAAACGTGACTAGGACACGGTAACGAAATTCACGACCATAAATTGTCCACCATGCTTTCATGCTCCTCCCGCGTTTGAGTCGCATACCGTTCAAGCTGGGCGAAACTGCGATGCCTAGAAAACCGCTTGGCTGCGAGTTCTCCGCGTTCGTCATGAACCTTCTTCACCCCGGTGTGCCGCAGTTTGTGGGCGTGCAAATGGATTTGCTCGTCCTTAGGCAACTTCGCATTTGCATGAGCCGCAACCTTCCGTAGAAACCGATCAATTTGTTGGCGAACCATTCTCCCTGCTCTATTTGTCACAAACAGCGGACCTGCTTTTTTACCCCGCTCCTTCTCGATGTAGTCATCAAGAACGCGTCGGGCATCTGCTGACAAATAAACATCATCGTAATGCTCGCCCTTGCCCCGGACATTTTTTAAGTACTTTGCTTGGTACTGACTAAACTCTAGTCCTTCGATTTCAAACGAACGAAGTCCGGTATCGAGGGCAACGATAAAAACCGCCCGATTCCGATACGGCATTTGCGACGCACGAGTAGAAAGCTGACTGACTTGATCCAAAGCCGCCCGGAGTCGCATGAGGGCAATGTCCTCAAGACCGTTCCACTCAGGACTCTTAATTGCAAGGTCTTTTACTCCGTCAAACGGGCTACCCGCTTGAAATGCACGGTTGTCTGCCACATAGCGAGCGAAATGACGCAGGGTTGCAAATATCCGATTTATGGACGTCGGTGCATAGGCTTTATCGTACTTGCGTTTTGGCTTTGATGGAGACTCTTTTTGCAGCCATGTCTTAAAGGACTTTGTAACACTTGGAGTCCAGTAGTCTGCATCCAGACTGCCTACTACCGATTGAAAGAAACCTAAAAACAGCTGAAGGTCATCTCTCTTAGCTCGGGATGTACCCGGAGCACTCCCGGCAACTTTCGTCTTCCAGTAACGTTCCGCCCAGCACAAGAGCGAATTTGCATCGTTTGCTACTTTGCCAACTATAAGTTGACCGTTTGCATCCAACAGTTGCGGCAAGTTTTCGGACACATTCGACCTCAGGAATCTTATGACAACATAACGTAGGCGATTACAATATCAGCCAAGCTTCAAAAAGACAGGTTTTACCAGATTGAAGGCGGTCATCAAGTAGTCATAAGATACATTATGACTACATAAGGCTGTAGGTCGTTTCTGCAAAACTTTGGCCGAAATCGTCCCTCGATGTGGCATCACAATCACGGACAATTGGAATCCAATACAATTCCGAAACTGCCTTTGTAGTTTTCGTTGGCAACCAATCGCACTTCACAGCATGCCCCCAAAAATGGATGCTCCTATGCAAGCACGTCACACAAATGATCAACAATACTTCGAAGAGCAGTCAACCACTACCAAGAAATACGTGATCCCATATATATCCGATGTTTATCCGATCACCTCCTCAACAACAATCTTGGAAATTGGCTGTGGTTTAGGTGGCAATTTAGTGCCATTTCTAGATGTGGGATGTCGATGTGTCGGGGTGGACATTGATCAAAGACGCATCGATAATGCGACTGAATTCTTTGCGGACCATCTCCCAAAAGACAAGTTGAAATTGATCTGTGATGACATTTACAATCGAAGTGAGAGCGACGGTAAGTTCGATGTCATCATCATGCGTGATGCGATTGAGCATATTCATAATCAGGAACGGTTTATGTCGTTCGTCAAGCGATTCATGAACGAAGATTCCGTTTTCTTTCTGGCGTTTCCTCCTTGGTACAATCCCTTTGGCGGACACCAACAAATCTGCCATAGCAAGCTCCTATCAATGCTTCCCTTCTTCCATATCCTTCCATCATTTGCGTTTAAAGCGATACTCAAAATGGCAGGCGAGTCTGACCACCTGATTGATAGTTTGCTGGAAATCAAGCAAACAGGGATTTCGCTGGAACGTTTTGAGCGTATTTTGAAAGACGAATCCTATTCCGTTAGGCGGAAAACTTGGTATTTCATCAATCCAAATTACGAAACAAAATTTGGATTGACGCCCCGAGTTCAATCAAGGCTCATTACTTGGATCCCCTTCCTGCGAAATTGTTTTGTCACCGCTGGATACTACGTCATTTCAAAAAAATGACGCTCGCTAGGCTAGTCCTCAAGTAAGCTTTGAATGAGGACTAGT
Organism: Pirellula sp.; assembly: GCA_043744075.1. GTDB lineage: Bacteria > Planctomycetota > Planctomycetia > Pirellulales > Pirellulaceae > JBKCUI01. The sequence continues at coordinate 15,123 of JAYTVL010000294.1, read as the reverse complement.
TTCCAGTCGAGCCAAATAAAAAGCGTTCAGAAAACACAATCCTGGCGGTACCCCGATGTGGTTGTAAAGCGAATGAAGCCAAATGACCCTTGACGGTGCCCAGATAGTCAACAGCGAAAGAATTGGAAGTGTAGGGAATAGTCCTCTTGTTCGGACTATTTTGAAATGTTTTGAAAACATTTTTGAGAACTCTCGGACAGGCCTGTCACCTGGGTGGCGGTTTGGAGTCGAAGTACGCAATAAATGTCCAAATAGGAAGAACGTTACTCTAGACGCCAAGTGAGCGAGATTCGGTACAGTAATCAGAGCAATTCCGCCAACTTTAAGAATCCTTGAAAACTCTAAAATAGCCAATTCCTGATCTGCAAACGAGAGGTGTTCTAGCACGTCCATACAGAGCAGCATGTCGACAGAGTTACTATCGAGCCCCGTAGAAATGAGGTTGCCGCGAATCACAAAGTCAGATTCATAATTCGAATCGATTCCCGTAATATTGGCGCCCAGTTGTCTGTATTCGTTGACTAGAACTCCTTCCCCGCATCCCATGTCAAAAATCGTTGCGTTCTTTGAAGAATTGTCGAGGAATTTGCGAGCTAGTTTGATCTTCTCCACATAGACAGGAAGATATGGCCAGTCCTGCTTTAGAGATGAATGGTAGTCTCCTCGACTTGCATATTCGCCATAACGCATACTCATGTTCCTACGTTGTGTGTTGCAAACTGGACCTGGGATTCCCAATCTTAGTGGCAGTATTTTACCTCTTTTTCGCTCAGTTGACGCCATTGAGACAATTAGATTACAGCATCGTATTGCCTTAGTAGGAAAGGTCTACGAAGTTTCGGCAGTTCCTGCGATTGGAGCATGTGGATGACGCGATGGAGCAACACCTCAGGAAGAGGGTTAGAGTCCTAAGCAAGAATCTGCCAAATTCTGCGGAAGAGGCGAAAAAAGAGGCAATCTTGTAGTTCAAAGTGGGTGGCAACTGGTACAATAATCAACGGAAACCGACCGTATCTACATAAACAGCGGACGCTCTCATGAAATACTCAGTAGTGATTCCGGTCTACAACGAAGCAGGTAACATTGCGTCTTTAACGCGCGAACTTGCTTTCGTTCTCTCGAGTCTTGACGATGAATGTGAGATCGTCTGGGTTAATGATGGATCAACGGACAATTCAAAGCACGAGCTCGAATTCGAGTGCCAACGAAGGAAAAATACTCGACAGATTGAATTGAGCAAAAGACTTGGCCAATCATATGCGCTTTGGAAAGGGATTTGTTCCGCGAGCGGTAGCGTCATAATAACTATGGACGGTGATGGCCAAAACGACCCAAGTGACATACCTTCAATGATAGCCATGCTCTCAGACGCGGATATGATCGTGGGCAATCGGTCACGCCGATATGATTCATTCTCGAAGCGAGTTTTCTCGTTTTTTGCGAACCAATTCAGAAATTTGGTTACAAGATCTTCCATCCCAGATTCAGGCTGTGGCTTGAAAGTTTTTCGTCGCGAGTTGGTGATGCGATTTCCACCGTTTGATGGTATGCACCGGTTCTTAACCACTCTAGCGGAGATAAATGGTGGACGTGTTGCATCGGTAATTGTACGACATAGGCCACGAATTCGAGGGAAAAGTAAGTACTCAAACGTGCAGCGAATGATCTTTCCTCTATTAGATTGCTGCATGCTTGCGTGGCTAAAACATAGACAAATACCTAGGCTAGAACGACACGAGAGTATTGTCGAGGAATTGGAAATAAAACCAAGGACGCAAACCACGACTGAGGACGGATTGTTATGTCGTCCATTGCAAACGCAAAGTGCATTTACTTTGGTAGAATTGCTTGTCGTCATTGCGATTATCGGCTTACTGGTTGCTTTGTTGTTACCGGCAGTGCAAGCAGCTCGAGAGGCAGTGCGTTTTGTTCATTGCAAGAACAACCTAAAGCAGATTGCACTTGCCGTTCAACTTCATGTTGATGCACATAAACACATTCCGACTGACGGTTGGGGAAATGCGTGGGTTGGAGATCCGAACTTGGGTTTTGGAGCACAACAACCAGGTGGTTGGATTTTCAACATTCTTCCTTTTGCCGAACAAAACGCCTTGAGGCAGTATGCAGAAGGCATAGCTCTTGCCGAGCGGCCCCCGATTCTTGGAAAAATGATGCAACAACCAGTTTCCTTATTTTCCTGTTCGAGCCGTCGCGCAGCGGGACTAACATTGTTTGACTCAACGGTTGTGTTTCGCAATGCAATTGAGCCTGTTTTATCAGCTAAATCCGACTACGCAATCAATGGTGGCCCTATCTTATTTAATACGGGGTCAGGTCCGCTTAGCTTCAGCACTCGAGACTTGCAAAGTTACCAATGGCCGTCGTTAAACAATTTTAATGGGATCTCTTCGGTGCGAAGCAACATTCGTTTGGCAGACGTTTCCGATGGAGTGTCAAATACCTATTTGATTGGCGAAAAGTATGTAAGCATTAGTGATCCAAGTGGCTTTGGCGGAGATGATCAATCCATGTTGATGGGCGATGACGCGGATATTCGACGATGGGGGATCCGTCCGCCGCTTAATGATCGTAGTGCAAAAGAAGACAGATGGGTATTTGGTAGTCGCCATTCTGGTGCATGTGGCATGTCCTTGACCGATGGATCGGTGCATGCAATTAGCTATTCAATAGACGAACGAACACACTCCTTGCTTTCCAACAGGCGCGACGGTGAACATGTTTCGATTCCTGAATGAACATGTTTCGCAAGCTCATAATTGAGTCATCTCCATTGATTGTTGTAATGGCAATGGTTGCTTTTGCAACAATCAGAATCATTGATTCATACCAATATGTCTCGCAAACGCACGACGAACCTTACCATATTCTGAGAGGTGTTCATTGGCATTCCGGTCACTTCTACTTACACTCTGAACACCCGCCATTAGCTCCGATAGTTATCGCTGCAATACCAAGCCTAAAGTCAATTCAAGTAAGCGACACCGACAATAAACTGGTTGACGGAAATTCAATTCTGTATGGCAACGGCGACTACAAGACTACACTTGGGCGCTTTAGGATAGGAAACTTGCTGTTCTTTTGGTTGACCTGTAGCATGTTATATGCGTGGCTAACTCATAACGAATTACGATGGTCAGGCGTCGCTGCCGTGTTCTTTTTTTCCTTTTCGCCGATAGTGATAGCACATGCGGGTTTGGCTACAACAGACTTCGCGATCACAGCCGCAGTGTTATTCTTTGTGATCGCATTGCGATACACTCTCGAGCGGCCTACCATACTACGTTGGGCTATTTCCGGACTTGCCTGTGGCCTCGCATTGAGTGCAAAATACTCCGCTTTTTTGTTTCTGCCGGTCAGTTTCGTTGTACTACTGCTTGTTCCTTTAAGGGGCGAAAAGAAAGAACGTGGTTGGTCTATCTTGCAGTTCTTCACTTTTTTGATTTCGTCCGTATTGGTTGTCTGGACGGTTTATCGGTTTTCCTTTGGAAGACTGGATTCAATTCAAGTTCGCCATTTTTCCTTTGGTGGATTTCCAAAATGGCTGGGAATGTTATTCGTTCCAGCGCCGGAGTTTGTAGCTGGATTTCTTACCGCGCACCATATTGTTAATGTAGGTCATGGCGACTATTTTTTTGGAAAAATGCCACGGGGTGGGGCGTTACTTTTTTTTCCTGTAGTGCTAGCGTTAAAAACTCCGATTCCAATTATTGTGGCCACGTGTGTTGGTGTTTACCATGTTGTGTTCGAGATTAGAAAACACACAATTGGATTAATATCGCTCGCGATAGCGTCTGCAATGCTTTTCAGCGTCATGCCTACTACCGTGAACATCGGCATACGGCATGTTTTACCTATCATACCATTCATGTCAATTGTTGCTGCCATAGGGCTTATGAACACAGTCCTTTGTGTGCGAAAACGCCATAAGTGGCATCCGTACTTCGCAATGCCGTTGTTTTTTTGCTTTTGGCTTGTCATTGAATCATGTTTAGCGCATCCACATACGATTTCGTACTTCAACTGTATGGCAGGAGGAAAACCAGAGAATATTGTGATTAACAGTGACCTAGACTGGGGGCAAGGCATCTTTGAATTGCAGCACGCATGTAAGCGGTTGGGAATTGAGAGTTTAAAAACTGCGTATTTTGGTACAGCAGAACTTACCATGCATTCACTTCCTCCTCCTCCTGCGGCTGATTGTCGCGAGTATTGGCTTGCCGTCAGTGTTACGAAGTTGTACCGAGACGACAGTCTTAGCGAGTACAGAAATCGATTTCCCGACGCCACTGTTGCTGGCGGATCAATAAGGCTGTACAAAGTCCGAATGTAATTCGGTAGCGCATTCAATACGTCGGACCGTGGACTTCTCACACTCGCTTCGCACTGTAGACGCCGAGCGTTGCAAGCATCACAGAAGTCACAGCCCAAAGAGTTGCATAAAAAATAGAAACTTTACTTTGATCTCCAAAACATCCGCACGATATGTTCAGACCTCTAATCAATGCGGACAGCTGTAAGAAAGCAAAACAGGCGAAAAGAATGGAGCCCACGACCTGGCCTGCATGCCTCCAATGACCAAAAATCAATGAACCGGCGCAGCAGATTAGCACGCCAGGTAGTCCGAATGCCACTAAAGCGGCTGCTACGTCACTTAGCAATTTGTACGCTCGAATTGACTCGTAGAATGCAAAAGGATTCATCCAATGCAACCAACCCGATACTAGCAATGGAATCCCGGCCGCTATAGACAAAAAATCGGAAAATCTATCGAACATCCGGCCTTGTATCATAGCGGGACTACTCATTCAGACCTACCCACCCAGGCGTATAGACGCATATATTAGAAAAACCCGCATTCATCAAATTCTTGGCAATACTGTGCGAAAAAGCGCAGTTACTTGATTGACAGTAGACAATAATTCGTTCTCTACGGTCAACATCGGCCAAGACTATTCGAATCTCCGCGTCGCTAGCATAAACTGGAACGTTGATTGAACGCTTGACATGCCCTCTAGAATAATCCGATGGATAACGAGAATCGATTGTAACTACCCCTTTAAAGGAGCGAAGATCAGTGGTTTCTTCGATAGTACTGGGCGAACTCCGAAGTCGGAGCGCCGCAATCGTTTTGTCAAAATCTACCAACGCTCCACCTGGCACCGCCTGAGGCAACAGAGAAATAGAAATGCCAATCAAACATATGCCAAAAGAGGTGCAAACGATAGACTTGTCAAAACCCCATCGATCCAAAACTCGCCAACCAATAGCGAATGGCACGACCGCAAATGCACTCCGTGGAAGTAGCTCACCAAAAAACCAACTAAACCAAAAGGACAATACGGAAATGGGTCTATTGGATACTACAATTGCGGTTCCATCCCAAAGAGTCGATAGTTCGCTGGAGGTAACGGAAAATGAACTGCCTGGCAAATCAGCGATTATCCATCTTCCGGACTCACTTCCCAAAAACAAAACCCAATGATTGTATGCCCCCGAATTAGAAGTACTCTTGACATGAAGAAGTGCTGGGGAAGTTAGCGTTTGGATCGTTCCTACCCCTATACCGGAACGGACAATCGCATGCACCCCGAAGTCCGCGAAAAGCTTTCTTAAATCTGAAATCGAGCTACCGCGAGGGGAAGGGATATACTTTGGATGAAGTAACTTATCATCAGGGACGTCTCTACCGGCGACAATAGAAATCGCTTTTCCTGCGCACAGCACGCCACAAACGGCCCCAGTGGATTTCGCCCGCGGAAACGAAGCACCACTCATCCCTCTAGTGGCTGCCCCTAGGTCTGGAGAATTTTGCCACATACTAACAAATGCGACTAAATATAAAATCATTTACCGACGGGCTTTCGTAATAAGAAATACCCTCCGATAAGGCTAATGAGTGCAAGCACACCAACCAAAACGCGGCTTCGTGATCCAAAAAAAGCAAGTTTTTCGCTTCTTTGAGTAACTGGGACAATTCGCGAATTATCAAGTACACAATCAAAGTGAGCTCTAGTTGACGAAACTACTTTTCCATTTGGCGTTTCCAAATCTAACTTGAGTTTCGAACGACTTAGCGAAACCGGCGGCAATTCTTCAATCTTCACATGCGCAGAGCGAAAGTTAACTCTCCCAGCGCTACTAGTCTTTTCCGTTGCCATGAGAGAGATTGGTAATGAAAAATTGTCGTCCCATACGATCTCGCTAACAACTAACTCGCACTTCCCAGTCAATTTCTCATGATCAAAAACTGGATAAGAGCATTCAATCCTAATTGGGCAGGGTCTAGATTTTTCGAAAACAACTAGAAATCGGTCCTCTTGATGAGAGGCCGAAACCTTTATTTGACTACCTGACTCAACATATCGCAAGTCACTCGCTTGCAGCATCAAATCGGGAACAGACGCAAGTGAACTACTTTTATATAAGCCGACTGCATAAATTACGTCCCAAAGTGCCGTACCAATCATGTTGTCATCACTGGAATTTCGATCTATTTCTCCTTTCAAAGTAAGCTTTTTTACTTCCCCTGAAACGCCAAACAATCGATAACAACTCAGAACCTGGTCATCAACCGCCGAAACCTCCCGACCAAAAGTAAACTTTTCCTGCTTAGCTTCTCGCTTGTAGTTGATATGCCAACGCTCCCCATCCCGTTCTACCAAGTTGCGAGTCGTCCAATTTATTTTTGATTGATCAAAAGTCTCTTGGTCTGAATCATCGATTGTGGCATTAACGACAAATCGTCCGCACCTATCCTTTAGATACTTAGACCAGCCATCAAGGCACGATGACTGAAATGTGGCTAGAGCAAAAATAACGATGATCATAAATCCTGCCCCTGAGGAAGATCACAACCCCTAAAAAACTCAAACCTTCCAATGTCCGATTTGAGTATAGACTATTCTGTCTCCTTTACTCAACTACCGCAGCCTTCACTTTCGGCATCCTTTGTTGACCCACATTTAAAGGAGCATGACGTTCCCAACTTACCGTCTACGCAATAAATGTCTTTCGTGAAGCCACCATTTTCAGGGGCAGAATTATCGAAGCATTTTTGATACTCCTGTCCTTCACAATCTTTAGCAGTGCTACCACCATTCGGTGCGCAATTTTCGCCGCTTATTGATGTATTGTTACATGGCTGTCCTCCCACCGAATCAGGTGCGGTGAAGAAGAGGTTCGGCGAGAGAATAGCAACCAAAATCGCTATTTTTATGGCGGTTTTCATGAATTTGCTCCAATATCGGTTGTGGAAATTGAAATTGACGACATTCGTCGCGCGTCATTGTAAGCGATTTATCACTGGTCCGATCAGGAAAAAAGAGGAATTTAGCCAAAATATTGGCTCGCGAAAGATTTCTTTTCAGCTAATGGGCACGTTAAGCCAAAAGGTAAGCAAGCATTCAATAAAAATGGCTTTCTTAGAATACGGTTGTTCCAACGCAATCCAATTCAAGCAGAGCCAATGATGGCCAATCGTAAACCTTCCAAGCAACACCCGCTTCGCTTTGGCAAGTCATGCGATCGACAAAGGTTTCAGGCCAGCGTTGGAAGCGACTTGGTCAAGTGGTATCGAAGGGCGCAGTCAACTTTTCTTGAGCTCGAGCCGCTGAGCATTGAATATTAGTTCTTTTCCCAAATCCAACTTTTGAAACGAACAGGGCCAATTTCCATTGAAATCTGCGATCTTTTTCGTATTCTGTTGGTTGGAAGCTTCCGCGTCCTTGAACGCTTTTTCGGACTTATCGGATTGACGACGAAGCGGCACACTGGTTGCCCGAGAAGTATCGTGCTGAACATGAAATACGTCCGGCGAATGGTGAGTATCCAAATGCGTTTCTGCGTGCAAGCTCAAAGCTGCGGCCAGATCGGAATTGCATCGAATCATCACGACGGAGAATAGCTGGAGAGCATCGTCGACTGCGGCGTTCCAAGTGCCAGCGTCCGCTAGGCGCCGACGAGTAGCCTGAGTTGGGCTCGGTCCGCTTTGTCGTCAACCACACTGAAACCTATGTACGACCGCGAACTCGTGGGGGGATTCGAAAAAACTGGACGACAGTTGGATCTAAACCGCATTCTTGTTCGAGTCGAGCACCAGAACGTTCCCAATTTTGAGCAGTGGTGCGTGGCACACGATTGACTGAAGCGGTCTGTTCCACGAAGCTCCGCTGATTTGATCCAAATAAGACCGCTCAACAAGTTGGGAAACCTGGTTGCGTGGCCAGAGATATGGATTCGACGAAACCTGACCAGTAGTTTTCGAAGATGTCTATAGACGGTCGAGATTGTTCTGCGATTTCCGTTGCTAGTGTCCTTGATTGGATATTCCGTTGCATTCGATTGGACTGGCAGCAAAAACTCGACTGTTTGATCGTTTGCTTATGCCTGCTGTGCAACACAACTTGTAAGCAGGGGCGTAAGCCTGATTCTGCTTCCGTAGCTGTCTCTTTGCGGAGGAGCGGGTTTGGAATTGCGACTCGGGAGCATCTTTTAACCAATCGCACGGATTGTCTGGTGCGAAGCCGCTTGTTATCACCAATCAGTTTGTTCATTTGTTAGTTTTCGCTGCGGCACGTCTAATTTCGTTGAGGGAAACAATTCGAATTGTCGGATTGGTAAAGCCAATCGTTCGATAAGTTGACTTAAGTTCGCTGTATCCATGCGCAAATAGCTTGTGGAACTCTTCCGCTTGTTCGTAAACTCGGGAGTCCTGACCTAATAAGTTTTCAGCTTCGAAGAACCGGCTGTAGTGGAAGCTGCAAGCGACGACATACGAAGCGTCCGAACTCAATAATTCGTTCAATCGAAAGTAGTAGTCGAGACGAATAGTTGATCCATTTGGTGTTCCAGAAAATATCAAATAGCAAACTTTGCCACTCTCAACAGCTTCGGATGCAAACCAGCGTGGACAAAGGTCTCGAGCTTCACGTTCCAGGTGAAAGTCTATTTGCAAACAATCGATCGTAGAAATACTCCAAGCGAGAAAAAATAGAGCGAATGCTATACGCCGATAAACATCAGTCCATGATTCGATCCATTTTAGCAGTTCAGCCAACAAGCACACTAATCCTACTGCCGCTGGCAAAACATAGCGCATATCGTCAGGAGGTGGCTTGGTTGGAGACAGCTCTGGTATCAAGTAAAACAACAAGGTGAATATCCATAGCAATCTAGAATCAGAGGCCACTCGCATCCAACGAACCGAAACGAAACCAATCCCGATTATGGCAAGTGTGGCTACACCAAATGTCATCCCTGGAAAAAGACTGTTTGATAAATGATAGGTAAACCAATAGTCAATCGGATGAATTCGGACGCCAACATGACCAGAGACTGCATGGCTCCCTTCGTACAGCACACCTCTTGTAAAGGTATCCCAATGATCAAAGGCCGAGTAATTGACCGTTATCCAGGCCTGAAAGCACGTGATGGTGGCGATCATTCCTAGCAACACAGCATCTCGTACGTTAAGTAGAATCGGACTTTTCTGTAAGCTCCCGACCATGAGTTCGCATGAGACAAAAAGAACAAAAAGTGGCAGGAGAAGTGCGGACTTGTAGTGCGAAGAAAACGCAAGGCCACACGCAATACCAAGCCAGATCGCACTCCAAAAAGTTCCTTTTTCGAAAAATCGCAACAAAGCCAACATTGAGCCCAGCAACCAAGTTGTCAGAGTGATATCTTCCTTTAAGTAGTGCGCATGCAAACAGACGATCGGTGAGGTTGCCACGATCGAGGCCACGATCAAGGCAATTCGTGCATTATATGATCGCCGGGTCAATGCATAGGAGAAGAAGACTAACAGTACCCCAACGAATCCAACAATCGTTCGACCCAAAACGGCCAGCGAATACTCGTCCTTGAAATTGAATACGAGGTTTGCCAATCGAACCATTTGGAGCATCAATATTGGATGGTGAAAATCTTGTTTGCCATGGCGGATAAACCCTACTTTTTTTGGTTCATCAATGTGATAGCCCAGCTGAAATCGATTGCCGAACACGTTCAGAAACAATGTCGCACTCAATAGAACAGCCAGTAACAAGCGTTCCCGACGCGGTTTCATTTTAATACCCCTTAGCAGAACCGATGACCGAGTTTGCAAGCTGCACAGTTATGTAGGTATTCTGTAAACGCACAGCCGCGCACCGAAACCAAAAACTCACGGTTCGGCAGCAGCCTTTCGCTATAAGCATGCCAGCGAACAAAATCGAAAGCTGTTCCAAGGGAAAGACCTTGCTGCTGCCTCGTCCGTGTTTTTTTCGTTCCACTTGGTCCAGCAATTTCATTAAGAAGCCGAAGTGTTGCTAGCGTTAGTAACGCGAGTTTTCGCTTTTTTCTCAATTCGTTTTCTCTCAGTATCGACGAAATTGCTTGCCGGGTCTAAGTCACTAGCGTGACGGATGGCCTCGAGTGCTTTTTCATGTTTTCCGACCAGATCGTAGTTAATGGCCAGATTCGTCCAAGATGAGGAAGCGTTTGGGAACTTTGCAATTAACCGTTCAAAAACGGTCGAAGCGTCGTCGTACTTTTTATTACGCCACAAAGTGACGCCGAGCCGAGTTGCCTCTTGTGCAAGTATGTCATCCTTTGAGGAAAAAAACCGTTCGAGTAATTCTTTGTTCATCGCCTCTCCAAGCTTTTCGCCAAGAATAAGACTGTCAGCTAGCAGCATCGTCGATTCACTATCTTGACCGATCCCAAAATCGACGATCTTCTTCGCCTCGTCGGCGCGATCCGCGTCGATGAGCAACCGTGTGACGATGTGTAACGCACGCAGCTCGTCACGTACACACTCCATATCTTTGTAATGCTTGATAATCCACTCAGCCGAGCAGGCGTTCAGTATTGACGACTCAGTTTTTTTCTTGGAATTCTGATACAGATGTTCCGCAGCGCGAAACTCCAATTGTAGATTCTCGTCCGAATTCCGGTTGTCGTTTCCGTCGTTTTCAATCAGCCGCTTTACGCCTTCTTCATCGAGGATTAGATGCGTCAACAGGAGTACCTTCACGTCGGAATGGGAAAAGTGTTTGTCTAAATCTGATCGTATTGCCTCTGAATCGCTAACGATACGGGAACTCTCTTTCAAGACATCGGAATTGCGATCCAACGATTCGTTCGAACCGAGAAGGATCGTGTCGCCGCTGCTAATTCGTACGAGTCGGTGATAAGGGAAAACTTCGCTCATGGTTCGAACTACCATTGCATAGTCTTCGGGCGTAAACGAATATGTTTGGATCCACTGAGAAAAAATGCCATTTGTCGCGAGCTTCCAACGGGCCTGCTGGTAAAACTCCTTGGTAAATAAATTCGAAACACCTGCAATCCACGGGTTCGATGGCTCGGAGAGAATAAGATCAAAGGTGCGATCAGTGCCTTGGATATAAGATCGCGCATCGTCAAACACGACTTTGAAGCGTTTCGATTCGTATGGGTTATGATTTACTTCCGAGAAGTGTTTGGACGCGGCAACGATTGCTGGTTCGAGCTCGCAGCAAGTAACCTCCGTGGTAGGAAATAAAAGGCTCGCTCCAGAAGTTGTGCCGGTTCCAAATCCGACAACGAGGACTTCTCTCGCGGTGGGATTTAGAAATAACGGAAAATACGATAATCCGAGCTGCATCGACATATCGCCCGAGCTACTCCCGTCGACTTTTCCGTTTACCCGAAAAGTAGTGTTCTCGTCCCGCCGGGTGACAAGTACGTTCGAATTACTGCCTTCTTTGAAGAAGAGAACATCGTCGGTTCCGGAGGGCTGACTATAACCGTAAAGAAACATCCCCATGTTGACGTTAATCGGATTTTCGGGTGATCTCCAAAAGAATGTAACCGTAACTACAGAAACACAAAGAAAGATTGTAGAAGTCAATTTGAAAGTCTGCGAAGACAAGACTACCCATCCCGCAATGCACAAATACAAATCGAGTGCAATGAGAATCGCGAAATGCGAACCGTGCTCAGGGATAATCCAGACCGAAGTCAAGACACATCCAGTGATCGAACCGATTGTATTCCAAGCGTAAACATTTCCTACCGTATTTCCAGCCAACTTGCTGGTTGAACGTCCAAGACTTACCAGCAGTGGAAAAAGCACCCCCATGCCGAGTCCGGGAACGAATTGCAGAACGACACAACTGAAAACGCATACGACAGAATTAGCGCTGTTGCTCGATCGAATTGGAACTAACGCACCAACACATTGCGCGGTAAACGGCAAAAGCAAGAAACCGACGACAGACGATAGTACAACGATACATGAAAAAGTAATCAAACTCTCAATTTTTTCGAGGAGGGACTTGCGCCCAAGGAACTTGTAAATGAGGCTTCCAATACCAATCGCGGCGAGAAAGACGAATAACATCGCGGAAAAAGCATAGGTTGAACTTCCGAGGACCAACGCCATTTTTCGGGTCCATACCGTTTGGAGTATCAAGGCAGCACATCCAAATATCGCGGCGAAAGCGTAGATTTCGTATCTGGACCAGCCTTCGGATGCTACACTGTGGTCCGTTAACTTTGATGAGTCGGCTACGGGTGAATCGGACTCGATACTGTTTTCTGACGTGAATTGTTTCGATAACACAACGGAAGTTGTACCGATCGCGAGGTTGAGGAATGCCGTAAGTAAATTACTAGAGAAAAGGCCGAGATTTGGCAGTACATGAAAACCAATCAAGTAACAACCGATCGCCGCTCCCAACGTATTGATTCCGTAGAGCCATCCTACGGCATCGCCAGTACAGCGTCGATCATTGAAATGTCGAACCAAGATCGGTAGCGTCGCCCCCATTAAGATGCAAGGTGGCCCGATCAAGACAAATGTTGTTGCGCATCGCACGAGGGCATACCAGATTGGAGCTTCGCGAAGAAATGCGTAGTATTTCACTGAAAAATGCCAGAGGAGGCTGGTTTCCCACGGAATTACGAGTGCGATCAGACCAATCCCAATCTCAAATAGACCGTACAACAAAATATGCTTTTTGGTACGATCAGCGACATAACCACCCAATAACGCCCCCGCTCCTATTCCTAATAGGAAAGCAGCCACTACAGATGCCGTCGCAGTCGTTGAGCTTCCCCATACATGTGAGAATTGCTTAAACCAAATAACTTCGTAGGACAATCCGGTAATGCCCGATAGGAAAAAAATTGTGGATAGGGCTGCGAGACTGGAACGACATTCTTCCTTCAAGGCTGACCTCCTCTCGGACTCTGATGAGTCGATCAAATACTCAAATGATCTTGCAACAAATTTCTGCACAACTATTCGACTTCTCGACATCCGTTTCGACGAGCCGGATAAAGAATGACAAGTGGAATTAAATGGAACATCATCGCAATTTTGTGTCAAGCGTTTTTATCAGGATTGAGACAAACTTGAACTGCTTTTTTGCCAACGGTTTGTTGCTGGCCAAATACTGCGATCATCATCCGTCCTTCCTCGTTCACGTCCTTCACGCATCCCAACTGACCACGAGTCAGCGCAATATATCTCAAAGAAGTCGAAGCAGACCTAAGTTTTGATCGGGGCCAGATTTGTGTCTTGCGCCGTTCAGGCTGCAATGCAATGGCGCTGCATTCTTGGTGCGTCAGCGGACATTGTCGAGTTCCCAAAGTTGAGCGTCAGGAATTGCGAATCAAGCTCCGGCGAACGAGCATCAGAGCAGCCAAGCTGGCGCGGTGGGGAGATTTCCCTAGCAAATCAAGAACTGCCGCTTGGACTTCTCTAACATGGGATTAGTTCGGTGACTACTTTGGTTTCCTTGGGGTTCTCTTCATTTCCTATAGGCAACGTTGCTTCGGAAAATTCCAAGCCAAGTCACTTCAAGAATTCAAGTGATATTATCTCGTTTTTTCTGTCTGATTCGGCGCATTTAGCTTTGTCGCCACTTGAGTCACCACTGTTGTATGAGTCTTCTAGTGGCGTTGGCGTCCGAACATTCTTGTCAAGGACACCCACGGAAGGAGCGCTTTTGCACGTAGACGCATTGCTAAGCATCCTTCCACTCACGATCTTGAAATCAATGGGCAACAGCTTCATGTCCGACAACTAATTAAGCACAGCATGTACGAAATCTTTGATGACCAAGAATTCGAGTGGACTTGCAACGCAATGACGAAGTATTTGGTCCCCCACCAAACAAAATGGATTTGCAGATCCGGACGCGAGGTCGGGTTTGATGGTCTCACACGTAAGCTTTTGTCCGCTCCGTTGGGTGTCGGTTCTTGCTACGGAATACACTCTGTTTACGCTATTTTAGTAATCCACAGACTCGATGTTGCTTATGGATTTCTCCAACCAAGTACACGCGAACTTGTGCTTGAGCGGTTGCTCCAGGTACGCAGAGAATTGCAAGAATGTCAACTGTATAGCGACAACTAGTTTTCCTTAGCCAGCGACAACTAAAAATCCTAGGCCGAATCAAAAATGCTAGCTTTTCGATTCAGCTTTCTCAGCGACAACTAGAATTCCCTACTTGTCGCTTTCGAGTTCAGATCAACGGATTCCCCCTTTTCATCAAGGAAGAGTCCATGATCAACCCCTGGAAACAAGCCAAGATTCGAAGAGTCTTCGGCGCCAATCACAACTATTCCAAGACCGCAAAGGAGTGCGACGTGGATCCCAAAACCGCTCACAAATACGCTGACGAGCAACCTGCTTCCAAGCCAACCGAGAGGCCACAACGAACCTATAAGACTCGCGTCGCCGTCGAGTTCGAAAGCTTCTGGCCTGAGATCGAAGCTCTACTTAAAGAGAACCACGATCTCAAGCCGTACGCAATTCTTGAGCATATGATCGACATGCACAAAGAAGCATTCCTGCCCTCGTGGCAAAGAACTCTGGAACGACGCGTTGCCAATTGGAAGATCGCAAACGGCGTTGGCAAGGATGTTTCCTTTTCACAATTGCATCAACCTGGCGACGTGATGGCGATCGACTTCACGGATCTGTCAAAGCTCGGTATTCGCATCGGCTCAGAGCTCATGGATCGCAACTTCTTGGCCTTTCATGCCACCTTGACCTATTCGAATTGGGAGTATGCCGAGCATTGTCAATCAGAGTCCTTTGAAGCCCTGGCAAGCGGCACTCAGAATGCG
>JAYTVL010000293.1:0-1671 GCA_043744075.1 Pirellula sp. | reverse complement strand
GCAATTCGGGAAAAGCTCCGTGATCGGGTTGGACATAGGGTACGCCGGCCGCGATGGCTTCTAGCAGAAACAGTCCTTTCGGTTCGGTGTAGGTGGTTGGAACGCAGAATAGGTTGATCGAGCTTAGGAATTTGGTTTTTTCCGTACGATCGATACTGCCGAGATATTCCCAGCGGTCGCCCAAGCCGGATCGGATGAGTTTGGCTTTTTGCTCCTCCCAAAATTCCGTGTGTTGGGGACCCATCCAGCCAGCCAATTTCAGTTGAACATGCTTGGCTTCTGGCCGGTGAGCGATCGCGATGAACGCATCCACCAATCGATGGAGTCCTTTTTCGGGTGCCATACGAGCGAGGTAACCAATCGAGAACGACTCTGGAGGCGAGACTGCATGGCCGGATTTTTGAAAATCGGTTGTGTCGATTCCTAGTGGGACAACGTGGATCTTGTTGGTTGGTATTTGTAACAACGAGGCCATCCGGTCGGCATAATCATGGGAATGGATCAGAAAGCCATCGATATTGGGAACCAAGCCTTGCATCAATTCAATGGCCCTTGTTCGGAACTGGATTGGAAGCGAATCTAGGAAAATGTCGTCACCCTGCAGAGTGACAAAGACTCTTGTGGAACCCATTCGTTTTACTTCGGGAATGCCGCCACCGACCAAAAGGTTAGTAAAGATCATTACGTCTGGTTGGATGTCGCGCGATAGCCACTGCAGTAGACTTCGGAATTCTTTGCGTTGCCGACCTTGTGTTCCTCGCAGCATGGAGATCGTTAAGGCGCCAAGCAACGCTGGTGATGTCTTGCCAGCATTCTTGGTTAGCGGATTGATGATCCAGGATTGATTGAGAAAGCTATCCATCCATCTTGGCATGTAGGCCAACCAGGGCATCTTTTGCTGCAGGTAGACGTTGATACCCCCCATGAAGACCCGATCGATACTGACATCTTGGTCGTCTGTGCGGATTGGGGTGTATGCGGGGATTAAGATGCAATCGTGGCCTAAACGAATGAGCGCTTTGGCGAGCGCATTGTCGTGCAGGCAGGAGCCACAAATCATTCCGGCCGCTCCAGCGGTGAGGTAAGCAATTTTCATAAGTGTTTTTTGGTACTCAGCGGCATCGCAAGGTACGAAGACTTTGACGACTGCTCAAAGATTCCGGTTGGGTATTGGGTGAATGGGTAATCTATCCTATCACGCGATCCGCATGTTTCGGATGATCCGGTTGATCGTTAAAATTGACGTAAACTCTTATCAGGCATGATTTTTCAAAAAATGGAATGGCTTGCTCAAGGGTATTTCATCGACTGGCCGATACCTTCCCTCAACGACGCATCTTACCTTGGTTGTACGTGCAGCTGAGAGGGAAAGATGTGATCCATTGAATTGCCGGTGACCCAGAAACTGATCGAGTAACAGGAATGCTCGACCGGCAACTATTGTGTTGTTTCAAAAGACTGAGGGGTCGTTTGAAACACGATGGAAAACGGAGAAATGGTAGCTTTACATGACGGCGACCATTTTTGAAAACGAGGCTAACGAAGTCAATGGTGGTGAGTGAAAGCTTTCCACACAATGCCACGCCAGTAGAGGGCGATTTCGGCGGCGACTTCGTGCGCCGAAACCGGTCTCAACTCAACCGTTCAAGTCGACTTGTACATGATAGTCAG
>JAYTVL010000292.1:0-5324 GCA_043744075.1 Pirellula sp. | reverse complement strand
CGCAATTCGGTGTGCTTCATCGACGATGACCAAATCAAACTTGGGCGCGGGATCGAGGTCGATAAGGCAAGGCTGGCTCTTACTCTTCTCGTTGCCCAGAAGAACTTGTTGGCCGAGAATCGAAAAAGGAATGATTCCGAAACGATGATTCTCAGGCCATTCGCCATCGAGGTCGCATTGATTGATGCAGTGACGCAGCATCGGTCCATCGAAATGTTCAAATTTCTGGTCGAAGCGATTCATCTCTGTCTGCCACTTCTTCTCTGTAATCAGAGGTCGCGGGCAGATGATCAGCACCGAGTTGACATCTTGCCTCGCTTGGAGTTCCCTTAGGATCAAACCGGCTTCGATTGTCTTGCCGACTCCAACACCATCGGCGATTAACAATCGAGGACGATCAGCGCGAATGAATCGCAGCACTGGTCGAAATTGATAAGGAACGTGATTGATGCGTGCTGCGTTGAGCGAATAGAGCGTCGAAGTGCCCGGATGGTTGATGTAGCGAGCCGTTAGGAAAGCACGGCACTGGGCGGCGGTGAGGAACTCTTCTGCTGCCTCAGAATGCTGATCCGGCGTCAACTGCGAAGCAAAAAACATTCGCGGCTTTCCGTCAAACAGTACGCTGTATTGGCTCTCTGGTCCTGACTCGTTAACGGCGATCACCGCACCGACCGATTCCGGCCGCGATTTCAAACGAACAAGGTCGCCAGGTTGGTAAGAGTGTTCCGAGCCCGTCATCGAGTTATTTTCCGTTCGTAAAAATTCAAGTACGGCAAAATCAGCCGAAGACGTAAGTGAGTAAAATGTCTTGGAGGATGTCCCCCACTTCTCGCTACTTTTCTTGCTTTTCGCCGAGGTTTTCCCAGACTGAGATTGTATCAGACGACAACGCCAATGTTGAGACGCCCCCTACTACGCCTTTGCGATCTCTGACTAACATCGGTCTTCATCCACTTTGAAATGCACTAGGCGGCTCCTGGTGGGATAGGGACGACCCGTTCTCGAGTCAATTCCGCTGCGTAACTCATGGCGGCGTCAATATCCGTATCTAACAGTGATGGATAACTATCGAGAATCTCTTTGCGATCGACACCGCCTGCCAGATTGTCGATAATCACCGATACCATGACGCGCGTTCCTCGGATGCAAGCCTTGCCGTGACAAATATGTGGGTCGACTGTGATACGGTCTTGCCATTTCATTTGAGTGCTTCCTTTTCGGTTCTCGTGTCCTACATCACTTACGATTATTTCTTCATGTTTAAGTGGAGGGAATTGTCCTCAATTCCTTCCAATCCGACGCGGACACTGGAATTGAGGACAATTCCAGCCACGATGAGCGAAACAGGTTTCTGCACATCGTCAAGTGTTTTAAGCTCGATGTATCACAAATTCGGCGTCGATCATAACTCGGGCAGTCTGGTGTTCTAGCATAGTCAGATGGTGGGAGGAGCGGCGGCCTCGGTTTAGCCACAAAGCATAACAAATCCCCAGGGCAAGCCTGGGGTATTTCGAATCCCGCCCGCCATCTTGAAAACATGGATCGATTGCGGCGCTTGCTTCCGGCAAAGAAGCGGCGGTTACAAAAATACCAAGCGTAGCAGAAGTCGCAAGACTTCTAACCGTAATTGGATAAAGACACTGAACTCTCGGGAGTCCAGCTACTGGTATGTACCAATCTGCTGCTCGCGTTGGCGAGGTCTAACCTGGTAACAACGCTTCGATAACAATAGACGTTGCATTGTCTTTGCCGGATTCTGCGACTGCTGTTAGAACTAATCGTTGCGCCGGGGTCATTTCGGACATGGATGATTCCGGTTCCAGAACCAAGTCGCTGACCGCCCGGTCCCACAATCCATCGGTGATCCCATCCGTGCAAAGAACGAGCTTTTCACCTAGTTGGAGATCAAACGTACCGTACTGCGGTTCGGCAAATTGATTGCCCGCCCCTAATGCTTTTGAAAGGACATTTTTTCGCGGATGGAATCTCGCACCTCGCTCGTTCAGCTTTCCAGTTCGGCGAAGCCAGCCTACGTAAGTGTGATCTTCCGTCAACTGCGTCATGACGAGTTTTGACTGCCCCAACGAAGGAGAGTCTGGACTCATTCGAAAATGGTAAAGCCGCGTATCTCCGATGTGGGCAAACATGACGGTACTGTTGTGCAACCATGCTAAAGTCAAGGTTGCTCCCATATTCGTGCACATGGAATCCCATTTCCCCAAGATCACGAGTTCCTCGTGGATCGCAGCAAACAAACCCTTGAGAATGTTGGGAGCGGACTCCGCCAAGTGTTGATCGGTCATGAGGTACGTTCTTGGCAGTAGCCTTGTGATGT
Organism: Pirellula sp.; assembly: GCA_043744075.1. Classification (GTDB taxonomy): domain Bacteria; phylum Planctomycetota; class Planctomycetia; order Pirellulales; family Pirellulaceae; genus JBKCUI01. The sequence goes on along the minus strand of JAYTVL010000292.1, from coordinate 2,989 downwards.
TGTCGAGAGCGATCTTGCCAGCCAACTCTCCTGAACGCTCACCTCCCATTCCATCTGCAACCGCAAACAGCAAGTCTGCATCGCGGCTATGCGATTGCCCGTTCTTGCCTAAGTAGCGGACTCCTCGTTCATCGATCAACATTGCCAGGAATCGATCTTCGTTATTGGAACGGAACGAACCAGAGTGTGTCATTGCCGACCATCGCACAGCAATCGGGGGACTACTGCATTCCGGCTTCTGCACTGCCACCTCAGTCGCCGGATCTTCTCCCTGTTTCTCGTCAAGAATAGTAGAGAATTCGAAGTCGATGACGCAAAATCTACCGTCCGACGCCCGATAGGTAATGTTTCTTAGGAATGCATCGTCGTGCCTAACGCCGTACTCATTCAATTCCGCAAATATAGACTTGATCTTATCATCGCCAAGCCGCTCGACTCGAGCACCGCAATTGCTGGTTACCATTTCCAACGTCTTAGTTTCAGCGGAAAGGAGGCGAGGGACGAAATTGCATTTGCGATTTTCGAGATGAATCAGCACGCGGCATTCATTGTCGAATCGCTCTTGAGCGTTCGGACCTTGGAAGAGTTTGTGGACTCGACCGTCATATCCGATACGGACGACGGCACGCTGGGTATTTTTTGCTTCAATCATGTTTTGGTTCAATAGTAGGTGCCGCCTGCCGGGCGGCACTTTGAAGTCCTACCCGGCAGGCAGGACCCTACTGGAGAGTCCTGCCCGGCAGGCAGGACCTACTGGCAGGACCTACTGGCAGGACCTACTGGAAGGCGTGTGGGTGATTCGCATGCATCCAGAGTCCCAAGCCCGGATTGCGGATGAAGTAAAAGCGTTCACCGCTTCGGCTGGTGTTCCAGCCATCTTGAATCTCATCGATTGCGTATTCGGCACGAGCTGCTTCGTGTGAACCGAATCCAAAGCCTACGGATTCGATTTCTTGTTTGGTAAGTTTTCCGGGACAGTATTCGATTTGAAATCGATTTTCCGTCGAAGCGTGCATCAAATGCGCTGCAACTGACAAATTGTTTTTCAGTTCAACATGCTTCTCAACCATATCGATAATTTCTGGAGTCGTGCGATATCCATAACGGCGGATCAATTTATCGACATCGTCATGTTCGCCAAATCGTTCCACGCCAGGAGCAATGACCACGAGCTTTCCGTTATCCGCAATCGCCATTCGCGTTCGGTAGATTGCTTTGTTTGCAACCCAGGTCTTCTTGTACTTACTGGGGTCCATCCATACCACAATTTTTTTGGGTGCTTCTGGGATTCGAAAGCAATTAACCTGCGCTGAGAGTTCGCCAGCTTGAAAGAAAACAGAGTGATCGTCACCGACGTAGAGGCCTCTAACCACTGGCCCCTGATCTGGTGTGGACTCGACTACCGTTAGAACATATACGACGGGCCTCTTGGTCAAGAATTGATCCGCAGCTCGATTCAAGATTCGTCGCAGAGGGGTGTCGCAGCGCCCCATGACGCGTTCCATTCCGTAAAGTGCGCTTAAGTAGTGGCTGTCGTCGATGCCCGCGCTTCCACCGGTTCCAACAAATATGTTCTTTGTGTAATTGGCCATGCCGATGACTTCATGAGGCACAACCTGTCCAATCGAAAGGATAAGGTCGTGGTCACCCTGAGAAATCATTTTGTTAACTTGAGCCGGCCAAGGCCGCTCGTAGTGGCCTTCAGTAGCTTCACGAACAAAATCGGAGTCAACGTAACCAAGCGTGTCCACGTCGGTTCGAAAGCGGTGTACTCGAATAAGGTCGCGTGGGAAGTCACCGTACATCTTGGTGAGCTCTTCTTCATTCATAGCGGAATGTGTCCCGAGGGCAGGCATCACATCCGTTAGTTTCTGGCCCAGCAGCTTTAAGGTTGCATGCATTATCGGCCCGGCTTGCGAGTCCATCCGAGTGTGGTCCGGCGGGACTGCGAGGACTTTCCGAACTGGGGGGAGCTGCGCTAGCGTTGTCGAAATTGCGTCAAGGTAGTCCTGCATTCCGAGGACCCGGTCTTTTCCACCGCGAGTAAAATAGATCGTCATAGAAAAAACCATGCCATGCTAGATGAAAATCATAAGGCATGAATTTTAACGTCAGTTCAGCCAAACAACAGGCCGAGTAGTCGCTATAGTCCTGGTTTATCTTGGCGAAGAAAGTCGTTTTCGGTCATCGGTTTGTAGGGCTCTTTCCTTGTGAACCAGCCGGTGAGCCAGTTCGAATTGGACTTTTGTGATTCAGTGCCACTTGAATACGTCGATGGTTTGGGGTCAGGGTAGGGATCAAGCAATTCTGCAGTTTTGCTCCACGCGTTTTTGGACGCCTTGCTCATTCTGCCCATGTACGACGTTTTTGAACGCGAATAAGAACTCACGCGCGGCCCTTTGCTGGACCAGGGCATTGTCGGCATTTTCATGGTGGGGAGCCAAGATGATTTCGACGATGAAGATCTGGAGTAAAGTGGACTGGAGTCTCTAGAAGACGACGATTTGGAAAATGGTCCCCATGTCCAACCCTCGGCCATAACAACGGAAGGGGAAACAATGATAAAAAAAGCTGTCAGACCAAGGCTTCGAATAGATGGGCTGTACATTCTGAGCTCCTTTTTGATGTGTCGAATCATAATATTCTGCCTAATCCATAGGCGATTTTCCAATTCCCTGTCTAGAGGAATATTGCGAAAAGGTTGTACTATAAGCACAAGGGATTCTGGAAATGAAGCAAGAACGCTCTTGCAGAGCCGGCGCCAGGTCTTATAATCTGCCTCCCGCTAAAGGACCTGAAACCACCTCACGTGGTTTAGCTGTCAATTGTCCCACAATTGCTGCCTTCCAGCGGAAAATCAAAGACGCAACGGGCATAATCAAAAGGTTCTTTTGCGGGTGTAGCTCAGGGGTAGAGCACAACGTTGCCAACGTTGTTGTCGTGGGTTCGAATCCCATCACCCGCTTTTCTGTTTGATTGTGCCCTTTTT
>JAYTVL010000291.1:0-5325 GCA_043744075.1 Pirellula sp. | reverse complement strand
TTGCCTCAAAAAACAAAGGTTTTTGAACTGCGGACGTCACACGGAGTGTGACGGGTACTATAAAATCGCAGCCTAAGTGCGTGCCACCCGATGGCCTGATACCTTTCAGTCTACCCTCGCTTTAGATCAATATCGCAATGCAATCGAGCACGGATTGAGTGGAATTCGGCTATAATTGAACAGACGTGCTCTCGCCAAATAGTCCGGATTCAGATAGATTCTTCACACATTGTTCTCCCGAATAGCCTTCAAGAAAACCTTGGAAGTGTAGAGATATGATCGCAAGAATCCAGCTTGTCGTCAGTTTCATTGCGTCAGTTTCTTTCGTTTTTCTGGTTGCAGGTTGCGACAATGATCAAACGAGTAAAAACGACAACAAAACTGCGAACGAACAGAAAGAAGGCGGTATGTCAGTTACGGTAGGCCCAGTAGACAAACAAGAAAGAGTTGCCCCAGGTAATGTCGATGCGGACGCAGTACTGGAGTTCACGGAGACAAAATCGGGCTTGAAGTACCGAATACTTAGGAAATCGGAAGGGAAGATGCCAAAGGCCTCCGATAGAGTCACCGTTCACTACAAAGGCTGGTTGGACGACGAATCGGTTTTTGATAGTTCGTACCAGCGCAACGAAAAAATCTCGTTTGGCCTAAATCAGGTGATCGCGGGTTGGACAGAGGGTATGCAACTCGTGGGTGTTGGCGGAATGATCGAATTAGATATCCCTTACTCGCTCGGATATGGAGAGCAAGGAAGTCCAGGAGCAATTCCGCCCAGAGCAAGGCTACACTTTATCGTGGAATTGTTTAACGTGCAGTAGTGCTTTGATTGCTGGCACTGCCCAACTTGTGGAACGCGAAACCGTGTCGCGAAAAACGTCGATCACAAGTCGGGCACACATGATCGCTAGCATAGGGCGATTAAAGCGTGGCTTTCGTTGGATTGCTTGCTTTCATCCGAAAAGTACTCAATTTTGGTTTCGAAAGCATTATTCACTTCCCTACTAATAATCGACACCTGACGACGCGCATGCGACAGATTATTGAAAAAGTTAAAATGAGAATTGGAAAATGCAAAATGTAAGGGATGGAAGTGGTGTTGACGTGTACTTACTTAACTAACGCTACACTCTAGACTAGAGTAATGGTTTTGGATCGAAGAGGTGAAGATCTGGAAGAGCGAATGACTCCATTGCTCGATGAAGTTCAACAACTCTGCAACATCGTTGGAAAATCAATTGTCACAGCCAAAGGCAATCAACAAAAACCCAATCAACAGTAGACTTACTTCCACCGCCAAATTTTGCATTTTCCAATTCTCATTTTAACTTTTTCAATTCCTCGTCATAAATAAGCCGCAGCTTGAAAGCAACTTCCCGCGATGTTAGCGAGCGGCGTCGAGAAACCGTCGCTAAGACTTAACTGCCAGGATCGCATCCAAAGGAACCAGAGTTCGAAATCCTTCCACGGAATTGAATCCAGCGTCCTTCAACAGTGACGCATATTCTGAAAGTGTGCGTTCACGTCCCTCGGTGCAGACAATCATGTTGAGGCTTTGCATCAATGCCCAGCGAGGTCCTGTACGATCCTCCCAAAGAATCTTTTCGCCAATCAATAGTCCTCCGCCTGATGGCAATGCATTCAAGATTCGTTTAAGCAATACTCGAATCTTTGGTTCACTCCAGTCATGTACAATTCTTCCGAGCGCGTAGAGGTCCGCTTTCGGCAAGTCATCATGAAAAAAATCGCCCCCAATCACTTCTATTCGATCGGAAACTCCGGATCTTGCGACTGTATTCTTGGCCAAATCCAACGCATGCGGAAGATCAACAACAACGCCTCTCATGTTAGAATAGCGTTGGCAAGCAGCAATAGCCAAGTGCCCCGTCGCACCGCCCAAATCAGCCATAACTTGGAATCGACTCAGATCGAAAGCGTTGACGACGTGGGGTGAAGTGATCATGCCAAAACCATGCATCCCCATAAGAAATTCTTGCATCGCGTCGTCGGTACGAAAGAAGTGCGAAAAGATTGGGCCATCAAAATCAAACGTTTGTTTCCATCGATTGGAGCCTTCACGCACTGCGTCCTCGAGATTGGCCCACATCTGCCACATAACACGGTTCGAGTAATGAATGTATCCCGTCATGCGACGTGGACTGTCTTGCGTCAGGTAGGCCGCCGACACGGGGGTGTTAACATACTGCTCATTGCTGCGTGTGAGTAAACCGAATGCGACACAACTATCCAACAGAGTCATCAGCGCAACACGATCGCAATGAAGTTCAACAATAAGTTCGTTCAATTGCTTTGGAGACTTGAGCGCATCAAACACACCCAGTTCAACAGCGGCAAACATGGTTTTCGATCTTCTGAATGCTTCGAGAAGGTCGAGAACAATGGCTGGATCAGGAATGGAAAGGTCCGCGACTTGCATTTTTCGTCGAGTTTCAAAGTGAAAGGAATGTTAGAATCGCTTTTTGATTAGTAAGATTGTATTCGCCAATGTCATTTTGCCACTCCATGATCATTAACTCTGCGTAGAATGACGCAATATTTGTCGTGAATCTATGCGAAGTTCAAAAACCACCCCTAACACAAGGAGGCGCCACTTGGCACGCAAGCCGCTTCGCGGGTTAAACAAGTCGCAATGACCAACCATCAGCTTCCGAAACTTCCACCGCGAGCAACAGCCGCACACAAGGGCTCATTCGGTCACGCGCTACTCATTGGAGGTGCAACAGGTATGACCGGCGCAATTTCGATCGCCGGAATGGCTAGCTTGCGTGCAGGAGCGGGTTTGGTAACACTTGGAATTCCTCAATGTAGTGTTCCAATCGTCGCTTCCTTTGACCCCCATTACATGACCTTGCCGTTGTCGTGCGATTCAAACGGAAGATTGAATTCCCTGGCCGAAATTGAGATTTCAAGCCATTTAGAACGTTCGAATTGCGTTGCAGTTGGCCCTGGGCTTGGGCGAAGCAAGGCTTCGGATGAAGTTGTGGCGCACCTATTTGAAGAATTCGACGGATCACTGTTAGTAGACGCCGATGGGTTGAATGCGCTGAGCGAATCCAAAATTTGGAATGAAATGGTTCGAGGCATAGCTCCACCCGCCCGTCGGATGCGAATCCTAACGCCACATCCAGGTGAATGGGAACGTCTGAGTGGTGTAAAAGCAAAAGATAGAGCGGGACAGATCGTAGCCGCCCACGATTTGGCAGCTCGCACCAAGTGCATTGTTTTACTCAAAGGCAATCAATCCTTGATTACGAACGGCGAAGAATCGTTTACCAATGCGACAGGCAATGCAAGTATGGCAGTTGGTGGCAGCGGCGATTGTTTAACCGGGATCATTGCGGCGCTAATCTGTCAAGGAATGAATGGGATGGATGCAGCTCGATTCGGCGCTCATCTACATGGACTCGCTGGAGATCTGGCCCATGAGGAAATAGGAACACCAAGCACACTTGCGCTCGACTTGATCCGGTTTTTGCCAGCAGCATTTCGACGATTCACGGTACCATAGTGTAGAACGGTGCTCCGCGCCGTTTGTCTCGCACGGAGTGCCGAGCTACACAAAAGCACCGATGCATAGTTTCTTCGTTTAATCGCGTGGGCATCGCCCCTCATCTTTACCCACATTTCAGGGCATACTAGAATCGAAATTTCAAAGGATTTGCGCGATAGTATTGCGATTTCTCCCCCTCGCCCCTTAGAGGAGAGGGGGTCGGGGGGTGAGGGGTGGAGCTCAGAGTTGCAAGCCTCCGGTTCAGTGTTCTGTTATACTTTGTGGAACGAGTCGATCATTCAATCCACGATCAAAAATCAAATCAAATCAAATCACAGTGCAAAACTCCTCATCCCCAGCCCCTCTCCCCTAAAAAGGGGCGAGGGGAGCAAAGTCAATGATGAGGCATCGCCGCATCGCCCCGCGCTTTCGCCAGTAAAACGCGGCCGATGGGCACGCGGTAAAACAGGTTGTGTTTGAAACTTGTGCATGTGTGCTATGTTTATATCAACGTTCTGCACAGAAAAGAAACATAAATGGTTCATTTGAACGAGATCCGAACTCACTTGGATCAGCTAATAAAGCCTCAAGGTTCGCTTGGCCAGTGGGAGACGCTAGCCGAACGCCTTTGCCTTGTTCAGCAGTCGTTGCAGCCGGTCGTTCGGCCTGCGGAATTGGTTGTTTTTGCAGCCGATCATGGTGTTGTCGAATCTGGAGTGACCCTGTGGCCATCGATGGTAACCACCGTCATGATCGAACAGATTGCACTAGGCAAATCGGCCTCGGCTGTGCTCGCTCAACTTTATGGTCTGGACTATCGCATCGTAGACGTTGGCTCAGTCACTCCGCCTCGAATAACCCATCCAAGACTTTCAGTCCGAAGAATTGCGCCCGGAACGAAGAATATGTTGAGGGAATCCGCGATGACCGTCGCCGAGTTTCGCGAAGCGCTGTCCGTCGGTGAGGATGAAGCAAAAAAGACGTTGCTGCGAGGTGCAAGAGTTGTCATCGCGGGTGATATGGGAATCGGTAACACGACTTCGGCAAGCTGTATAGCGATACTGCTTGCAGACGTACCGTTGGAACATGCTGTGGGGAATGGTGCAGGGGCAAGTAGTCAGTCTCTAGAAAAAAAACGGTCGGCAGTGCAAATAGTAACCGAACGAGTCGTGGAACGCTGCGGTCAAGCGATTGACGAAGCGGCGATTGCATCTGTGGGTGGCTTTGAGATAGTAGCGATTGCCGGCTTCTTTGTTCAGTGCGCTAAGCAACAGCAGACCATCCTAGTCGATGGCATGATTGCGACCGCCGGAGCATTGATAGCCCAACATATCTATCCAGAAGTGTCTAAGCAAATGATCGCTGCACATGAAGCCGAAGAGCCGGCGCATGCTCAAATGCATTCGAGGCTAAAGCTGGCTCCAATGCTTAAATGGAACATGCGGTTAGGTGAGGGGACCGGGGCATTGGCGCTATTTCCATTGCTGGCAGGAGCTGCCGCTTGGACAACCCAAATGGAAAAACTCGAAAACCTCAGTTTCTAAAAAAGTCAGAACCGTTTGCATGAAGCTTCGACATTCTTCGATCTAAGGCGAGGGGCAGCTTGAAATCTACCTTTAAATAGGGTGGCACGCTCTGAGGCACGAAGGGAGTGTGAAGTGTCAATTGCACTGCACCGCAAATCCACGCCCATTGCTATCGCTCTGAGAGGCTGTGATTTTTTTGAATCCGAAGAAAGATAGGGGTAGGAAAGCCGCATTGAGTTGCGGCTCCCCTCCCTCCGAACCGTACAGGCGGTTCTCCCGCATACGGCTCTC
>JAYTVL010000290.1:0-5326 GCA_043744075.1 Pirellula sp. | reverse complement strand
GTCAACATCCAAGGTAAGAGCCGTATGCGGTAGTTCCGCACGTACGGATCTGTGCGGGGGGCGGCCAGCAATGGCCGTCCCTACCGCGATAGTCATTGTTTTGGAAAATGGGTTGTGGTAGAATGCTTGGATGCCTAGACCTAAGCGAGCCGATGAAGCCATGGGTTGAATCGACAGCCCGTCGCCTTGACCTCGAATCGACGCTACGTCCACGAGTCCGTCCCCTATCAAACAATGACTCCTGACACCTTTGTTTGTCACCCGGCCTCCGAGCGATGTACAAGTAAACGAAGAGGCTGGTGCTGTCATGGCTCCAGCCTTTCTTCGTTTATCCCCAGTCTTTTCGTGGATCCGTCGCTTTTCCGCAGCGGTGAAATCGACTCTCTCCCGCTCTAGCTTGTTGCATGGAAGCGGATGCTTACACAAGGAGGCAAGCCATAGGCGAACGACACTTCCACAGTTGATGTGCTAGCAGCTAGGCACAACCCTGTGGAAATCGCAGGTGCTTGTCGGTGGGAAGCGGACGTTTACGTACGTCCCTGGAACAACGACGCAAAATTCAATCCTTTATTATTTGTTCGATGGCATCGATCATCGATTGAGTTGCTCAAGAACAGGCGGATTAATGGCATTTGGTTTCGCCTCGATTCGATCGATTTTCTGTTCCAACAATTGTAGGTCTTTTCTTAGGGCGCGAACAATGTCTTCAGATCCGCTCCGCGAGAACATTGCGACGATGATAGCAATAAGTATCAGCGTACCACAACCCAGAGACGCGCGTGGTCCTCCAATATCGTATTGCCACCATGGTATCTTTGCTGGAGGTCCTACGTCGATCGTCTTGCCGCAATGAGGACACGGAAACATGCTGACACTCCATCGGAAAATTTGTACTTGAATAGCGATACATGACATCGCGTGATCGAACATATAGTATGCCGACGTCAGCAAATTCTTGCGAAACGTTCGGCATATCCTGGCGGTTGGTAGCTGAAAGGTCAATCATTTTTTAGGAACTCTTCGCTTCCGTCCGGAAATTTGCCGAAGGACATCCAGCCTCAGTCCAACCTGTGGAAGCTGTAGACGCTAGGTTGCTACTAGTCCGATCCTGCAAGAGTACGACCTGTCCACATACTCTCAAAAATAGTCTTCATCATGGATTAAGGTTCGGACGGTATCCTTGCTGACGAAGGGTATCGCCGACGCACCTTGCCTTTAAAATCCACGTATGAATTGAAAGTTGAGCTATGATCGAAGATACAAATACTATGCGGACTGACCACAAGGAACGCCGCTTTTGCTCGAATGGCTTAAATTGGCTGATGGCAACAACCACAATTTTGCTAATTGGGTTTGGACTTCTTGTCTTCGTTGTTCAGCCTTGGGGTCCTAGCTCGGCTTGGGCGGCGGCGGACCATAATCGAGACGGCATTCTGACACGGGATGAAATGTCGCTTTTTATCATACAAAAACCACATCGCACTGATCGGCTCCTCATGCATTTCGATGCAGCGGATGTCGATAAAGACGGAGTAGTGACTTTGGTAGAGTCAGGCAACTACGGAAACGAAATCGGCAGTAAAGACCCATTTTTTCGGAAGGATAAATAATAAGACAAGATCGAACTAGCCTCGCATCCTGCCGAATTCGGGAATCCTGCCGCTGTCCAACCTGTGGAAGCGGCATCTGCTGGCTAAGGCTATGTCCACATGTGGATGGGAAGCTGGCGGCTTGGGAAGATGCTAGCCGCACATCCCTGTGCACATGGCCTACCTCCAACGCCAGCTCGTCAACTAACTCCCCCGCAATCGACGACATTTCCACAGTTGAGGGGCTAGCGAATAATCCTGCGAACCAATTCAAGTCCTTACATTTCGAAGAGGGTTGCGACCAGGGACCAAACGGCACGATTTTCAATTCTCAAAAACCCAGCAATCCATTGGGTCTATCATTTTCCCGCGCGCAAAAACTTGTTATAGTTCGAAGAAGCTCCAGCCCGGGGTGGGTCGTAGCAATGTATGAGCGCATATCGGTTGAGATCGATGCACTAGATTTCAAACGTGACATTGGGAACTGCAAGACAAAATGAAAAAGCAACGTGCATTTTGCCGTAAAGAGCACGTTACATGCCTTGATTTGATCCTTGATAGTGCGGATCAAGACCCGCCAATTTATGTGATGCACAACTCTCTTTCAGCGTAGCGAAAGCAATGACATGCACGTTTCATTGATTGCCCTTCTTTCAATTGTATTGATACAAGGCACAGATTCTGCCACTCAAGTCGCGGAACTTGTACGCTCCATCACTCCTGTAGTTCCAAGGCTCACTGGCAAAGGGTATGAGCACCTTAAATACGAATCGCGAATGCCCATAAATCGACACGACGCGATGGTCATTTTGGGCAACCTTGGTAGCGACGCTGCCGCTGCTGTTCCACTTCTATCGAAACTCATTAACGATCCATACGAGCCGCAGAGCTACAGGCTGGCAATGATAGATGCTCTCCAGAAAATCGGACCTGCCTCAAAGGCTGCAGTTCCTGCGCTCAAGCAAGTTATGTCAACGGAAAACAGCGATTTACAAAAAACAGATTCAAAGGATTTTCTGCTATCGATCGCCGCAGAACGAGCGATCCTTTTCATCGAAGCGAAACCGGGCGAACAACCTTCAAGGGGCATGCTGGTTGACCTAATCCCACTTTTACAGAATCTCTCCGCCACGGAGGATAGACGCCTCGCCAAAATCGTTGACGCTTATTTCCGACGCCGAGAATCCCAGTCACCTGAGTTCGTTATTCGTCAGTTCGAGGGCATCGTCACCGATTCGAAGAAAAAAGTAAATTTGATTGTCCAGTTTTTAAGAAATCGCGTTGGCAAGGATCTTGGACAAAAACTACTGAACTCCACTTTCATCGACGGCAAGTCGATTACCAAGCAGTTTCTCTTCGACGGCCATGACGCAGGGACTCTATTGCTCGAGAGTCTTGACGGAAGAGAAGATCTCGCGAGACCAATCCTTGAAGCAGCGACTGTGAATGAAGACACTTGGGAGCAAGTCTTTCGAATCTACACTTCTGCCATCATCAACGGTAAAACAGCCAGCAAGGAGGAACGGTTTTTGGAAGGCGTTACTTGGTTACGAGAAGTTTCGGCTTTGCCGGGTAGGCATGGTGAGATGGCATTTGACCGGCTTTTAGAGACCGATATGGTGAACGCTCGAGTGGGTGAACACAATGAGCGATTGGCAGAAGTGGTCACTTGGTTACGAGAAGTTTCGGCTTTGCCGGGTAGGCATGGTGAAATGGCTTTCGACAGGCTTCTCCAACCCGCCATCCTGAATGGGCAAGAGGGCGAAAAGCCGGATCGGCAAATAAAGGTGGCCATTTGGATACGAGAAATTTCGGCTTTGAAAGGCGTACGTCGGCAGTTTGCGTATGACTGGCTTTCCAACACGTGGGCAACCTCAGGTGGGTCGGAAAGAGTCCGGTTAGAAGTTGTTGAAACCGCGAAACGATTGGTCGATTCCATCGACCATGGTGAAGGTCTGATGTTGCTTTTCAATTGGCAATCGCAAACGGCAGCTAAGATGCAATTTGCTGCCCAACTCTTACCCGATTTCCGAGTGTCGCAGACTGATCGCGAGGAAATTGCGCAACAACTTACTGCATTAACTACGAGCAACGGATTTGATCCCCTAGCTATCGAAAAAATGCTGGTCTCTCTTATTCGAATGAGACCCTCCACTGCGCCTTCATCGCCGCCGCCACTCTCCGAGCGGTTCTTACTCGATGGCCGTTTCGCGGACGGCGAGATGAGTTTGCAGCTTGTCTTGAACGCCAACCCGGCAGACGATGAAGCTCGGTTTGGGCTGGGGGTAATGCAGTTTGTGCGGGCGGTTGAGAATTTGGGCAAGGCGCTTCACAAATATGGAGCTGTATCGGAGAACGCATCCATGCCGTTTTTGAGATTGCCCATTCCTAAGAACGAATCTCCGTCAACGATTACTTACGAGGCATTGGGACAGGTGTTGGATGCGTTCGAAGCCGGACTGGGCAGGGCTGAGGCGACTTTGGCCATGATCAAGGACGACGACGTCAAGCTGCGGCTGCGATTGGCGAAAATCACCTTTGACTTTGCAGGGACGGGCAAGGATGAGACGACCCTTCTCAACATTCTTTCCAAGCTGAATGGCGGGCGGCCAATGTTCGCCATTGCCAATTCGGACTTTCGTGTACACTTCGACCGTGGGGACGTCGCTTGGCTGCGGGCATACTGTCATCTACTTTCCGCTTTAGTGGATTGCTACCGGGCATTGGACCTTGAGGCCGTGTTCAAGCAAGCGGTGGCCGGAGTTTTTCCAAAAGTGGAGTCGCGGCAGGAATATGCGAATCAGCCTACAATTATAAGTATTTGGTCGGTTAATCCTAGAATTGTCGACGCCCCGCGGCTACGGCGTATGCGTCTACATCTCCTGGCTGTATGCGAATTGAACCCAGAAACATGGTTGCACATTCGAAAAGAAACCGACGATGACTACGAATGGCTAGCGCATCCCAAACAGACTGATCAGCTTCTGCTGCCATTCAACGATAGGCTAATCAACGGCTGGTTGGAAATGATGGTGCAATTGGAAGGACTACTCAAGGGAGAGCGATTGTTACCAGATGCCTGGATTAAGGCCTTCAATCCTTTTCACGTCAATCAAAATCAAGGGCTCAATCTACAGAAGTTGCTGGACGATCCGCCGGCCGATTTATTCAGCCCTAGGCGCATGTTTGGTCAGGCAGTGGACGACAAGTACCTCGAGCAAATGACGGATCGGAATGCGTTACGGGGCGATGTGATTTTTGGCATATTCCAACTGCTCCAAGGGCCCTTTGGGTTCGCGCACGCAGCACGACTCAACTAACCATCAGCTGGCACCTGTATCACACGCATGTGGATTGACCGCATGAGGAAAGATACCGAATCATGGAGACAGCGAAATGTACGAACAAACGGAAGTAGAGCCGTTGGTACGGTGGTGGCAAGCCGATGGCAAATGGAACGATTGTGGTAGTTATGCAATCCAAATCAACGATGACTATCTCGTGTCAGATGGGCCGACTGGCCAATCTGAATACGAATGGAATGCCGTGGACAATGTCGAACTTTCGGAAAACTAACTGCTTAGTCTCGATTCGATGGACGATTCAGAAGTCGCGATACCGTTAAAACGAGGAATTAACTATGTCGCTCTGGAAAATTGCCCCGGGTTTGCTTAGAAAAATTGAGCCACTACTTGGAAGAGAAATTGTCACTGTTCACATGGAAGTGGATGAGGATG
>JAYTVL010000289.1:0-5349 GCA_043744075.1 Pirellula sp. | reverse complement strand
GAGTCCCGTATGCGACGCAAATCGCAGGGACTCGTCGCCTCGTCCACTACTATCAAACCCTAAATATTAGCTCGGATTATTCATTGGCTATCCAGTTTTCGTTGTAAGGTAATGCTGCGAAAAGCAGTGTAAATGCAGACTGTTTTTCGTAACCGATGCGTAAGCGAGGGATTTTGTTGCTGGTCCCTCGCTTACGCATCGGGTTGTGAATAATCCGCGCTAGTGCTTTGTCCAGATTGACAATAAGAGTTGGTGCTTGCGTGGCACGGGCGTCTCGCGCGTGATTTCATGGGCGAGACGCCATGCCACTTTTGCACGGACCCTAAAATTTATTAGAGCAGAAAAAACGACAAAGCTTCATTGGCTGACCAGGGTACTTTGGCCAGTTGGATGGTGTGTTATCTGAATTGCAGAGAATAAAGACAGATCGCTTTCCCGAAACGACAGTTCTATGACTAACACATTTTAGGCAAATCGACGAAGACAGAATTGGTTGAGTTGCAGCCAACTTGTCAGCGGTTTTGTCGCGTTCTGCATTCTTGCTTTTGAGTACATCTGCGGAATCGCTCATGGATTGGTCGTCAACGTTCTTAAAACTTTTGGCAATGGAAAGTACACCTCTTCTTTACGCACTTCCTGTTCTTCGACCGAAGCGTTGAATTTGTCCTTTAGCCACTGAATCGTATTTTGAACAACCATCTCGGGTGCACTCGCCCCGGCCGTAATCAATACAGATTCTACTCCATGAAAATACTCTTCCTTAAGATCTTGCGGTCCATCGGCTAAGTAAGAAGGACGATCAAATTCTTGTGCAAGTTCGCGAAGTCGTTGAGAGTTGCTGCTGTTCTGACTTCCGAGAACAATGACCACATCCGCTTGTTGGCAAAGAATTCTAACGGCTTCTTGTCGGTTTTGCGTTGCATAGCAAATGTCTTCCTTGGGCGGTCCGATGATCCAAGGAAATCGTTCCTTGAGTCTCTGAATGATTCTATTTGCATCGTCAACACTAAGCGTCGTTTGTGTCAAGTATGCTAGCTTGGTTTCGGATGTAAACTGGAGTGCTTCGACACCATCGGCATCTTCGACTAGCACAATCGCTTCCGGTGCTTCGCCCATTGTCCCAATCACTTCATCATGCCCCTCGTGGCCAATCAACACAATCGTGTAGTGTTCTTTCGCAAATTTGATCGCTTCCAAATGCACCTTCGTTACAAGCGGACAGGTCGCATCAATGGCATTGAGCCGACGTTCCTTGGCAATGTGGCGAATTTCGGGGGAAACTCCATGTGCAGAAAAAAGTACCGTCGAATCGCTAGGGACTTCTTCGAGGGTATTTACGAAAACGGCCCCTTTGCCTTGAAACGTTTGAACTACGTGTTGGTTATGCACAATCTCATGGTAAACGTAAATTGGCGGGCCAAAATGTTTAAGCGCTAGGTCAAGACTTTGGACAGCCATATTGACGCCAGCACAAAACCCGCGAGGAGCGGCAAGAATAATTTTCATGGGACATCGAGGTCAGAGTAGGCTCTTTGAATTTCACGTTATCATAGCGACATGTCATCCCAAAGCGAAGCCATTTCTGCACCCGTCAACTCCTTGCGAGCCGGCAAAAAAATCGTTGCCGAGGATTTGAAGCATTTCGGACCGGGTTTATCCATTCCATCAATGGATGTTGGCCAAGCAAGAAAATACTGCAAATCGCTTGCTCTAAGCCATTACGAGAACTTTTCCGTTGCGAGTTTCCTCGTGCCAGCGTCCCTTCGACAAGATTTTTACAATATTTACGCCTACTGTAGATGGTCAGATGATTTGGCCGACGAAATCGGGAATGCAGCCGAGTCACTACAACTTTTGAACTGGTGGCGGAAGGAGTTGCGGGCCTGTTTTTCCGGCGTTGCAACGCACCCGGTTTTTATCGCTCTCAAAGAAACACTCCGTGAGAGGACGTTGTCGCTCGAACATTTCGAGCATTTGCTTGACGCCTTCGTGCAAGATCAAAGTGTAACCCGCTATGGTTCGCACCAGGAAGTTCTTGAATACTGCCGGGGGAGTGCCAATTCTGTTGGTCGCATTCTTCTGCAACTGACCCGCGTTGAGGATTCAAACGCTTTGCTACTGAGTGATCAAATTTGTACCGGCCTGCAAATCGCAAATTTCTGTCAGGATATTCGAGACGATGCTTTGTCCGGACGAATCTATTTACCTCGCGAAATGTGGGATCGATTTCAAATAACAGAATCAGAAATCTTAGCGGGCCGAGCTACGGACAATCTTCGCTCGGCTTTACGAGTTTGGGTCGATTCAGCTCGAACGCAATTGGTCCGAGGACTACCATTGGTTCAATTAACTCCTCGCTGGTTGGCTCGAGATATTCAGTTATTCGCTCGTGGCGGTCTTGCGATCTTGAACAATATTGTCCGTTCTAATTTTAACGTCTGGGATCAACCCATCGAAGTCGCCAAGAATCAAAAACTAAAGTTGCTACTTCACTCGATTCTATTCCCACGCTCAATCCATGTTAGTGATCGCATTCTTCCAAGGAAAACCGCGTAAGCATGACAGGTTCACTTTTGGATTCTTATGCCCGATGTGAAGCCATCGCTCGAAAGAGTGGATCGAGCTTTTTTCGGTCGTTCGCTCTTCTTGGACAAGATCGACGCCATGCGATGACAGCGTTGTATGCTTTTGCAAGACTTGCAGATGACGCGACCGACGATGAAACATTTCGCAATGTCATCGGGAACAACTGGTCTGCAGAGGCTTGGCACCTTTGGCTTGATTCTCTTTCGGCAACTTCAGCGCCAAGCGATGCCTCAACAGTGGGCCTGGGACCTATTAGGATAGCGTTGGCTGATTCTGTTTCCAAGTATTCAATACCGCTTGAAACATTGCACGATATCGTGCGTGGCGTGAATACAGACGCTGCCCAATCTCAAGTTGGTCCCTCTTGCCGAGTTCGAATGAACTCTGTCGACGCCACCGCGTTTCCTTTGCAGAACACCTCAGAATCGTATCCCCCGATTCGGATGAAAGACTGGGATGAGACAAAGGTGTACTGCCATCGTGTAGCGTCGAGCGTGGGCATTGCTTGCCTAGCCATTTGGGCAAAGACGATTGGCGAGCCCGCTTCTCCGGCGATGACTCAAGCCGCTTTGGATTGCGGGGTTGCTTTTCAAATGACAAACATCCTTCGCGATATTGCAGAGGATAGTCTGCGAAACCGAAACTACTTGCCCGAGGACGAGTTCGCTCGATTCGGAATCGATACTATGCATTGGATTGGTCTACAAGCCAAACCGACGTTATTTGCACTCGACGAGCTCGGAGACTGGCGCGGAATGATTCGGTTGCAGATCGAAAGAGCTAAAGCTATGTACGAGAGTGGGTGGCAAGTAGCTGATTCTATTTCACTCGACAGCCAACGAATGTTCTCATTGATTTGGCATTCATACCGACAGTTGTTATCGATGATCGAAAATGCGCCTGAGTTGGTTTGGCAAACGCGCGTTCGGTTAACCAAAGCAAATAATTGGCAGCTTGTTGGCCAACACCTATTCACTCCCGCTTTCAAAAGACTTATCTCAACCAAAAAACAGCCCATACCTAGCGATTCAAACTTTGCTCATCATGATTGGCCGGCAGGCGGACTTCGCGTTGCAGTTATTGGTTCTGGCTTGGCCGGTATCAACGCAGCTATGCATCTTGCTCGCCACGGATGCCGTGTTTCGTTGCTTGAGTCCAAGCACCGCATAGGTGGCAGAGTCGGCTCGTTCGTTGACGCAGAATCCCGACAGTCGGTCGACTACTGCCAACACATTGGAATGAACTGCTGCTCAACTCTGAAGCAATGGATTGAGGATACAGACCAGTCTCCGTATTGGACCGAGCAGGACGCTCTCCATTTTGTATCGTCTCAAGGAAAACGTATTCGAGTAACAGCCTGGCCTCTGCCAGTACCAATGCATCTTTTAGGTCTTCTTTGTCGCTGGCCGCAATTGGAGCTATTGGATCGGATACGAATTGGCGTTTCTTTACTTCGATTGAAAGCACTTCGTCGTGACAACATCTCACCAGCCGAATTGGCTATCGATTGGTTACGAGCCAACGGTCAAAACGAACGATGTATTCAAAACTTTTGGTGTACGATATTGGTCAGCGCGCTCGGTGAGCAAGTCGATCGCGTGTCGTTGACGGCAGTCCACAAGGTATTGATCGATGGTTTCGCCTCCCATCGCAATGCATTTCATTTGCTTGTGCCGAACCGTCCGCTCTCTGAATTGTTGGTCGAATGTGTTTCGGCAAAACTTCTGAAACTGGGAGTAAAGATTCGCTTAGGGAAGATCGTCGACTGCATTGTCAAAATCCAATCGAATTCATTTCAATTGAAGTTTCATGGCGAGACTGGAAATTCCGCAGAATTGTACGACGCCGTTGTTTGCGCAGTTCCGTGGAACAAGGTATCGGAAATCCTGCCTAGAGAAGCATTGCCCAGCGTTCAAGAAGCGTCGCTATTGGAATCCTCTCCAATTACCGGAATTCACACGTGGTGGGACCGTTCCTGGCTTAAAGAACCGCATGCGATTCTTGTTAATCGATTGTGCCAATGGGTTTTTCCAGCACCAGAGTCGCTTCAGGTTGAATCCTCAGCGGGGATGTCCAACCGTACGAGGGAACACTACTACCAAATCGTGATAAGCGCTTCACGTACTTTGCCGACGGGTGATGGCGACGTGATTCTCAAAATGGTGAAGCAAGACCTGGCAGAAATTTTCCCTGAGGCATCCGTTGCAACCTTGTTACGAGGCCGAGTCGTGACCGATCCTAATGCAGTTTTCTCCGTCACCGCCGGCCACAACGCAAATCGCCCAAATTGTAGCGTATTGCGAAATAGAAAAATCTGGCTGGCTGGCGATTGGACTGCGACTCAGTGGCCGGCCACAATGGAGGGGGCGCTGAGGTCGGGGGCACTTGCCGCTCAAGACTTGCTTGGCGCTTTCGGGCGAAACGCAAGCTTGATCGAGGACGACGTAGAATAGGCTTCCAGCCTGTTTATACCCTACATCTTTGACTTGCGACTCCCGCAAGCTTGCCTTGCGGGTGAGAAGTTTGGTAACCAGATCGTATCCATGCTTAGAACTCCCATTTCCCCATCGACCCGCCGCCAAAAGCGGCGGGTCGATGGGGGAATGGGGTAGTTGCGACCGTGGGGACGCATTCTGGTTGCCAAACTTTGCTTCCTGCCAGTCAAGCTGGCTGTTGATTTACTGCGAATTTGTCAAGCAATATCAGCCGCAGGGCGCTAGCCCACGGTTTACGGCAAAGAACCGGACGCTAGCGCGTTCCGGC